>JAEEHC010000039.1 GCA_016280635.1 Erysipelotrichaceae bacterium
AACCCCTCTCCCTTCATTATCCATGAAGGAAAGGCCTTTCTGCCTGACTATACCGTCAGCGAGATCCACGGCAAGCGGATCGAGAAAGCCGAATACGAAGCGAAGGTTGGTGACAGCTTCTTCATGATGTCCGACGGTGTAATAAATGCCGGAGCCGGGGAAATCCTCAATTATGGCTGGACCTTGCCGCAGATCATGAATTTTGCGGAAGAAACCATGACTGACCAGCTTTGCGCCAAGGTGCTGGCAACGACACTGATCGACCGCTGTAACGCCTTATATGAAGGAAAGCCGACCGATGATGTAACGGTTGCCTGCGTCCGGATCAGAGAAAGACAGCAGATATCCCTGATGGTAGGTCCTTCAACCGCACCGGAAGATGACGACCGGATGGTCTCTCTCTTCCTTTCCAAGAAGGGGAAGCACATCGTTTCCGGAGGAACGACTGCTTCAATCGTCGCCCGCTGCCTGAACAGAGAAATAAGGGCTGTCCCAAACGAAATGGAAACTGACATTCCTCCTATTTCCGCCATTGAAGGCATTGATCTGGTCACCGAAGGAATGGTCACCCTGAACAGGGTATTGGAATACGGCCGTGATTTCTCGGCCGGCAACCAGGATTATTTCAACTGGAACTACAAGACTGACGGGGCTTCCCGACTGGCTTCCCTGCTGTTTGAGGATGCCAGCGACATCATCATCTTCTCCGGCTGTGCCGTCAATCCGGCTCACCAGCATAACAAGGATCTTTCCATCTCCCTGAAGATGAAGCTCATTGATGAACTCTGTGAGATCCTAAGAAAACTGGATAAGACCGTCAAGGTCAGTTATTTCTGATCTCTTCCCGTCGATTGTTTGTTCATCACGATAAAGCCCTCCCATACTTTGTTGTACAGGAGGGCTTTTCTTTTAATCGGTTCAGCCTATTCCCACTCAATCGTGCTTACCGGCTTATCGGTATAATCCCACAGGACTCGGTTAACGCCCTTCACTTCCGCAATTATTCGGTCACGAATCGTCAGCAGAGTCTCCATAGGCAGGATGACGCTCTTGGCAGTAACAGCGTCAACCGTGGTGATTGCTCTGATGATGACCGGCCAGCCCATGTAGCGGCTGCCATCCTTGATACCGGTTGACTGAATATCGGGAATGACCGCGAAATACTGCCATGGCTTGGTTTCCAGTTTTCCGATTTCTTCTCTGACAATGGCGTCTGCTTCTCTTAAGGCATTCAGGCGGTCCCTGGTGATTGCGCCGGTGCATCTGACCCCTAAGCCTGGGCCCGGGAAAGGCTGACGGTAAACCATGCTGTAAGGCAGGCCTAAGGCCTCGCCGACGACTCTTACTTCGTCCTTGTAAAGCAGCTTTACCGGTTCAACCAGTTCAAATTTCAGGTCTTCCGGCAAACCGCCGACATTGTGGTGGGCTTTGACGCCCTTGGATTCCAGAATGTCAGGATAAATGGTTCCCTGAGCCAGGAATTCAATGTTGTCTAGCTTGCGGGCCTCTTCTTCAAAGACCCGGATGAATTCCGCGCCGATGATCTTTCTCTTGGTTTCCGGATCTGAGACCCCAGCCAGCTTATCCAGGAAGCGGTCAACGGCATCAACATAGATCAAGTTAGCCTTCATCTGATTGCGGAAGACTTCAATGACCTGCTCCGGCTCACCCTTCCTCAGTAATCCGTGATTGACATGAACACAGGTCAGCTGATCGCCAACTGCTCTGATCAGAAGAGCGGCAACAACTGATGAGTCCACCCCACCGCTTAAGGCCAGCAGGACTTTCTTGCCGTCGATCTGTGCACGCAGGGCTTCAGTCTGCTCCGCAATGAACCTTTCCGCCAGTTCTCTGGTTGTGATTCTTTCCATCGTTTCCGGTCGCTTGTTACTATCCATGGTACTTCTCCTTATTCCGCCGATCACAATCGGCTTATTTACTCGTCTTACTTAATCAACAGCGATTACCTTGTACTCCTTATCCTCAACGGCCTTGGTGAGAACGGCGTTCTCAACTTCATGGCTTAAGGTAACTACGGCAGTACCCTGCTCGTGGCTGACCTGAGCGCTTTCAACGCCGTCAACAGCTTCCAGAGCCTTCTTTACCGTCGCTTCGCAATGCGGGCACATCATGCCTTCAATCTTCATGGTTCTTGTCATAAAATATACCTCATTTTCCTTTCTCTGTGTCAGTAATTTGCCTTCTTCATTCAGTTTTACAGCTTTTTTACCGGGACGGTCATGGCTGCCATCATGGATCTTCAGCAGGTTCAGCCGCAGGGCGTTGCTGACGACGCAGAAGCTGGAAAGGCTCATCGCCGCCGCGCCCAGCATCGGATTCATGGTAATGCCCAATCCTGTATAGAGACCGGCCGCTGCCGGTATCAGCAATGTATTGTAGATCAGGGCCCAGAACAGGTTCTCAATGATGTTGCGGTAGGTTGCTCTCGACAGCCGGATGGCCGCCGCCGCATCTCGCAGGCTGCTCTTCATCAACACGACATCAGCTGCGTCAATGGCTACATCAGTACCGGCGCCGATGGCAATGCCGATGTCCGCTCTGGTCAGTGCCGGGGCATCATTGATGCCGTCACCGATCATCGCTACCTTGCCATGAGCCTGGAGCTGTCTGATGACTTCTTCCTTGCCTTCCGGCAAAACTGAAGCGATCACTTCGCTGACTCCCGCCTGGACGCCGATGGCCTGGGCGGTCTTTTCGTTGTCACCGGTCAGCATGACTACGTGAATGCCCATTCTCTTCATTTCCGCGATGGCCTGCGGGCTGTCCGGTTTGATGGCATCAGCAACCGCGATGATGCCCAACAGTTTTCCTTCTTCGGCGAAGTAGAGCGGCGTCTGACCGGCTTCAGCCAGCAGCTCGCCGGTTTTTCTTACTTCCTCGCTTATTTCCGCGTGCTGGGAAATGAAGCGGAAGTTGCCGCCAAACAGGTCCTTACCCTGATAACGGCCGGTCAGGCCGTTACCCGAGAGCGCACGGAAGTTTTCCGGTTCTCCGACCTCAATGCCCTTCTCCCTGCCGTAATTCACGACGGCAATGGCCAGCGGGTGTTCGCTGCGCTGTTCCAGGATCAGCGCCTTTTCCAGCAGTTTTTCTTCAGTAGTTTCCGCTGCCGGACGGATGGCGGTAAGAATCGGCTGGCCGGAAGTTATCGTTCCGGTCTTGTCCAATACGGCGATCTGAATGTTTCCGGTCTCCTGCAGGGCCTCGGCATTCTTGAACAGGATGCCGTTCTTGGCACCGACACCGTTACCGACCATGATGGCTACCGGAGTAGCCAGGCCAAGAGCACAGGGGCAGGAAACTACCAGCACGGTAATGGCCCGGGCCAGACAGTAACCGATCTCCTTTCCCAATAACAGCCAGATCACAAAGGTGATCAGAGAAACGCCAATGACGGCGGGAACAAAGTAGCCGGAAATCGTGTCAGCCAGTTTGGCAACCGGCGCCTTGGTAGCCGCGGCATCAGAGACCATCTGGATGATCTGTGCCAGAGTAGTGTCTTCTCCCACCCGGGTAGCCTGACAGGTCAGGAAACCGGACTGGTTCAGCGTGGCGCTGGTAACACTGTCACCAACCACCTTATCAACGGGAATGCTTTCACCGGTAATGGCGGCCTCATTGACGGCGCTCTCGCCATCAACGATGATGCCGTCGACCGGGATGTTTTCCCCGGGGCGGACGACAAAGATGTCGCCCTTGTTTACTTCATCAATGCTGACGGAAACTTCCTGACCGTTGCGCAAAAGCGTAGCGGTCTTGGGAGCCAGCTTCATAAGACTCTTCAAGGCATTTGTCGTCTTTCCCTTGGAAGAGGCTTCCAGCATCTTACCCACGGTAATCAGAGCCAGGATCATGGCTGACGATTCAAAGTAGAATTCATCCATATAGCGCATTACCGCTTCATGCTTGCCGTCAACAACCGCCCGGCTCATCAAAAGCAGTATCACAACGGAATATACGAACCCGGCCATGGAGCCCAGAGCGATCAGGGAATCCATGTTGGGGGAACGGTGCCACAGACTCTTAAAACCGGAAATGAAGAACTTCTGGTTTATGACCATGACGATCGCGCATAAGACCAGCTGCACGATTCCCATGGCAACGTGGTTGTTTTCAAAGAAGACCGGCAAAGGCAGACCAAGCATCATGTGGCCCATCGAGAAATACATCAGGATCAAAAGGAAAAGCAGCGAAGCTATCAGTCGCCTTTTCAGTTTAGGTGTTTCCCTGTCCTTCAGCATGTCTTCTTCCGCGGCCAGTTTGGCCGAGATGGACTTTCTCTCATTATCCGCGCCTTTCAGAGCTGCCCCATAGCCGGCATCCTCAACCGCCTTAATGATCTGCTGGCTGCTGGCTGTTCCTTCAACGGCCAGGCTGTTGGTCAGAAGGCTGACGGTCGCTGAGGTAACTCCTTCAACCGCACTGACGGCCTTTTCTACCCGCACCTGGCAGGCAGCGCAGCTCATGCCGGTAACGTTATACTGTTCCATTCTTCATTCTCCCTGTTTGCCCATTTCTTCAGAATCCTGAAATGTCTTTTATACCAATTCCAGATCGGTCGGCGTAAAGCCGGCTTCCTCAATGATGTCATAAATTTCTTCAACAGCCAGATCAGAATCAATGACGATTTCCTTCCTGGCGGCGTTAACGCTGACGTTATCGGCGCCGGCATCATAAAGAGCTTCCCGGATGATCCTTCCTTCACTCTGATTCTTCAGATCTTCAACTTTGATTTTATAACTCAGCATGCAGTCATCCTCCGTTCTTTTTATCTACTATATTATAATGGAACGGAAAACCAATGGGAAAAATTGATATAATTAATTCAGCAAATATCGGCCTCAGGGGGTAAACATGAGTAATAATAACTGCATCATTTTCCGCAATAACACCTTCCTGCTCAACACCAGGAACACTTCCTATATGTTCAAGGTAAACGAGCACGACCATCTTGAACATGTTCATTATGGCCGGACGGTACTGATCGATGACTGCCAGGCGCTTTCCGACCGGCGGACTGCCTGCTATGGCGACAGCATCCTCTACAGTCAGGACGACCCGCTTTACTGCCTCAACCGCATCCCCCAGCAGTATGGTACCCAGGGCCGCGGCGATTACCGGGAACCGGCTGTCATTCTGGTCGACAGCGAAGGCAACAGTTCTCTGGATCTGACTTACCGTTCTCACGAGATCAACTTTGACAATGCTGACTATCCAACCGATCTTCCGGTCAGCCGGAAAGCGGATGGTCTGCTTACGGTACGCCTGTGCGACTTCTTCCGTCAGGTTGAAGTTCAGTTATTCTATAAAGTCTTCTTTGAGGAAGATGTCATTGTCCGTTCCGCCCGGATCATCAACCACTCGGATAGAACGCAGTTCATCCGGAAACTGATGAGCTGCGCACTTGACCTGCGCCAGCCGGATCTGGTGGAAATGAGCTTCCATGGTGAATGGGCCAGCGAAATGCACCTGCATGAGCAGCCGGTAACTTCCAGCACCATCACCAATTCATCCCGCGTTGGCTTCTCCTCAGCCGCCTGCAACCCCGGCTATCTGCTGCGGCAAAGCGGAACCGATGAGGATTCCGGCAAGGTCTGGGGTTTTAATTTGATCTACAGCGGCAACCACTACAACTCAACCGCCTTTAATCATGTCGGACAATGCCGGACAATGATTGGAATTCAGCCGGAAGGTCTGAACTGGGCTTTGAAACCGGAGGAAGCCTTCAGTGCACCGGAAGCCGTCCTCAGTTTCTCTGATCAGGGTCTCAACGGACTTTCCCGGCATTTCCATGATTTCATTAACCGTCACATCGTTCCCGATTTCTGGCAGTATCGCTGCCGTCCCGTGCTCGTCAACAGCTGGGAAGGCTTTGGCTTTGACTTCAATGAAGAGAGACTGTTGAAACTGGCTGAAGAAGCCGGAAAACTGGGGTGTGAGCTCTTTGTCCTTGACGATGGCTGGTTCAGGGAAAGAAACAACGACCTGGCCGGTCTGGGCAATTACGAGACCGACCTTGCCAAGCTTCCCAATGGCCTGTCCTCTCTGGCGGAAGGCATCCGGAAAAAGGGTCTTGATTTCGGTATCTGGGTCGAACCGGAATCCGTCAGTGAAGAAAGCAATCTCTACCGTCGGCACCCGGAATGGGCCGTTCATGATGGTGTTCATAATGACATTTATGGCCGCAATCAGCTGCTGCTGGATCTTACCAGAAAGGACGTTCAGGATTTCATTGTTGAAAATGTCGGTAAGGTCATCGAGGAAACTCAGGCTGCCTACATCAAGTGGGACATGAACAGGCAGTTGGCCGGAGTTGACCAGAACTATACTCACCGCTACATTATCGGACTGTACAGCGTGCTGAACCGGATCTTTTCAAAGAGGCCTCAGCTGTTGTTGGAAAGCTGTTCTTCCGGAGGCAACCGGTTTGATCTGGGCATGGCCTGCTTCTCGCCGCAGATCTGGACGTCTGACGATACCGATCCGCTGGAAAGAATGCGGATCCAGAAGAACGCCAGCTACCTCTACCCGCTCTCCATGATGGGCGCTCATGTTGCCGCTGAAGTTTCTGCCCAGTCCCTGCGCCGGACTTCGCTGCCTCTTCGCTTCAATGTTGCCGCCTTCGGCATTCTTGGCTATGAATTTGATCTCGGACGGTTAAACGAACAGGAAAAACAGGAAATAAGGAGTCAGATCGCCTTCTACAAAGAACACCGCCAGACCTTCCAATATGGCAGTTTCTGCCGTCTGGATACCGATTCTCAGCACGAACAGTTCTGCGTCACAGGCAAGGATGAAACTCTTGCGGCCATCTACCGCCGGCTGCTTACCGTTGCTCCGAAACCGGAGCGGTTGACCATCCGCAATCTGACTCAGGGGACTTACAATATTACAGCCGTTGAGCAGACCTACCTGGCCGAACACTTCAACCATCTGCTAGATCAGAGTAAGGAAACTCAGACTTCCGGACTCTACCGCAATCCGGCGGAAAGCTGTCAGGCCAGTTCTCTGGCGCTGGCTGAAGGCATCAGTCTAACCAATGTCTATACGGCCGCCGGTTATAATCCTGATGTCCGCATTCCTCTGGACTACGGCTCAGAAATGTATCTTATTACCCAAAGAAAAGAAGAGGAATGATCCTCTTCTTGTTTGGTCAGAAACGGTCTCGCCTTATTTTTCCATCAGCAGACAGACACTGAAAGCCTGGACGCCTTCGCCCCGGCCCACAAAGCCCAGTCCTTCCCCTCTTGTCGCCTTGACATTGATCCTGGAAGGTTCGCAATGCAGTACGGCAGCCAGATTCTCTTCCATCTGGCTTTTATGCGGAGCAAGTTTCGGTCTTTCAATCATGACCGTAGCATCAATGTTGCCCACCTTATAGCCCATTTCATCCATCATTTCATACACCTTTTCCAACAATAACAAAGAGGAAATCCCCTCATATGCTGGATCGGTGTCCGGGAAGTGCCGGCCAAGGTCCCCCTGACCGAGGGCACCGATGATGCTTTCCGCGACGGCATGGGTAAGGACATCAGCATCCGAATGGCCCAGAAGGCCCTTCTCGAATTCTATCCTGACTCCGCCAAGGATCAGCGGCCGGTTTTCTACCAGTTTATGAATGTCTACAGCCTGTCCGATTTTCATATTCCACCTCGGTACTATTTTATCATGAATTTTGTGCTAGAATAGACATATGAACAGAGTCATTGTCATCGGAAACAGCTACCGCACCGAAGTAATTCATCTGAAGGATTCCCTGTCTGCCAACAAGGCTCTTTCCGCCGGCATTGATGACAACCGCTTCGGCGGCGCCTACAGCATCGCCCACAATCTGGCCGTTCTGGACACCGACGTCTATCTGCTTACCCGGTTATCCTATGACAGCACCTCAGCGGAAATGATTCTGAATCTCGACAAGCTCAACGGCATGGTCTATGCCAATAATTCTGCCCTTGCCAAGACCCCTTCCAAGGTCTATCTGATTGACAAGTTCAACAAGTCCATCGCTCTGGACGACTTTAATTTCTCCGTCTATCCGGGCGTTGAAGACGGTTTCCCCATCCTTTCCTTTGAAGAGGATGATTACGGGCTGATAAAATACATCAACACCAACTACTTCCTCAAGGCCGTTGCCAATTATCCCAATGTCAAGTGGGTCTGCTACAACAGCATCCCGGAGACCCGGGTCCTCAACCTTGTGGAAGGCGTTGTCTTTGAATATGACTATCTCATCCGGACGATCAGTGAACGGGATGTTTCTTCCCTGTGTACCGATCTGATAAAGCAGGGCCTCAAGTGGATCCTCATCGTTGAGGACGGCCAGTTTGTCAGTCACTATGATTATGCCGGTTTCCACCAGTACAAGAAGGAGGAACAGGGACCGCATGTCATCGGTTGCTTCGAAGCCTTCCTGGCCATGCTCATGGCCTGTCTGTCCAACAACTACGACCTTGTTTCTGCGATAAATCACGGTCTTAATCTGGCTAATGATTTGTCATATCAGGAGAGCATCGTTCTGAAAAAAGAGTTCTTCTGAAGATAGAGAACAGGAGATATTATTATGAGTTCATTCAAGGATCTACGCATAGTCGATAATTTTTATCAGACTTCTTCATTCTTCCCGATGCCGACGGTCTGCATCAGCACCATAAACCCGGACGGAAGTCTGAACATCGGGTCCTATTCCCTCTGCTTCCCCTACTACATCGCCGGCAAGAATCGCTACGCAATGCTTCTGGAATGCCGCAACACTTCCAATACCTGTCAGAATCTGCTGCGTACCCATAAGTGTGCCATCAACTTCATCCCCGATGACCGCAAGACCTTCCGGGAAGCGGTACGTCTCGGTTTCCCCGGTCCTTCAGCGGAAAAGATGAAGGATCTGAAATTCGAAATGGAAAAAGGCCAGGCTGATCCGGATGACCCACAGCGTCCCCCGGTCATCTCCAGCGCTTACCAGGTCTTTGAATGTACCTGGGCGGCTGAACTGGAGGGAGCTGACAGATTCAGGGTTGAAGACATCGACGACGGCCACCCCGGCCCCTACAACGACTTCAACGGCATTACTTCCAAATACGGCGCTCACTTCATCCTCTATGTCGACAAGATCCTGATGAAGGAAAAGTACTACGACGCCATCGTTAACGGCGTCAATAAGAACAGCTTCCCGCCGGTTCCGGTTGATTACGGTTACCGCGATTCCACCAATTTCTGGTATACCCCGTTCCCGCGGCTGCGTAAACCGGTCGCTGAGCCGATCCCGGCTCCCAAGGAAGTCGACCTGGCTTCCATCCGCTTTGCGGCCGACCGCGTTGATGATACCGTCAAGTTTACTGACGACGCCCTGAAGAACTTCGTCAAGGTCCCTCGGCCCTTCCTGAAGACCGTTCTCAACGGCTGCGTCGCCTGGGCCAAGGAAAACGACGTCACCCTGATCACCGACAAGGAAGTCAAGATCATCAACGACAAGCGCAATGCGGAAAAACAGGCCCGCAGGAAATGATCCCAAGGTGCTGCCTCAGGCAGCACTTTTCCTTTGCCGTGTTATAATGTTGTCAGAACCAACGACATATGAAGGAGCCCAATCATGTATAATTACTTTCACACCTATGATGACATGCCCAAATGGACCGATACCGCTGAAGGCGCCGAGACTATTGAGATTGATCAGAACGCTCTCTATCCCTGTGCCTATCCGCTGGTAAGATACGCCTTTAAAGATAATTACGAGCTGTTCGTCCGCTTCCTCTTTCCGGAAGGCCGGGATGAAAACCGGAAATACCCGCTGATCATTCATGTCAAGGGCTCCGGCTGGGAAGAGCAGCATCTGGAAGCAGCCATCGCCAACTTCGTTCCCTACCTGAGAGCCGGCTACGGCTGCGCCATCGTGCAGTACCGCCCCTGGCAGGTTGCCAAATACCCGGCTCAGGTCCTGGATCTGAAGACCGCTGCCCGCTTCATCCTCAGCCACGCCGCTGAATACCCGATCGATACCAATAACATTTTCCTGGCCGGCGATTCCAGCGGCGGCCATACCGCCATCATGGGCTTTCTGACCTGGGGAGAACCGGTCCTGGACAATCCTGAAGAAAGCGGACCGCTGCCCAAACTCAACGGTCTGATCGACTACTATGGTGTTACCAACATTCAGAAGCTGGCCTTCACCGAGACCGGGCTGCTGCAGCCGGACAACGAGCTGTTGCTGGACATGCTGTTTGAAAGAAGAGATGAAGAAGAATATGCTCAGGCCAACTTCGCCTGTTACAGTGAACTGCTGGAAGAACTGCCGCCGGTACTGATCCTGCACGGAAACAAGGACCGCCTGGTGTCTCTGGACCAGAGCGTTGATTTGTATAATGCCCTGAAAGCCCGCGGCGCGGATTGCCAGCTGTGCATCATCAACAACGCTGACCATGGCCGATTCAGTTTCTGGCAGAAGCCGGTCACCGACCGGGTCCTGGTCTTCCTGAAGCAGCATACTGTCTGAGCCCATTAAACAAGCACCTATGAGGTGCCTGTTTTCTTTTGCCTAAATGAGCCGGTAGGTCGACTTGCGATAAACGTGGTTGCCGACGATAAACTTCCGGGGATCGACTTTCGCCGCCAGTTCGGTCGTACAGATGAATTCGCTGGAAACGCTGACCAGATACTGCCGGCCTTTTCTTTCTACCAGGTAGTAGGCGCTGCCGTCTTCCAGATAATCCGCAATCTGCATGATGCCGGGCTGAACGATGAAGTCCACCGCCGCTTCCAGAAAGGTCATCTTCTTTCTTCTGATCAGCGGGTAAATGGCCTCGGCATCCTGATTGCGGCCGTAGCAGGCGGCATCCCGGCGGTCACGGCATTTCCCCGTTTTCGGATATTCATCCAGATTGATCGGTTCCCTGATAGTCTGGAAATTGATGGTTTCGTCTTCCTCCAGCAGATAGTCGACGCTGACGCTCAGTAACTGAGAGATGGCTTTCAGATTATCAACATCCGGCATGCCCAGGTCCACCTCCCACTTGGCGATCGCTGAACGGGAAACCCCGAGCTTCTCAGCGCACTGTTGCTGCGACAGTCCGGCCTGTTTTCTGGCGGAACTGAATTTCTCTCCAAATGTCATTTGAATCCTCCTTTCCCGGTATCCGTACCGGTATTCACAGCCACATCATAGGGCTGCAACCGGATGGGTACAAGGGACGGGACGTAGCAGGGATGTTACTATCTGTAACATTCTCCTTTTTTATTTTCCCGTTGAGCCAAAACCGCCTGCCTGTCTCTGGGTTTCGCTC
Organism: Erysipelotrichaceae bacterium; assembly: GCA_016280635.1. Taxonomy (GTDB): domain Bacteria; phylum Bacillota_I; class Bacilli_A; order Erysipelotrichales; family Erysipelotrichaceae; genus UBA1783. Next base: position 11,295 of record JAEEHC010000039.1, read on the forward strand.
AGTTCTTCAACTTCTTCGAATTCGGTGCTCAGGTACGGCATAATGACCAGCTGGGCGATTCTTTCGCCCTTTTCCACCATTCTCATGTGCCCCGAATCGTTATACAGAGCAACGATGATCTCGCCGCGATAGTCGCTGTCAATGACCCCGACACAGTTTGCCGGCCTCAGGCCGGCCTTGGTGGCCAGACCGCTGCGGGCAAAGATGCCGCCGAAATAGCCTTCAGGTATTTCCACCGCGATGTCAGTCTTGACCATCGTAGTCCTGCCCGGCATGATCATTACTTCTTCGCAGCTGTACAGATCGGCCCCGGCACTGCAGGGTGATCCGCAGGTCGGTATGGTCGCCTTTTCACTCAGTTTCTTGATCTTAATCTTCATTATTCTCAGCCTCCCGGTGAATTGATCTCTCTTCGCTGAAGCCATCGGGATACCGCTTGGCCAGCTTGGCGATGTTATAGTCGAGGATGTCGGAGAAGTCGATCTGCAGATAAGTCGCCAGTTCGGCGATGTACCAGCAGACATCCCCCAGTTCCTCAATGATCTTTTCCTTATTGAACTGGTGACCCTGGTGCAGATACTTCTTGACCAGGTCGATGGTCTCCCCGGCTTCTCCGCACAGGCCCATGACCCCGTTTATCAGCATCTCTTCGCCATGCAGGCGCTTGCTCCAGGTCTTCATTGCCAGTTTCTGATATTCATTTACTTCCATGTTCTATTCCTCCAGAAGCCACCTGATGCCCTTCAGCATCCGCAATCCTGGCTCATTGAAATGTCCGCCCGGATTCATTTCCAGAATGCAGTCATTGCCGTTAGCCCGCAGCCAGCCGTACAGTTCTCTGGTCTTATCTCCGACTGTAGCCATCAGCGGGTTGCGGCTGTTTTCTTCCCTGTCTCCCAGAGACAGGTAAACCTTTTTGTTTCTGTCTATTCCTGAGCCTTCAAACCACTCGTTGAACCCGGTAAACCAGAGCGATGACGAGCAGCCGGCAATACCGTCAAAATGCCGGTGAGCGTACAGGGCAAACAGCCCGGCCAGCGAGTAGCCGACGATGTGGCTGGTTTTTACTTCGTATTTTCTTTCCGTTTCCTTTCGAATCTCCAAAAGCTGCTTCAGCGTTTCCTCTGCCTTACCGGCAAAGCTCATCTTCCCCGCCTGCAGAGGCCAGGGAGACAGTTCGCTGTTCCAATCTTCGGCTTCCAGAAGCAGGAAGTTGGCTTTGATCTGGCCCAGCTGCTGGAAGAATTCCGCATCACCGTCTTCGCCAAACAGATAGATCATCCGGTCATAGCCCGGATCATTGATTAACTTGCGGTATTTCATGGCTCTATTATAAACCAATTCCGGTTTTACTACGGGTGAGAGCAGTATTTTGTTGTATGATAAATATATAAAAAACGGAAGGAAAACCAGATCATGAGCAAGGAAAACAAGCTGATCGTCTTCATAACCGGCCTGCCTGGTACCGGCAAGAGCTATGCCTGCAATCTCATCTGCCAGCGCTTCCCGCAGTTTGTTCCGGTCTCCTATGACCGCATCAAGGAACTTTTCTGGGATACCTATGGCTTTGACAGCCATGAGGAAAAGGTCGCCATCAATGACCGCTCCCTGGAATTCTACTACCGCTATCTGGATGAGCAGATGAAGCATCACAATGTCCTTTTGGCCGAATACCCCTTCTGCCAGCGCCAGAGAGATGAACTGGCCCGGCTGGTCAGCAAGAACGGCTTCAACGCCATCACAGTATGCCTGGAGGGTGATCTTGATGTCATCTATGACCGCCAGAAGAACCGCGATGAACACGATCCCCGCCATCCCGGTCATCTGGGGGACGTCTATCACATCGAGGAATACGAAAAATACGTCAACGGACCGCACTATGACTATACCAAGGAACAGTACTGGCAGCTGCACAGCCACAAGGACTATCACCTGCACATTGGCAGGGAATTTGACATGGACGTAACCGACTTCAGCAAGATCAGTTACGATGATGTAATAAAGGAAATCGAACGCATTCTGGAGGACAACCCCATGAACAAACTGATTGAAATGAGCGAAAAATTCCCGCAGACCGTCTTATGGACGGATTCCTTCGCCGTTGAAGACCATCGCATCGGCCTGGAAAACGGCATGAGAGGGGTCACTACCAGCCCAACCTGGGTAAGCAAGATGATGTGTCTGGAGCCGCTGGAAAACCACCGTGATCTGATCCTGATGCTGCATCATGAGCATCCGGAATACAACGAAGCCGAACTGACCTGGGCCTGGACTCTGCAGATGGGCCGTCAGCGCAGCCGGATCATGCTGCCGCTGTGGGAAAAGGGCAACCCCCATGAAGGCCGCTTCTCCATTCAGACTTCCATCTATGAGTACAATAATTATGAAAGGATCCTGCAGATGGCCCGGGAAGTCAACGGCTGTGGACCGAACATGCAGGTCAAGATCCCCTGTACGGAAAACGGCATCAAGGCCATTGAACAGGCTACCTATGAAGGCATCAGCTGCATGGGTACCCAGTGCTACAGCGTCGATCAGGCTCTGGCCGCTGCCGAAGCCGTGGAAAGAGCTCTCAACCGGAGGGAAAAGGAAGGGCTGGCAAACGACCGGCTCAACCCGATGATTGCCTTATTGCCGGGCATGCAGGATGACTCCGTAAAGGCCAATGCCGAAAAGAACGGACTGACAATTCATCCTGACGCCCTTAACTGGGCCGGCATAGCCGTAGCCAGGAAGACCATGAAGCTTCTGCAGGAAAGAAACTATCGCATCAGACCGCTGATCGCCTACTACCGCAGCATGCTGCACTGGACCCAGTTCATCGGCGCTGATGTTGCCCTGAGCATTCCGATGCGCTGGCAGAAGCGCTTCGTCTTCAGCGATGCTGAAATCAGAGACTACTATCACGACGAAATAGAGCCATGGAAGATCGAAGAACTGAAGAAGATCCCGCTGTTCGTTCAGGCCTATGAGGAAGGCTCACTGCGGCCGGCTGACTTTGTTCATCTGGATCAGGTCGTCAGTACCTTCCGCTACTTCACTACCGAGTATCAGAAGGCAGTGGAAAAGGTGCGCGACATCTGCCTGGCTGATCCAACCAAATAGGAAGCGAACCGGAAACCGGTTCCTCAGATGTTTGTGTTATCATATTACTGGTAAACCCGGGAGGTATCATATGTTAAGCGTTCAGCAATTAGCCAAGATGATCGATCACACCCTGCTCAAGCCCTATGCCACGGATGATGATCTTAAGGAACTGTGCCGGCAGGCCCGGAAGTACAACTTCAAGACCGTTGCCATCAACAACTGCCACATTCCCCTGTGTAATAAGGAACTGGAAGGAACGGACATTCTGACCGACGCGGCCGTCGGCTTCCCCTTAGGAGCCGCGACCATTGAAACCAAGGTCTTTGAGGCTGAAGACGCCATTGCCAAGGGAGCCGGTGAGATCGACTATGTGGTCAACATCGGCAAGGTAAAGACCGGAAACTGGGACTACGTCAGCGAGGAAATGCGCCGTATCGTCGCTGTCTGCCACAGCCACAACATCATCTGCAAGGTCATCTTTGAAAACTGCTATCTGGAAGATGCGGAAAAGCGCAGGCTCTGTCAGATTGCCGTGGAAAACGGCATCGACTTCGTCAAGACCTCGACCGGCTTTGGGACCGGTAAGGCCACGCTGGAAGACATCAAGCTGATGAAGGAATGCGTCGGTGACAAGGTCGGCGTCAAGGCCGCCGGAGGGATCCGCCACGTCGAAGATGCCCTGCGGTTCATTGAAGCCGGCGCCACCCGGCTGGGGACTTCTGTCGGCATCACCGTCATTGAAGAATACATGCAGATGTGCAAGTAAACTGCTGCCGTTAATCGAAAGGAAATGAACTCTCCCTGTGAGAGTTTTTTCTTGCACAAGGCAAAGGGGGTGCTATAATACACATGGTTTTGTACTCATATCCCTATCAGGACTGCGAGGAGCAGATCACGGGAATGAAAACGGAGGTATTTATATGAAAAACGCAAATCTCAGAAAACTGACCGGAACAGCTCTGCTGACTGCCATCATCGTCGTCTTACAGACGGTTGCCAGCGGCATCAAGATCGGCCCCTTTACGCCGACGCTTTCCCTGATTCCCATCATCGTCGGTGCTCTGTTATACGGACCGCTGTCCGGAGCCTTTCTGGGCCTGGTATTCGGCGTCATCGTTGTCATCGGCGTCTTAAGCGGCAATGAGCCGATGAGCACGCTGATGTTTCAGACCAACCCGGTAATGACCGTGTTCCTCTGCCTGTTCAAGGGCGTCATGGCCGGTCTGATTCCCGCTCTTCTCTATAAGCTGCTCAATAAAGCTAACGATCTGGTGGCTACGGTCGTTTCCACCATCAGCTCCCCGATCGTCAACACCGGCATCTTCTGTTTGGCCATCATGACGATCTTCCTGCCGATCACCCAGCAATTTGCTGATCTGCTTGGCTTCGCTGATGCCGGTAAATTCGTTCTGCTGGGCATCGTCGGTACCAACTTCCTGTTTGAACTGGGCTTAAACGCCGTTCTGGTACCGATCATCATCCGCATCATCAGATTCGTAAAGAAATAGGAGACTGTTTATGTTACTTGCCATTGACATGGGAAACACCAACATTGAATTCGGCCTGCTGAATAACGGCAAGACCGTCTTCAGCGAACGGGTCAAGACCGATCTGGAAAAGACCGCTACCGAATATGCCGTCCTGCTGCATACCATTCTGGAGATCCGCGGCATCGACGCTTCTCTGATCGACGGCGCCATCATTTCCAGCGTCGTACCGCCGCTGACCACTCCGCTGAAAAATGCCGTTAAGACCGCTACCGGCATCACCCCGCTGATCGTCGGTCCGGGCATCAAGACCGGACTTAAGGTCAAGGTCGGCGATCCCAAGGAAGTCGGCGCCGACCTGGTCGTCGGCTCGGTTGCCGGCATGCAGATCTACGGAGCCCCGCTGATCGTCATCGACATGGGAACGGCAACTACAGCCGTCGTCGTCGACAAGGATAACTGCTTCCTGGGCGGAGCCGTCATTCCGGGAGCCGTCGTCAGCCTCAATGCTTTGAGCAACAGCGCCTCCAAGCTGCCGATGATCGACATTGCCGCCCCCAAAAAGGTCATTAACGGCGGAACCGTTGAAGCCATGCAGAGCGGGCTGGTCTATGGACAGGCCTCGCTGCTGGACGGCATGATCAGAAAGATGAACCGGGAGATGGGCTATGAGATGAAAGTCGTCGCTACCGGCGGGCTGGCCAGGCTTATCGTTCCCTATTGCGAAAGCGACATCATCCTCGATAATGACCTGATGCTGAAGGGTCTGGACATTATCTATAAGATGAATAATTAACGCTTGAAATGACCTTTCAGGTGTGATACTATTTATAAGCACTTACTTTGGATTGACAGGATATCCAAGGCGGAAGGAGAAAAGTATGAAGGCAAAGATTCATCCCGTAATGTATGAAACAAAGGTCATCTGCGCTTCCTGCGGCAACGAGTTCATGACTCATTCAACCCGCAAGGAGATCAAGGTTGATACCTGCTCAAACTGCCACCCGTTCTACACCGGCAGACAGAGATTCCAGCAGGCAGCCGGCCGTATTGACCAGTTCAACAAGAAATACGGATTCGATCAGAAGAAGTAAAAGCGATGAGAAATGGCTCTGCTCAGGCAGAGCTTTTTTCTGCCCTGAAGGAAATACCGGAAACCCCAGCGTGTATTTTTGTTATAATTTAGGTGCAAGTGAGGAAACAAGATGAATAAACCAATACCTGTGATACTTGATGCTGACCCCGGGCATGATGACGCGATTGCCTGGGTCGTTGCCAATGCTTCAAAGGACCTGAAGATCCTGGCCTGCACGGCGGTCAACGGCAACTGCAATGTCTACAAGGCGGCCTATAATTCCCAGCGCATCATGGCGCTGATCGGACTGGACGTACCGGTAGCCAGAGGCAGAAACTGCCCGCTTTACCGCCAGAGACTGCAGGCGCCGACCAATGTCCACGGCGAAAGCGGCCTGGATGGCCCACCGCTGCCGGAACCGAAACGTGAACTGGACAGCCGCTCAGCGGCTCAATTGATGGCTGATGTCCTGAAAGAATCTGATGAGAAGGTAACAATCGTCGCTACCGGACCTTTGACCAATGTGGCCACATTGCTGCTGGGCTATCCGGAATTGAAGGAAAAGATTCAGACCATCTCCATCATGGGCGGCGGCATCAAATACGGCAACTGGACCCCGGCTGCCGAATTCAACATCCTGGTTGATCCCGAAGCCGCTGACATCGTCTTCAGAAGCGGCATCCCGGTCATCATGGCCGGCCTGGATGTTACCGAAAAGGCCCTGGTCTATCCTGAAGATGTCGAAGCCATCAGGCAGATCGGCAATCCGGTCAGCGAGATCGTCTGGCGCTGGCTGGAATTCTTCTATAAGTTCCACCTCAACCTCGGTTACCCGGGAGCCCCGATGCACGACCTCTGTGCCGTCATGGCCCTCATCCACCCGGAAGTCTTCCGCATCGAGGAAATGTATGTCGAAGTAGAGACCGAAGGCTACTACAGCGTCGGTCAGACTGTCGGCGACATCAACCACATCACGGACCATCAGCCCAATACCAGAGCATTAATGGATGTTGACCGGCGCCGTTTCATCGATCTGATGATCGACTACATCAGAAGCTACAGCGAGGTGAAGTAAGATGAAGTTATCATTAAGTCTGGAATACTCCGAAGAAAACAACCTGCTGCTGCAGGTAGTCAAGAAGCGGGAAGACATTGAGCTTTCCGATCTGGCAGAAATGAGTGAAGGCACTACCGTCATTACCAACGGACCGCTGAGCGAACTGGCAGAGCTGCTGCTGAAGGACTTCACCCTCAAGCAGAAGATCGAAAAGATCCTGCTGGTCGGCGGCACCGATGCCTATGGCGATGTTACCGTACGGGCGGAGCGAAACATTTATGCTGACCCCAACAGCGCTCAGCACGTCTTTCTTTCCGGCATTCCCATCGTCATGTTCGGCCTAAACGTTACTGAGCAGCTCGATAACCGGGCTCTGGCTCCGCTGGTCTATCTGCTGAAGCCGGAGATCTTCGATACAGAAGAATGCGGTGTCTTTGTCGAGACCCAGGGAAAGATAACCAGAGGCGCTACCGTAACCGACCTTTATTCCGACAAGCAGTTTGCTGACCACTATGTTCAGCTGGTCAAAAACATCAACATGGCGGAATATGAAAAAGTGCTTGAAGAGATCCTTTAAGCACTGGCTGTCCTAATGTCATAACTGAGAGGCTCAGGTCTCTCTTTTTTTCAGGTCGATCACCACGATTTCCGGGAAGTTGTTCAACCGGAAGGGAAACAGTGAATTTCCCAATCCCCGGGAAAGGACCATCGCCGTGCCGTTGTCGTAGTGCAGACCGGAGTCATACTTGGGAAACAGGCCCTGCTGAGGCCCGTAGATGCCGCCGATAAAGGGCAGGCGGAACTGGCCGCCGTGGACATGACCGCACAGCACCAGATCAATCTCGTGCTCACCATAGGAGTCGAGATGCTGGGGCTGGTGGGAAAGCAGGATGGTATAGGCGTTTTTTTCTTCTGCCAGTCTGTCCAGCTGCCGGTCAATGAAAGCCTTCTGGCTTTGATAGTCACGGCTGCCGCAGACGGAAGCGTCGTCAAGACCGATCAGAGTCATTCCCATTATCTCCGTCTTTTCATTTTCCAGATATACCGCTCCGGTTTTGCCGACGTCCTCCAGATATTGGCGGTCATTAAGGTGTACTTCATGGTTTCCCCGGACATAATAGATCGGGCAGATGGCCGCCAGCTGCCTGAGCAGGCTGAGCGACTTGGCACGGTTGGGAATGCGCTTGTCCAGCAGATCGCCGGTAATGACGATGATGTCCGGCTTCTGCTGAGCGACCAGGGCAACCAGTCGGCAGTTATCGCGGCCAAAAAGCGCCCAGTGCAGATCAGAAAGCTGCACGATCCTCGCGTCCGTTATTCCGGGAAGTTCGTACCGGCTGACGGTCAGATGGTGGTTGTTATAGATGAGCAGGGCGACAAAGACCGCTGCCAGAGGAATAAGCCAGTATTTCATGACTCTATTATAATGGCTGGACGGCGGTTTGGAAAATCGCCTTTTTTCGGACAATCCGGACTGCTGCCTCGTTATTAAGGTAGAAGAGGTACGAAACAATGAAGAGAATCAAGAAAATACTGGTTATCCTGCTGGTGCTGCTGATGTGCGGATGCGCTGCTCAGAAATCTGACGGCGGCCGCAAGAACAGCGCCGAACACGAAGGCTATTACATTCCCGGCAATAACATCGCCGCTGATGCCCCGATCAACGATGATGCCTCAAGTCCATCCGCTCCGGCGGATACCGAGCCCATGCCGGCATTGCCATCAAAGATCATCGTTACCAGCGAGATGGAAATGGAAAGCAACGATCTGACCAAGACCATTGAACAGATTCAGACCGCTGTCCTTAAGGCCGGCGGGTACATTCAGACTTCCCGAATCTACAACAACGATTACGATTACTACCGGGAAAAGAACGCCTACATCGTCGTCCGTGTCCCGGCTGACCGCTATGAAGAATTCCTGGCTGCCAGCAAGGAATACGGTAATGTCCTTTCCGTCAGCACGTCAGCTGATGACATCACTACGCAATACTATGATCTTTCCGCCCGTCTGAGTTCCCTGCAGCAGCAGAGGGAGCGGGTCATGGAATTCTATAAGCAGGCCAAGACGATCGATGAACTGATCATCATTGAAAAACGGCTTTCCGAAATCGACAGTGAGATCGCTGCCAAACAGATCACCATGAAGAACTACGACCTGCTGACTAATTTCAGCACGGTTACCTTCAACCTCAGGGAAGTAAGCAAGTTCACGGATACCGAAGACAGCTTCCTGACCCGTCTGAAGAACACTCTTTCCAACTCCTTTACCGGATTCATGGAGTTTCTGGAAGACGCCCTGTTCTTTGTGATCAACAGCTTCTGGTATGTCCTGCTGATCATTGGCGCCATCCTGCTGATCAGCCGTCTTAACCGTAAACACAACTTCCTCAGAATGCCCTCTCTGGGCCGAAAGAAAGAGAAGAAAGAGGAAAAGGAAAGCCTTTCCTGATAATCGCATCAGCCTGGTAAGGCGGGGTCGCAACCCCGCCTTTTTTCCCTTTTGCATAATTTTGCTGGTAAGGTATAATTTTATGGTGAGGTGGATATTATGGACAAGATGCTAGCGAGACTTAAAACCATGGCGGAAAGGTATGATGAGATCAATGACATCCTCATCAACACCCCGTCTTTCGGCGATGCCAGAGAATATGCCAAATTAAGCAAGGAGCAGTCAACCCTGCAGGCTCCCGTGGAAGCCTATCATGAGCTGCTGGAAGTAATGCAGCAGATCGAGGATGCCAAAGAACTCCTGCATGATCATGAACTTCATGACATGGCCGAAATGGAACTTGCCGAACTGGAGCCCAAGCAGCAGGAACTGCTCGACCGGCTGGAAGTTCTGCTCATCGAAAAGGACCCCAACGACGAGTGCAACGCCATCTTTGAGATCCGCGGTGCTGCCGGCGGTGACGAAGGCAACATCTTTGCCGGTGATCTTTACCGCATGTATGTCCGCTACGCTGAAAGCAAGGGCTGGAAAGTGGAGACCTACTACGCTGAAGAAAGCGAAGCCGGCGGTTTCTCCAACATTTCCTTCATTGTCAAGGGCAAGGAAGTTTACCGGGAAATGAAGTTTGAATCCGGCGCTCACCGGGTCCAGAGAGTCCCGAAGACCGAATCTGCCGGACGCATCCATACCTCCACCGCTACCGTTCTGGTCTTACCGGAAGTTGATACCGTTGATTACCAGATCAATGAGGAGGACCTCATCTTTGAGACTCACCGCGCTTCCGGAGCCGGCGGCCAGCACATTAACAAGACCGACTCTGCCGTCCGCATCACCCACATTCCTACCGGCATTTCCGTCAACTGCCAGGACGGCCGCAGCCAGATCCAGAACCGCGAGCAGGCTCTCAAGATCATTACCGCCCGCGTCTTTGACGAGTACCGGCGCAAGGAAGAAGCCGAAAAGGGCGAAGTGCGCCGCAGTAAGATCGGTACCGGCGACCGCAGCGAAAAGATCCGGACGTATAACTATCCGCAGAACCGGGTCACCGACCACCGCATCAACTTTACCATTCAGCAGCTTGACCGCGTCATGGAAGGCAAGCTGGACGATATCATCAACGCTCTTCTGGAAGCTGACCAGAAGGCCAGGATCGCGGGAGAGAGCATGTAATGAGTTCCTACCGCCAAGTCCTTAAGAGCGCCATTGAGCGCATTGAGCAGAACGACCTTTCCGGAGAAACGGCACAGATCCTGTTATTGGAACTGTGCAACATCTCCAACACCGATCTGTATCTGAAATACGATGAAGAAATCGATGAGGAGATCTGCCGTACTTTTAATGACGGCATTGAAAGACTGCTCAGAAATGAGCCGCTGCAGTACATCCTGGGATTTCAGCGCTTTTACGGTTATGAGATCAAGGTCAACGAAAACTGCCTGATCCCCCGCTACGAGACCGAGGAACTGGTCGCCAATGTTCTGGCTGACAGCGACTTCTTCTTTCCTGACCGTCAAAGCATCGACATCGCCGATGTCGGTACCGGATCCGGAGCCATCGCCATTGCCCTGAAGAAGGAGGAAGAGCGCTTCAACATGACCGCGACCGACATCTCCCGCAATGCCCTTGATCTGGCTGAGGAAAACAGCCGGCTCAACGGCTGCGCCATTACCTTCCTGCAGGGAGACATGCTGCAGCCGCTGATCGATGCCGGCATCAGGCTCGACATCCTCGTCAGCAACCCTCCCTACATCCCCGCGGCTCAGAGAATGCAGGAAAGCGTCGTTGACTATGAACCCCATGTCGCCCTGTTTGGCGGTGATGACGGCCTGTACTTCTACCGGCGGATCTTCGCTGATGCCTACAAGGTCCTTAAGGAACGCGGCTTCATGGCCTTTGAAATCGGCTTTGACGAAAAGCACGCCCTGCTGGCTCTGTGCAAGGAATACTTCCCGGATGACAAGTACGAAGTACTGAAGGACATCAACGGCAAGGACCGCATGCTGTTTGTATACCACAACCTGTAAAGACGAGGTGATTTCATGGGTTTAAGATTCCGTAAGAGCATCAAACTGATGAAGGGCGTCCGCCTGAACCTTTCTTCTCATGGCGTTTCCCTTTCTCTGGGCCAAAGCCCGCTTACGCTCAGCGTTGGCAACAAGGGAGTCTATGCTACTTCCTCGCTGCCCAAGACCGGATTAAGCTACCGGCAGAAGCTCTTCGGCGGCACTTCGATGAAGAGTTTGAATCCGCAGCTTTCCAGCAGTCAGATCGCTGAAAACAAGGCCATCGTCGAGGATTATGAAAAGAGACAGGATTATACCCTGAACATTCATAAGTATTCCCCCAATGTCGCTACCCAGTCGCAGTTTGACGTCCATCTGCTGGATGTTGCCGATCCCGGCATGCATGACATGCTGGAAAAAGCCATTCAGGGTGATACGCAGACCCTGGATACGATGATCGAGGGTTACCTGACCTCCCTGCAGTTTCCTTATGACGCTTCCATTAACTATGAACTGGAAGGCGATACCGTCTACGCTGATCTGGATCTGCCGGAAATCGAGAACCTGGAGACCCGTTATCCCTCACTATCCCTTTCCAGTGAGGTGATGACCAAGAAGAAGACGCTGACAACTGTCCGTCAGGAATATGCCCGCATCGTCATGTCCCTGCCCATCTACGTGGCAGCTCAGCTCTTCAACCTTTCCCCGGCCATCAGGACCATCGTCCTGTCTGCCCGTACCCAAAAGCGCAATAAGGACGGCGATCCGGTAGATGCCTATCTGCTTTCCGTCAAATTCACCAGAGACATCTTCGAGTCCGCTGATCTTCAGCAGATCACCAATCCCTATGATTTCATTACCCGGTTTGTCAACCGCATCAATGTGACCAACGGCTACAGTTTCAAGCCCATCACCCCCTACCAGAAGGATGATCAGCCTCTGACTCTGCAGCAGGCCATCAGCGCCTCACAGCCGGATACCCCCTTCATTCAGGATACCGTCGGCGCATTGAAGTCACTGGGATACAAGAGTGCGGAAATCAACCGCATCCTGCCTCAGCTCAGGCAGCAGCAGTTAGAGAGCGTTGACGAGTGCCTTAAGGCCGCGCTTAAACTGCTGGCCGGCACCAATTAACAAAGACAAAGAAAAATGGCTTCAGGCACTGCCTGAGGCCATTTTTGTTTACTTCTTCAGCCGGTGATCCAGCGCTGAGGCCAGATGGGTTCCGGTCGTCTGAATGATCTGGACCAGAACGATCAGCAGGACTACCGCGAAGATCATGATCAGATACTTGTAGCGGTAGTACCCATAGGTTATCGCTATCTTTCCCAAACCGCCGCCGCCAATGGCGCCGGATGTCGCCGTATAGCCCAGAATGGTGGTCAGGGCAATGGTGATGTTGGCGACCAGGGAGGGGACGCTTTCCGGGATCATTACCTTGGTGATGATCTGCCAGCTGTCCGCTCCGGCGCTCTGCGCCATTTCGATGACATTGGGATCAACTTCCCTGAGGCTGCTCTCCACCAGACGGGCGATGAACGGGAAGGCCGCTACGGTCAGCGGGACGATGGAAGCGGCTGTTCCGACCGCCGTTCCCATGATCAGCCGGGTCAGGGGGAAGACGACAATGATGATGATCAGGAAGGGGACCGACCTCAGCAGGTTGATGATCACATTGATGATCTTCATCAGCCAGCCGGGCAGCGGTTTGATTCCGCCCTTATCTCCAATCACCAGCAGCACTCCCAGCGGCAATCCGATGATCACCGCAAACAGAGTAGCCAGAACGGTAACATATACCGTTTCCCAGATGGCCAGGGGGAATTGGGTTTTGACGATTTCCCAGGCTTCCTGTAAAGCTGTTGGCTCAGTCATTTTCACTTACCTCCTGAACCGTGATGCCTCTGCTGCCGGTCAGATATTTCTTGGCTCTTTCTACCTGTTTTTCTTCTATTCCCAGCAGCATGGATCCGTATACTCTATCGTTGATGGTTCTTGTTGACGCAAAGGCTATGTTAGCGAGAATGCCTTCTTTGGAAGCCATGGTCGCTATCATCGGTTCCCTTGCTGTTTCAGCACCGTTAAAGACCACTCTGATAAGTTTCTGGCCTTCAACCGAGATGGCGCTTTCCTGAGAACTCTCCGGATAGACCAGAGCCCGGGCAGCCCGGCTCTTCGGCTGGGCAAATACTTCTCCGACCGCACCCTGTTCCGCCACCTCTCCGTTATCCAGAATGGCGACGTTCTTGCAGATGCTTTCAACAACGCTCATCTGGTGTGTAATGACAATTACCGTAATGTGCAGTTTTTCGTTGATGTCCCGGATCAGGTCCAGAATCGAGTTGGTCGTATTGGGATCCAGGGCACTGGTTGGCTCGTCGCACAGCAGTACCTTCGGGTCAGTGGCCAGAGCCCGGGCGATGGCAACGCGCTGCTGCTGTCCGCCGGAAAGCTGAGCCGGATAGGCGTTTTCCTTATCTTCCAGCCCGACCAGCTTAAGCAGCTCCCTGGCCTTGGCTTCAGCAGCTTCCGGTTTGACATTGGCAATGTCCAGCGGGAAGCAGACATTCTGCAGGGCCGTCTTCTGCATCAGCAGATTGAAGTTCTGGAAGACCATGGCAACCTTGCCTCTGACTTTCCGTAGTTCCCGGCGGTTCAGCCTGGAGAGGTCGATGTCATCGATGTATACCGTGCCTTCCGTCGGTCTTTCCAGCATGTTGATGCAGCGGATCAGGGTGCTCTTGCCGGCTCCGGACATGCCGATGATGCCGAAGATGTCCCCGTCTTCAATGGTTATGTTGATGTTCTTCAGCGCTTCAACGGTGCCCTGAGAACTGGTGAAGGTTTTCGATAATCCAACCAGTCTGATCATGGCTTAACCTTTGATGGCATCCAGTGAGCTCTGCTTGCCGCCGTAGACTCCCAGAGGTTCTACATGAATGGCGGAGACAGAGACCAGGTGCGTTCCGTTTTCCTTATTGAAGTCATCCAGATACGGTACATGCTGGAAGTAGTTGGCATCAAGCGTTCCGTCTTCAACGACATTATTGGGGATGACGTAATCAGTGTATTCCTGAACGACCAGCGTGATGTCCTTGGCGGCCAGGATCTCCTTGACCACAGCCAGAATCTCGGCGTGCGGAGTCGGGGAAGCGGCAACGGTAACGGTCTTACCGGCTAAGGCAGCATAGTCGAGAGCGGCGTTGTAACCGTCAGTCGGCTTTTCCACGGTTGAAACGACAGAATTGTTGTAGGTCTTGGTGATGTAGTCAGCTACCTGCTGGCTTTCCAGAGCGGCGACCAGCGCCAGGATCAGGGGGTCATTTTCCCGGCCTTCCTTGACGGCCAGAATGTTGGCATAGGCAGAACCGGCACCTTCCATGGTCAGGGCATCCTTTGCCGGATTCAGACCTGCAGCGATGGCATAGTTGGTGTTGATGATGGCATAGTCAACGTCCTTAAGGATGTTGGGGATCTGTGCGGCCTCAACTTCATTGAACTTGATGTTATAGGGGTTGGAAGTAATGTCGGCAACGGTCGCCTTGATTCCGGCCTCGTCTTTTACCTCAATGAAGCCGTTGGCTTCCAGAAGCAGCAGAGCTCTGGCTTCGTTGGTGGTGTCATTGGGAATGGCGATAGTGATCTGCTTTTCCTTGCTGCCGCAGCCGGCCAGGGTCAGGATGACAAATAATGTTACAAGTAATAAACTGATGGTCTTTTTCATTTCTGTTTCCTCTTTCTTTCTATCTGTTTATCTGAATTGTTCTGCTTTCTGATTTCTCTTTTCCTGGCGGCACATTCGCTTGCCGTGATAGTTGGCCTTGATGAGTCTGCTCAACATGCTTATTCCCCCTTCATCAAAATAAAACCGGGATATGTTCCCGGCTGTTTGCTTTGTCAATGCTTACCAAGAGAACATATCAGTCATGCTTAAATGACATGCACATGCGCATGTCCATAGCCATAGCCATCATCATAACAGACTGCTGTTTCTTCATGCTGATTCTCTCCTGTTATTTCTACTTTAACACCTCGTAAGTCTGCAGGCAAGAAAAAATTTCATAAGTTTTGAAAACCATGTCACTTCTGTTTGAAAAATCTCCGGATGCCGGAAGGCTCAGGGCTGTGTTCGCTTTTCCCCTTATACAATGTTATAATGCAGAAGTGAGGGCAATGAAAATGAAATACAAGGGAATTATCTTTGATCTTGACGGTGTCATCTGTTTCACTGATGAATACCATTACCTGGCCTGGAAGGCTCTGGCTGACCGGCTTGGCATTTACTTTGACCGGCAGATAAACAACCGGCTGCGCGGGGTATCGCGGATGGCTTCTCTGGAGATCATTCTGGAAAACAGCCCCATCAGCTACAGCCAGCAGGAGAAGGAAGCTTTTGCCGCCGAAAAGAATGAGATGTACCGCAAGATGCTGCTGAACATGAGCGAAGACGATCTCAGCCAGGAAGTAAGAGATACGCTGGTTGAACTGCGTAAGCGGGGCTATCTGCTGGCCATCGGTTCCAGTTCGCGCAACACCAGGACCATTCTCGGCCAGATAGGGCTGGGCGATTTCTTTGATGCCATCAGCGATGGCACCAACATCACTCATTCCAAACCGGACCCGGAGGTCTTCCTGAAAGCGGCTGAATTCATTGATCAGAAGCCCCAGGACTGTCTGGTCGTGGAGGATGCCAGTTCCGGCGCTGAAGCAGCTTTCAGAGGTGGGTTCGACTGTGCCGGTATCGGCGAAGCATCCCACGACATTCACACCACCTATCCTCTGGAGCATTTCAGCGATCTGCTCACCATTCTTGAATAGCGAAACCAAGGCGGGTTATCCGCCTTTTCTTTTTGCCTGATTCTGCTGATAAACATTTTTCTAATTTTTATTCAAAAACTGTTGACATGATGAAAGCGCTTCATTATACTATAGTTAACTACTTTAATAAAAGTGTTTAATTAAAGAGAAGGAGATACTGTAATGAAGAAACTGTTAACTGTATTACTGGCTGTCCTGTTAGTTGTCGGCTTAGCCGGCTGCTCAAACGAAGGCGGCAAGAAGCCGGAAGACGAAAAGGTCGTCATCGGCTATTCCCTGAACTCCATGGATGCCACCATGAAGACCATGGCTGACTACTTCGAGCAGGAAGCCCGCGCCAGAGGCTGGGAACCCGTCCTGTTAAACGCCAACGGCGACGTTGCTACTGAGCTCAATAACATGGAATCCTTAATGAACATGGGTGCCAAGGCTGTCGTCATCATGGGATGCGATACCGAAGGTTCCGCTGCTGCCATCGATCTGCTGGGCAATGCCGGTGTTCCGGTTATCATCGCCGGCCGTGGCATCAACGCTACCAATTACTACACCTACGTTGCCGGTGACCACCATGAAGCCGGCAAGGCTCAGGCTGCTTACCTGAACGGTTTACTGGAAGCTGATCCGAATCTGGTTCTGAACGTTGCATTCATCTATGGCCAGTCCGGCTCATCATCAGTTGCTCAGAGATATGAAGGCTTCGAAGCTGATGGCTTAAATGGCCCGAACAAGGATCGCATGAAGCTCGTTGCTTCTCAGTATGCTGAATTTGATGCTCAGAAGGCTTACGACATCACTTCCGACATGCTGGTCACTTATCCGGAAATCAACTGCTTCGTAACTCAGTCTGACGAGCAGGCCGGCGGCATCATCAACGCCATCAAGGCCAAGGGCGAAAAGGTTGAAGACTACATCATCGTTTCCATCGACTGCTCCGCTACCGGTCAGTCCTACCTGGCTACCGGTGAACTGGATGCCACTGTCTTAATGGCCATGAAGCAGCTCGCTGTCTCATCCGCTGACTATGTCGTCAAGGCTTTAGCTGGCGAGCAGGTTGAAAAGAAGAACCAGGTTGTTGGTTACTACCAGCTCGTTACCCCGGAAAACTATGTCGAGACTCTGAAGAAGAACGGCATGGAACCGGCCAATCAGTAATAGAATTTCGACGGAATTGACTGCCGGGAGTTCACTTCCCGGCAGCTTTTTTAAAGGAGAAGCATAATGAAAATACTGGAAGTCAATCATATCAGCAAGAACTTCTACTCCACTCATGCTCTTAGTGACGTGTCCTTTGACCTGATGGAAGGTGAAGTGCTGGCTCTGGCCGGTGAGAACGGTGCTGGTAAGTCGACGATGATGAATATCCTTCTGGGTTCCTTCCCGCCGACCAAGGGAAACATGAGCCTGAACGGCGAGCCCTATGAACCAAAGAATCCCAGCGATGCCCTTGGAAAGGGAATCTCCATGATCCATCAGGAACTGTGTCTGGTTCCCTCCATGACGGTCGCTGAAAACGTCTGGATTGGCCGGGTAAAGAACTTCATGAAGCACGGATTATACGACTACAGGCAGTGCGAAGCCGCTACTCAGAAGCTTTTTGACAGCTACGGCATCGATGTAAATCCGCATGAAACCGTCAAGAATCTCTCCACTGCTCAGATGCAGATGGTCGAGATCGCCCGGGCGATTTCCTACGATTCCCGCATCGTCATCATGGATGAACCGACCAGCGCCCTTTCCGACAAGGAAGTTCAGGTGCTCTATCAGATCATCCGCCGGCTGACCGCGGAAAACCGCTCTGTTCTGTTCATTTCCCACAAGCTGGAAGAAGTGTTCGAACTGGCTGACCGCGTCGTCGTCTTCCGCGACGGCCACATGATCGTTCAGAGGGATGTTAAAGGACTGACCATGAACGAACTGATCAATTACATTGCCGGCCGCAAGGTCGACAACATCTATCCCAAGCAGGATCTGGAAAAGGGCGAGGTCGTCCTGAGCGTCCGCAATCTGAGCAAGACCGGTGTTTACCAGGACATCAATTTCGATGTCCGGGCCGGTGAGATCGTCGGCTTTGCCGGACTGGTCGGAGCCGGACGTACGGAAATCATGCAGGGCATTTACGGCATCGTCGTTCCCGACAGCGGTGAAGTTCTGGTCGACGGCAAGGCTGTCCGCAACCGTTCTCCCAGAGAAGCGCTGGATAACGGCATTGCCATGGTTACTGAAGACCGCCTGCGTCAGGGCGTCGTCAAGAAGATGAATGTCGAAAAGAACATGACCCTGGCCTATTTCTACAAGGTCTGCAACAAACTCGGCTTCATATCCCAGAAAGATGAAGACCACGATACTGAAGACATGATCGGCAGACTTTCCGTCAAGACTGCCGGCAAGGACGCCCCGATCTGGTCGCTGTCCGGCGGCAATCAGCAGAAGGTCATGATCGGCCGGGCGCTGATGACCCAGCCCAAGGTCCTCATCATGGATGAGCCGACCAGAGGCGTCGATGTCGGTGCCAAGAGCGAGATCTACGAATACTGCAACATGATGGCAAAACAGGGCGTTGCCATTGTCCTGATCTCTTCCGACTTACCGGAAGTAATGGGCATGTCTGACCGCCTGAATGTCATCCGCGAAGGCAAAATCGTTGCCAGACACGACAGAAATGAAGCGTCTGCAGAACAGATCATGGCCGAAATGTTCGGCTTGAGAGGAGAAAACCATGTCAACTAAACCTGAAAAAAAGAAAATGTCCAAGGATCAGATCCTGATCTTCTTCCTGCAGAACCGCGCCTTTCTGCTGGTTCTGATCTTTGTTACCCTGCTGACCATCTTTACCAACACCTTCTTTACCAAGGGTAACCTGATCTCGCTGGCCAGGCAGATTTCCGCCAACGGCATCATCGGCGTAGGCTACACCTTCCTGCTGGCCTCCAACTCCGTTGACCTTTCCGCCGGCTACATGATGTGCATGATCGGCATCATCTCCGGCTTGCTGAGCCAGAGCGCGATCAGCTTCCCCATCATCCTGGCAGTCTGCTGCATCGTCGGCATTGTCTGTTCCTCCTGGAACGCCGCTGTTGAAAACAAGTTCAATCTGCCGCCTTTCCTGGTTACCTTAGCCATGCAGCAGATCTTCAGAGGCACGCTGATGCTGTTATCAAACGGCTCACCGATCCCCAATCTCCATAAGGGCATCATCTTCATGGGCCAGGGATACATTGGTCCGATCCCGTTCTCCGTGCTGCTGATGCTGATCTTCATCGTCATCGGCCACATCATTTTCAGCCGTACCCAGTTTGGCCGCAACGTCATCGCTGTCGGCGGCAACCCGGAAGCGGCCCGCGTTTCCGGCATCAATGTTGAAAAGACCCGCGTTCAGGTCGCTGCTCTGTTAGGCTTCACCATTTCCATCATGGCTCTGGTATCCTGCGGCCGTGTTGCCACTGCTCAGACCAACCTGGGCGGCGATACCGTCATGGACATCATCGCGGCTGTCGTCATCGGCGGCACACCGATGGGCGGCGGTTCCGGAACCGTTGTCGGTACCCTGTTCGGCTGTCTGGTCATCGGTCTGATCTCCAACGGTCTGAACCTCTTAAAGGTCAGTTCCTACTGGCAGATGGTCTCCAAGGGTGTAATCATCCTGGTCGCTGTCATTCTCGACGTCTTCTCTGAGCGCATCTACGACCGCATGCGCAACAAGGAGTAATCCTCATGGTCGATCTCAGCAAGAAACCGTTTTACCTGGATGAAGAAGCCATCGCCTGGGTTGAGGAAAAGATGGCACAGATGAGCGAGAGGGAAAAGGTCGGCCAGCTGTTCTGCGAGATCCTCTGGGACCGTCCCGGTTCCGAACCGGAATCAATCTTTAATTTCATTGAACCTGGCGGCGTCATGTACCGGCCCTTCCCGGGGAAAAAGATGCGTGAGTATTCCAAGCGCATTCAGGCCAGGGCCAACATTCCTCTGCTGATCGCCTGCAACCTCGAAAGAGGCGGAAAAGGCGGCAACGGCGGTCTGACCGACGGCACTTATGTCGGCTCCCCGATGGGTGTAGCAGCCTGCGATGATGAAAGACTGGCCTATGATCTGGCCAGAGTAGCTACTGAGGAAGGCGGCGCCTGCGGCGTCAATTGGACTTTTGAGCCAATCATCGACATCGACCGCAACCCGGAAAACCCGATCACCAATGTCCGGACCTTCGGATCTGACGTTGAGAAGATCCTCAAGCTCTCAAAGCCCTATCTGGATGCCTGCCGGGAAAATGAATTCGTTTCCACCATCAAGCATTTCCCCGGAGATGGTGTTGACTACCGCGACCAGCATCTGATGAGCTCCATCAATTCACTTTCAGCTGAGCAGTGGTATCAGACTTATGGTTATCTCTATCAGAGTCTGATTGACTATGGCGCCCCCTGCGTAATGGCCTCCCACATCCGCCAGCCGGCCCTGAGCCGTCAGGTCAATCCGCAGATCGCTGACGAGGACATCATGCCGGCTTCCCTGAGCCGGGAACTGCTGACCGGTGTCTTACGGGAGAAAATGGGCTTCAATGGCGTCATCGTTACCGACGCTACCCAGATGGTCGGCTTTACCTGCTCCATGAAGCGCTCGGAGGCCGTACCGGCCTGCATTGAAAGAGGCGCTGATGTCTTCCTGTTTACCATTGACCAGAAAGAAGACGTACAGTACATGCTGGATGGCCTGCATAACGGTCTGCTTTCCCAGCAGCGCCTTGATGATGCCGTCAGAAGAATCCTGGGCTTAAAGGCCATGATCAACCTGCACAAGAAACCGGCTGTTCCCGGTGAGGAAAGCCTGGCTCTGCTCAATAATGAAGACCATCAGAATGTAGCCCGACAAGTGGCTGACCGCTCCGTAACCCTGGTTAAAAACAAGGACAACCTGCTTCCTCTGGATCCCGAAAAGACCAGAAAGGTCAAACTTATTCAGATCACCAACGAAAAGCTGCCGGCCAGCGGCTGGCTGCCGGAAGTTGAACTGTTCAAGAGCCTGTTGGAAAAGGAAGGCTTTGAGGTCTCCTACTTCAAGAACGGCCGCTACCCCGATGTTGGCTATTCTCTGGCTGACTTCAAAAAGGAAACCGATCTGGTCATCTATCTGGCCAACATGAAGGTCGGTTCTAACCAGACGACCATCCGCATCACCTGGGACGATTTCCTGGGTGAAAGCTCACCGAAGTATGTCTTCGACCTTCCCTATCTGTTCATTTCCTTCTCAAATCCATATCATCTGGTCGATGTACCGATGGTCCGCAATTACATCAACGCCTATACCTGCAACGACGATCATGTAAGAGCTGTAGTTGAGAAGCTGATGGGCCGCAGCCCCTTCAAGGGCATCAGTCCGGTAGACCCGTTTGCCGGACTCTGGGACACCAGACTGTAACAAGTCCGAAAGTCAGATGGCAAAACTTTGTCATCTGACTTTAATAAAAGTCCCTTAATCTGTTAGAATAAAGCGAAGGAGAACATCCATGTCAGAAATTCAGAAAACGTCATTGAAGAAGATCAACATGCAGAAGATCTTTACCCTTCTCTATGAAGAAGGGAGTCTTTCCCAGACTGACATCCGGGAAATGAGCGGCCTGAGCGGCCCGACGGTTTCCGCCTGTCTGCAGTATTTCAAGAAAAATGAAGTCTTCATTGACGGTGAAGTTCTGGCTTCTTCCGGCGGCCGCAAGCCCCGGCAGATCGCCTTCAACTATGACCTGCGCTATGGCGTAGGCGTGGAAATCGGCATGAATCATGCTGATGTCCGCATTCTTAACATGAAGGGTAATCTGCTCAGCCGCAGCCGTTTCCGCCTGCACTTCAGCCACAATGATGAATACTGGAACCGGCTCTCCCAGCTGGTAGAAGAAGAGATAAGCATCCACGTCGATCGCCGGCGGGTTCTCGGCGTCGGCATCGCCTTCCCCGGCGAAGTTTCCCTGGATGGTCAGAGCATCAAGCGGGCGACGATCTTCGGCCTGCGTGACATTCCGGTCTCCGACATTCAGAAGCACTTTGACCTGCCCATCAGGGTCGAATACGGCCCTAATGCCGCCGGATTCGGCATGGCTTACCGCCATCCCGGCATCAATGGATGCGTCTATCTGGTGATCACCAACAACGGCGTTGCCGGCTCCCTGATCCACGAGCGCCAGATCTTAAGGGGAAAAAGCGGCGAGGCGGCGGCCTTCGGCCATCTGATGCTCGATGAACCGGGCAAGCCGTGCTTTTACGGCAGCGACAGTACCTGGTCCAATTTCTGCGCCGTTTCCCAGCTGACTCAGCAGGAAGATCCGGATCTGCCGACTTTCTTCCAGGCCCTGGACAGCGGCGATGAAAGCGCCAGAAAAGCCTGGCATGACTATGTCAAGTACATGGCCAGGGGTCTGGCAGTCGTAAAGATCTGCTTTGATACCGACATCATCATAGCCGGTCACATCGCGCCTTATCTTCAGGAGCACTATGACGAACTCAGGGAAGAGGTCAGCCGTTTCCCGGCCTTCCGCGATGAACAGGTCAATCTGATCATTGACACGACATCTTCCAGCCCGATGGCGGAAGGTGCGGCAATGCTGCTGATCGCTGATTATGTAGATAATTATATTGAGAATGTTTATGAATGACATCCGGTCATTGAAGTCCAGGAGGTAAAAATCATGGCTCTGAACGATCTGTTTACCATCAAGTCAAAAAAGCAGTCCCAACAGGAAGCGGAACAATACGAAAGAAAGATCTTTCCCTTTGGGCAGCAGCAGAAAGAACGGATCCGCAGCTTTCTAAAGGAAAATGTTCATCCGCAGAGAATCACGGACCGGGAAGTCTTCTTCCAGTATGTCGTCATGCGGCAGCTGCTGGCAGACAACAAGCTTGATGACGGTTACAGCCGCTGGTATCATGCCGGTCTTGGCAAGCTGCTCACGCATCAGGACAAGGCCTTCATCAGAGCTTATGCCATTTTGGACAGCCAGCTGGAAGATGCCCAGCAGCAGATCGAGCGTCAGAAACTAGATGATCTCGCCAGGCAGCTGGAAGCTGAAGCTGCTCCGGAAAAGCCGCGGCGGCGCTTCCTGCGCTTTTGACAATCAGTGAATGAGAAAGACAATGGGCCCGGATCTATGAGATCCGAGCCCTTTTTTTCTTATCTAAGCTCACTTAACGACTTATCTGTTTTTCTGCCATTTCTCACCGGCATCCACAAATCTTCTGGTTATCAGGTGTGGCCGGGTAATGGCGGAACCAATGGTCACCATGTCTGCTCCGGCTTCCAGACAGCTGACATATTCATGCGCCTCCCAGACATGCCCTTCCGCATTTACCGGCAGAGAGGTGTTCTCCTTCAGATATCTGATCATCTCGTAATCAGGGCCGATCAGCGAGGCCTTACGGGGATCAAAGGCGGACAGCGTCGTGGACAGAATGTCAACAAGACCATCCCGGGCCAGTTTGACTCCGGTCTCCGGGGTGATCAGATCAGCCATGATCGCTACTTCCGGATACTTGTTACGGATTGAACTGAGCAATTCGGTCAGCTGTTCATAGCTGCAGAAGTCCGTTTCCACGCTTTCCACCGCTACGATGTCAGCTCCGGCATCAATTACCTCCGCTGCTGATTCCAGGCTGGGAGTGATTATCAGCCTCTTGAAGAAGGCATCATGATCCTGATCATTGAGCATGTCCTTGTTGATACCGATGATCGGCAGGTCGGTAACCGCTCTGACCGCGGCAACATCCCGGCCCCAACAGGCCCTGATGCCCCTGGCCCCGCCCATCTGGGCGCATTGGGCAAATCTGGCCATGTAATCCGGCCCGTAAAACGGCGTGTCATCATAAGCCTGACAGCTCACGATCAGGCCACCCATCAGTCTTTCTACTGCCTGTTTCATATTTATTCCTCTTTCTCTTTTAAAGGACAGGCGCCTGCCTGTCCGTTATGTTCCTCAGATATTTACAAAGCTGTAATCAAACAGCAGGTTGCCGTCAATGGTGCCGCCCTTGTCTGCCGTCAGCGATCCACAGATGACATCGCCGATGACCCGGCCGCCATCCATCAGACGGACATTGCTGCGGGCACGGACCTTTCCTCTTACCGTTCCGCTGATTACTACGTTTTCTGCCTTGATTTCGCCCTCCATCTGGCCTCTGATCTCGCAGTCACAGCCGGCATCGACCGTTCCCTTCATACTGCCGGTCTCAGTTACCATCAAATCGCGGGCATTGACCATTCCTTCCACATAGCCGCTGACTCTCAGATATCTGGCGCAGTCAACATCACCAAAAAGAGAGCCGATGACTTCCATGTCGCCATAGCAGTCAATTTGG
This sequence comes from Erysipelotrichaceae bacterium, assembly GCA_016280635.1. GTDB lineage: Bacteria > Bacillota_I > Bacilli_A > Erysipelotrichales > Erysipelotrichaceae > UBA1783. The sequence continues at coordinate 35,603 of JAEEHC010000039.1, forward strand.
CCTTTCAGGGTCATGTTGGCATAGATACTGGTCGTTGCCGGGTTGTCATAGTCAATGAAATCAATCATCTTAAGCCTTAATGAACTGTTCTACATCCAGAACGAAAATGGTGGCACCGCCAACCTGTACTTCTACCGGGTAAGCAGCGTACTGATTGATATTGAAGGTTGCCGTAGCCGGAACGATTTCCGTGCGGCGGCTGCTCTCTTCCTTGATCAGCTCGATGACCTTCTCGACGTTCTTGTCTTCCGTACCAATCAGGAAAGTTGTATTGCCGGCTCTCAGAAAGCCGCCGGTCGTAGCCAGTCTGGTAACCATGAAGCCGTTTTCGGTAAGGTTGGTGTTGACAGCGGTGCTGTCATCATTAGAAACGATCGCGATTATTAATTTCATCTTATTTCCTTTCCTCAGACATTAAATCTGATAAACATGATGTCACCGTCCTTGACGATGTAGTCTTTTCCTTCAACTCTGAGCTTGCCGTTGTTTTTCAGGGCCGTTTCCGAGCCATATTCCATGAGGTCATCATAGCTGTAGACTTCCGCTCTGATGAACCCTTTCTTGAAATCGGTATGAATGATGCCGGCACAGTCTGGAGCCTTCATGCCCTTGGTAAAAGTCCAGGCCCGCACTTCGTCAGTTCCGACGGTAAAGAAGGTGCAGAGATTAAGCAGGCTGTAAGTCTTCATGATGATCTCATCCAATCCGCTTCTTTCCAGACCCAGATCAGCCAGGAACAGACCACGCTCATCATCGTCCAGCTGGGCAATCTCTTCTTCCATCTGGGCAGTAATGGCGACGGTTTCCGAGCCTTCCTTTTCACCATAAGCCTTGACATCCTGATAATACCTGCAGTTGTCAAGATCCGATATGGCGCTGTCACTGACATTGGCAACATAGATGACCGGTTTGTCCGTCAATAATTGATAGCTCTTCAGCGTTTCCTTCTCTTCATCGCTGAAGGAAAGGCTACGGGCTGAATGGCCGGCTTCCAGAGCCGCCTTCAGCTTCTTAAGCAGTTCATATTCCGCCACGGCGTCCTTTTCCTTGGTCAGTGCCTTTCTCTCGATCTTGGCGATCCGGTTAGTTACGGTCTCCAGATCGGCCAGTGCCAGCTCAACATTGACGATCTCGATGTCGCGGATCGGATCAACGCTGTTTTCCACATGGACAATGTTATTGTCGTCAAAGCACCTGACAACATGAACGATGGCATCACAGGCTCTGATGTTACCCAAAAACTGGTTGCCCAGGCCTTCGCCCTTGGACGCGCCCTTGACCAGGCCGGCGATGTCCGTAAACTCAAAGGTCGTCCAGATGGTCTTGCGGGGATTGAACATGGCTGACAGCTTTGTTACCCGCTCATCCGGGACCTCTACGGTCTTTACATTTGGCTTAATCGTCGCAAACGGATAGTTTGCGGCTTCAACCTGCGATTTGGTGATCGCGTTGAACAATGTGGACTTGCCGACATTGGGCAGTCCGACGATTCCTGCCGTTAATGACATTCTAACTTACCTCTGCTTCCTCAGCCGGGATGATCTTTCTTACCTTCTTTTCAAATTCCGCGCGGGGAAAAAGAACGCTTGAGCCGCATCCCAGGCACTTGATCCTTATGTCAGCACCCATTCTGATGATCCGCCACTGCTTGCTCTTGTGACAGGGGTGCTCTTTTTTCATTTCAACGATATCGTCCAGCTTATATTCCATTTTTGTCCTGTTTCTTCAATATTATATCACTGTCCAGCATGATGGTTACCGGGCCGTCATTGACCAGCCCGACTTTCATGTCGGCTCCAAATACGCCTTCCTCGACATTCAGCCCGTATTCCCTCAGGCAGCGATTGAAGAAGTCATATAGTTCTGCCGATCTTCCCGGTTCCCCGGCCTGGGTAAACGAAGGCCGGCGGCCCTTGCGCATGTCGGCATAGAGGGTGAACTGGGAGATCGAGAGGATCTCGCCCTGAATGTCCAGCAGGCTGCGGTTCATCTTATGGTTCTCGTCTTCACAGATGCGCAGATTGACCGTCTTCTCGCTCATTTCCCTGACGGTCTTTTCATCGTCATCATTGCTGAAGCCGGTCAGCAGCAGATAGCCGTAGCCGATCTGCCCTTTCAGCTCTCCTTCAATGGTTACCGATGCTTCCCTAACTCTCTGAATCAGTACTCTCATGTTCGCCTCTCTTTCATTCTATCAAAAAAAACCTGATAAAACCATCAGCCTGAACTCCCTGACCATGATGCTTTTTTCATCAGATTTTCAAGAGGTTTTCCCGATATTGCCGGCCGCTGAATTCTATCATCAGCAACAATGTCACCAGGTTGATACCCAAAGCCAATAAACCCTGGCTCAGCGATGCCTTTCCCATCAACAAAAGACCGCTCATCAGATAGATCGAAACAACCGGCAGACCGGCCAGAAGCTGAATTTCCCTGGTGGCATTAACGATCCACTGGCTGCCATAGCTAAGAAGCAGATAATAACCCACTAACAGCAGCACATAGAAGATGCCCTGAAGACTGGCTGCCTGTTCGCTGGAGGAAAGCCGGCTGCACACCAATAACATCAATGTCTGAACGATCATCAATCCGCTGACCATGATGGCCCCGATCAGTACCAGGGTCTGCCAGCTTACCGGTAAGCTGATTACATCAGCCTTCATGATCTCGTTTGTGTTCAGAAAATTCCTCAGTCCGCTCAGCCCGTCTTCAAGCCAGCGCAGGAAAAAGGCTGCCGCGGTGAAAACCGCCGCTGCCAGCAGCTGGATGATGACCATCAGATAACCTTGAATGATCTTGGAAAGCAGGTGCTGCTGAGCAGTCAGGGCGGTAAGCTGGCTTTCCAACAGGTGATTGGTCTTTTCGTAGACGACTTCCGAAGCAATGGTGCTGCTGTAGTTCATCAACAGAAAATACACCGCTGATGCCAGTATCCACAGCCGTTCTTCCGGCTTGCTGCTGACGCTGAGGGTTATCCTGATGCTGGCATAATCATCAACAAACGGCTTCAAAGCCGGATACTGCCGGCTGTAGGTCTCCCTGACTGCCTGCTGAATGTCCTGGCGAATGCCGTCAAGAAGGGCGGCATCAGGGGGAGCATTGCTGATGATGGTAAAACCATCGTCATAATGGATCAGGATGTCCGTTTCACCGATCGGTCCGTTATATATCTGGTAGTTTCTTTCCCGGGAAAGAAAGGCACTCTGGAATTGCTTTGTGCTGTCGTCAACATAGAAATGCGGCGGTGACTGATCATTTCCCAGGAAATAGTCGGCATGAAAGCCAAACAGGATGGCCAGCAGGAGAACGGCGTTGATCAGCAGATTCATCCGGTTAAATAGTCTTCTCTTTAGATTGAACAGGATCAGTGCCTTCACTGGCAGTCCTCGATCCGGCAATGCCGGTAAGTCACATCTTCATCCATCTCAAAAGCCTCCTTCAGCAGTTTTCTGGCCTTTTTTCTTTCCGTAAGCACATAGCGGACATTACCGCCTTCCTCATACTGCTCTTCCGAAAGCAGCTGTTCGTCTTCCGGCTCAAAGCGGCTGGAAACGATGACCATCCGCCGCTGATCCTCATGAAGCTGCTTTCTGGTCAGATCAGCGCTGATTCTGCCCTTATCAAGCAGCAGAAAATGATCGCAGATCTCCTTGACCGGCTGGTAGATGTGCGAGGAGACCAGCACCGTCCGGCCCTGACGGCGCAGTTCTTCCATCACCCCGATGAACAGGCTGATGTTCTCTCTGTCCAGGGCTGTAAACGGCTCATCAAGGATCACCAGCGGCGCCTCCCTGATCAAACAACTGGCCAACGCGACTTTCTGCTGATTGCCCTTGGACAGCCGACCAATCACTTCCTGCCTGATTCCGGTCAGCTTCAGTTCCTCAAGCCAGCGGTCGACCGCCGGCTGATAATGACGGATGCCGATGAGCTGAGCGCTTAGTCTGAGCTGCTCATATACCGAGCAGTCCTGATACAGGCTGCGCTGCTCGCAGAGATAACAGACATCGCGATTCTCCACCGGCCGGCCTTCAAAGCTGATGCTTCCCTCATCGGGGTCCAGAAAGCCGAGGATCAGCCGGAAGGTCGTGGTCTTGCCGGAGCCGTTGCCGCCGATCAGCGCGGTTATCTGACCAGGGTGCAGGGAAAAACTAAGACCGCTGAGAACCGGTCTATCCCCGAATCTCTTGCTGACATCATTTACTTCCAACATATTCCATTCTTTGCGCCGCAAATCCGGAAATCCTAATTTCCTTTTTGTTTGCCCTTATCATAAGTGTGGAAAACGACCGCGTAATACTATAGAATAATAAACGGACTGCGGAAGGCAGAATTAACATGAAGAAGAAGGAAAAGAATATCAATCAGTTAAGCAGATATCTGAAAAAATACAGCCTGATGTACATTACAGGCATTTTGATCCTGCTTGCCATTGACTATCTTGACCTCTACATTCCTCAATATACCGGGGAGATCACCGATGGTCTGGCCTCGCACGGCCTCGATCAGGAAGGTGTCAACGCCATCCTGCTTAAGATGATCCTGTGCGCTCTGGCCATTTCCGCCGGTCGCTTCGGCTTCCGCTATTTCATCATCGGAACCTCCCGCAAAATCGAACGGGCCCTGCAGAACGACATTTTCCGCAAGCTGGAGACGCTTTCCCAGCGCTTCTTCAACGAAAACAAGACCGGCGACCTGATGGCTTACTTCACCAACGACCTGGATGCTCTGCGGGAAGCGCTGGGCTGGTCCATCGTTTCCGCCGTTGATGCCTTTGTTCTGAGCATGATGACTCTGCACCGGATGATGACCAAGGTGTCGGTCTCCATGACTCTCTACATCATGATTCCCATGGGCGGAATCGGCATTCTGAGTTATTTTGTCATTCAGGCCTTTGAGCGCCATTATACCGCCAAGCAGGAATCCTTCGGCAAGCTTACCGACGCTGTTCAGGAAAGCATTACCGCCGAAAGAGTCATCAAGGCCTTTACCCAGGAAGAAAAGCAACTGGATTACTTCCGTACAGTCAACCGCAGCAATTTCAACGTCAACATGAAACTGGCCAAATTAAGATCGCTGGCCTGGCCGTTGCTGGAAGTCTTCATCGGCATTTCCTACCTGATCGTCATCATGGTCGGCGGCTATTATACCATTACCAACCGCATCACTCTGGGCCGGTTCATCATGTTTGCCAGTTATCTGGGTACGCTGGTCTGGCCGATGATCGCCTTCGGCGACTGTCTGACCTACATTACCCAGGGCGCTGCCGCCATGAAGAGAATCAACCGGGTCTTCAATGAGAAGGCCGAGATCACCGACAGCCCTGAACCGGATGATGTCAGCACTCTGGAGGGAGAAGTCTGCTTTGATCATGTTCACTTCCGCTATGGCAAAGATCTGCCGGAAGTGTTGAGTGACATAAATGTAAAGATCGAAAAGGGTGAGACCTTTGCGATCATGGGCCGTACCGGCGCCGGAAAGACCACGATGGTCAATCTGATGACCCGGCTCTTTGATGTCAGTTCGGGATCCATCAGCTTTGACGGCCACGACATCCGCAAGATCCCCCTGGCTGTGTTAAGAGAGAACATCGCCTATGTTCCTCAGGACAACTTCCTGTTCTCCGAAACGCTGAGAAAGAACCTTTCCTTCGGCAAGCTGGACGCTACCATGGAAGAGATCGTGGAAGCCTGCCGGATGGCCGATGTTGATGATAACATCCAGGATTTCCCGGATAAATACGAAACCATGATCGGTGAACGCGGAGTTACCCTTTCCGGCGGCCAGAAACAGCGCGTTTCCATCGCCCGGGCTCTGCTGAAGAACAGCCCGATCCTGATCATGGACGACTCCCTGAGTGCCGTTGATACCGACACTGAAGACAACATTCTGAATAATCTGCGTTCCCTGCGCCATGGCAAGACTACCATCATCATTGCCCACCGCGTCTCCACGGTACAGAACGCCGATCACATCCTTTTCCTTGATGAAGGAAAGGTTGCTGAACTGGGCAGCTACAGCGAGCTGATGGAGCTCAACGGACAGTTTGCCCGACTGCAGCGCAAGCAGCAGCTGGAAAGACAGCTGGCGGGTTCGCAGGAGGACTGATTTATGGCTAAGATTGAAAAAGAACAGGTCATAACAGCCTATAAGGGCAGGCTCTTCCGCCGGCTCTTACGCTACGGCCGCCCCTATACCTCCAACTTCATCATCGCCTTCATCCTGGTTCTGGCAGTCACTGCCCTGACGCTTTATCAACCCACGCTGGTAGCCCGGGCCATTGATGAAAACATTGAAAACTATGGAAGACCATATGCCGTAACTGCGCAAGACCAGTCCCAGCTGAACTATCATGGCGTCTGGCTGACCAGAGACTTTGACCTTGAAACGGCAGACTATGAAAGCTATGGCCAGATCGTCTATTATGATGAACACTATTACTATTTCGCCGGCCTTTCCCGCTCGGATGTTCAGTTCCTTCAGGACCGGCTCAGCACGCTCAATGAGGTCGTTTCGCAGAACTCTTCAGCAGACCGGCTGCAGATCAATGCCGGCGAAAACCTGTTGGAAGGAACCCTGTTAAGCCGTGAAGATCTTGAAGTCTTGAGAAAAGATGACATCAATGGCATTCTGCGCATCGGTCTGACCTACGCGCTGTCCATTCTCATCTATGCCCTGTGCAACATTACCCAGGCCTTCCTGCTGCAGAAGACCGGACAGGCAGTGGTTTACGACATCCGCAACGAACTGTTTGAGCACACTCATTCCCTGCCGCTGCGCTTCTTCGATACCCATCCGGTCGGCCAGACCGTTACCCGGATCACCAATGATGTAGAGGCACTCAGCCGATTGTTCTCCGATGTGCTGGTCAGCGTTGTCGCCAATGTTGCCAGGATCATCGGCTATCTGGTCGTACTCTTCTGCATCAGCGTCACCATGAGCGTACGTACTCTGGTACTTATCCCGCTGGTTTTCGTCCTGACCGCTGTCTTCCAGGTCCTCTTCCGTAAGGCTTACCGGCTGATCCGTACCAAGGTCTCCGGTCTGAACACCTTCCTAAGCGAACACATTTCCGGCATGAAGCTGATCCAGCTGTTTGCCCGGGAAGATCATAAGTATGACCAGCTTAAGGACACTACCGCTGATCTGTACCGCAGCCGGATGCGGGAGCTGATGTACTATTCCATCTACCGCCCGGTCGTTTCCCTGCTCTATACCCTTTCCGTTGTGCTGGTGCTCTTCCGCGGTTCCGCAGGTGTTCTGGCCGGCGGGATCACGATCGGCATCGTCTACATCTTCATCGACTATGTTCAGGCGCTGTTTGAACCGATCCAGCAGCTGACCGAACAGTTCAGTTCGCTGCAGAATGCTCTGGCTTCCGGAGAGAAGATCTTCACCCTGCTGGACCAGAAAAACACCATTGAGGAGAAACCGGACTTCACTTCCGTGGAAAAGTTCAAAGGCAAGATCGAATTCCGCAATGTCTGGTTTGCCTATGAGGAAGATGATTATGTCCTGCGCGATGTTTCCTTTGTCATCAACCCCGGCGAAAAGGTTGCCTTTGTCGGCGCCACCGGAGCCGGCAAGTCTTCCATCCTCAACCTGATCGGCCGTTATTATGACATCCAGAAGGGTGAGATCCTGATCGATGACATTAATATCAAAGACCTGTCTCTGAAACAGCTGCGTCAGGCCATCGCCCAGGTTCAGCAGGATGTCTTCATCTTTACCGGCGACATCAAGTCCAATATCAGGCTTCTGAACCAGGAGATCAGCGATGAACAGATCGTTGAAGCTGCCCAGACCGTCAATGCCGATCACTTCATTGAATCGCTGCCGCACAAGTACGATGAACCGGTCAGCGAAAGGGGCGCAACCCTTTCAGCCGGTCAGCGCCAGCTGCTCAGCTTTGCCCGTACTCTTGCTGTCGATCCGGCCATTCTAGTCATGGATGAGGCTACCGCCAACATCGATACCGAGACCGAACAGCTGATTCAGAAAGCCCTGAAGACCCTGATGGAAGGCCGTACCACCATCATGGTCGCCCATCGCCTTTCCACTATTCAGCATGCCGACAACATCATGGTCATTCATAAGGGCAAGCTGCGGGAAAGCGGCACCCACCAGCAGCTGCTTGCCCAGAACGGCATATACAAAAAGCTGTATGAACTGCAGCTTTACTCAAATAACTGAGCCAAATGAAAATGCAGGGCTTCCTGCATTTTTCTTTATTCAGCTTTATCAGTGTAGATGATCTTAAGGCGTCTGTTGTTTCCTTCGCCTTCAGATTCGGTTCTGATGTGCGGGAAGGTTGACAGATACTGGTGAACGACCTTTCTTTCATCGTTGGTCATCTGGCCCAGTCTGGCTGACACCTTGGTCTTTTCGACGGTCTTGGCAATCTTCTTAACCATGGCCTTAAGCTTTTCGTATCTTTCTTCCTTGTAGTTGTTGACGTCAATCAGCAGATTGACATGTCTTCTGAACTCCGCGCTGGCAGCCGCCTTGGTAACATTGGTAATTGACTGCAGCGTCTGGCCGGCCTTGCCGATCAGTACGGCATTGTTCTGGGCATCCAGCTTTACGAGGTAGCTGTCTTCCTCACGGCTGATCATGATATCGCACTTCATGTTGATGTTGTTGAAATACTGCTCCAGATAATGATAAATGAAATCTTCAACATCCTTCTGGGCAAAGGCTTCGATCACGGCCTTGGCTCCGATGCCAAACAGACCGCCGGCCTTTTCTTCAACAACATAGTAAACCAGTTCGCTGCTGTCAACGTTCTTTTCGCGGCAGGCAACGCTGATGGCTTCTTCTACGCTCTTTCCTTCATATCTGTTCATTAGTCTACATACCTCTTCTGTACATATAAAGTCTTGAGTACGTTAATGACTGAGTTGATCAGCCAGTAAACACTCATGGCAATCGGCCAGCCGAATCCTAAGACGGCGACCATGCCCAGCAGCATTATTGTCATGATGTTCTGCTGAGAAGACTGCGGATTTCCCTTGTCGGCATAAGCCTTGTACTTACGGGAACTCTTGCGCTTCTTGTCAGCCAGCCACATGGAGATCTTTGAAGAAACAAACTGGGAAACGACCATTAAGGCGAAGATAACGACTAACGGCCAGCCCTGTGAGAAGTTTGCCACAGCTGCTCTGGGAGTAGTTGATAACGGCATACCAAAAGCGGTTCCGCTGACAACGGCGTCAGCTCTCTGAACGGCATAGTACATGGCGATCAGAATCGGGAACTGCAGCAGCGGGGTAGCAATGGCGCCCAGCGGATTCAGGTTGTACTTGTTGTAAAGAACCTGCATTTCCTGAGCCATAGCCATTTTGGAATTGTCATCCGTTTTTCCTTCATACTTGGCCTGGATTTCCTGCAGCTTGGGATTGATCTCCTGCATCTTCTGCATCTGAACCGTTGACTTGATGGTAAACGGCAGGGTGATGAGGTTGAAGACCAGAGTAACGATGGCAACGGCCAGAATGCTGATGCCGGTCCAGGAATAGACCAGGTTAATGGCCTGAGCCAGCGGCCAGACCAGCAGGGCACTGATGAAACCTTCGTTCATCATCGCTTTCCAGGGTGTATCAAGATAAATTACCTTTTCCGGTAGAGTGACTCCGTTTGAATCAACGTTTCTCTGACATCCGGTCAATACGGCTAATCCCAGGATGAGCAGCATGATCAATAATGCTTTCTTGTTCAACTTTTTCATTGATAAAGTCTCCTTAATCTAGTTTGTCCGTTTATTATTATAAACTGTTTCATATAGAACTGACAAATCATTTTTGTTGGTGGCAAAGTCGCTGTTCAGGTAGCCGGGCCGGACGATGATGATGTAGTCAAGGCCGCTGTGAAAGTCAAAGATCTCCTGAACCATCATCCTGACCTGCCTCCTGATTCTGACTCTTTCCACGGCATTTCCGAGTTTTTTACCGGCGGAAATGCCAATGCGGTCATGATCAAAAGCGGCCGGATGGTAATACAGGACAAAGCGGCGGCTTGTCAGCCGGCTTCCGGCCGTAATGATCTTTTCAAATTCTTCGTTCTTCTTAACGCGGAATTCCTTTTTCATGGGTAAAAAAAGCCGCCTGTATGGCAGCTTCTCTTATGCAGATAAGACTTTTCTTCCCTTGGCGCGTCTGCGGGCCAATACGTTACGACCACCAACAGTTTTCATTCTAGCTCTGAAGCCGCAAACTCTTGAGTGTTTTCTTTTGCTCGGTTGATATGTTCTCTTCATGTAGGCACCTCCCGATTTCTAAAAATGAGCAATTGCTTATAAATAATACCTAATTCATTGCCATTAGTCAACCAGAAAATGACCTCAGCCACATAAAAACCCGCCGTTAACACGGCGGGCTGAATTCTACCTTTTTACCAAGGCAAACATGATCTTCGGATAATCCGGTTCCGAATTGGTCAGGCCGTGGGAAATGACTTCCAGCCGGTTTGCAGCCAGTTCTTCCAAAAACTGATCAAAGTTGACGACCCGGCTGGCTGCTCTCGCTACGCTCATGGCCTCACCGCTGTGGTGGATGCGGTCTTCATCCTGCCAGGCAACATCAATGCCGGTATCATAAGCTTCCTCACCGTCTCCCTTGCTCAGGATCAGGGCCATTCCCTTATCGTTAAGATGATTTCTGATATAGCTGTAGAAGCCCTTGCGGTCTTCGTCCAGCACCATCATCTGCAAAACGGCAACGGAATAAATGAAATCGTATTTATTCTTATCGTCGTTTTCCAGTACATCCATGACCCGGTAAGCCTTCCGGTTCTTTTCATCTCTTCTGACGCAATAGCCGACCGCCTCGTCTGATACGTCCGTAGCTACCAGATCAAAACCCTTCTGAAGCAGATAACGGGCATCTCTTCCTTCGCCGCAGCCGATCTCCAGCATCTTGTCCCACTGGTTAAGGTGGTAATCGTTAATGGTCTCCAGAACCAGCGGTGTCGGGTTATCGCTGTACCAGCTGATGTTGTGAGCGTGGACCTGCTGATATCTTTTATCATAAACCTTATAGTACTTTGGCATAATCTAATTCCTCATTTCCCTAATATAGTAGCATACTCCCGCTTCAATTTCTATAAACCAGACTTTCTCCCTTTCAAAACAAAGGCGGCTGTCCGCCGCCGTCTGTTTTTCTATTTTTTCTGGCTCAGGGTCAGATTGATGTCGACCTGCTGGCCATTACGCAGTACCGTCAGTCTGACCTGCTGTCCGGCTTCGTAGCCGTACAGCAGCATCTGCAGTGCTGACAGGCTTTCGATCTTGTTGTTGTCAATGGCAACTATCAAGTCGTTTTCCTGCAATCCGGCTGCCTTGGCATTTTCCTCGACCGCTTCCTGTACGAGAACACCGAAACTGGTCACATTATAGTTCCAGGCCTTCTGAACGGAATCAATACTGACGCACTTGATGCCCAGCTGGGCCCGGCCGGTCACATAACCCTGTTCGATCAGCTGCTGCGCTACCATCCTGACGATGTCGATCGGAATGGCGAAGCCGATTCCCTCGACGTTTTCACTGACGCTCTTGGCATTGACGATGCCGATCAGCTCACCGTTGGTATTGAACAGGCCGCCGCCTGAGTTCCCCGGAGAAATGGCCACGTTGATCTGCATCAGCGTCATCGGTACATTGCCGATCGTTACCTCGCGGGACAGACCGCTGATGATGCCGGCGGTTACCGTACCGCCCAGAGTTCCCATCGGGTTGCCGATGGCGATGCAGTTCTGTCCGACGGCGATGCTGTCGCTGTTGCCCAGTATGGCCGGCTGCAGGTTTTGAGCATCGATCTTAATGATCGCCAGATCACTCTTGGCATCGCTGGCGATCAGCTCGGCAGTATACTTGTCACCGCTGGCCAGCGTAACGTAGATGCTGCTGGCCCCGTTGATGACATGATTGTTGGTAATGATGTAGCCGTCCCGGGAATAGATGACGCCGCTGCCGGCGCCCTCGGTAACGTAGTCACCAAAGTAACTGTTATAGACGACCTTTTCGGTGTAGACTTCCACGACCGCGTTCTTTACTTCCTCAACCAGCTCAGTATAATCGCTCTGCTGGATCACCCTGGTGGTTTCTCTTTCACTGCTCTCATAAGCCACGACCCGCTCGCTTCTGCGGTTGCTGACGATAAGTGCCGTCACAACGCTGGCTGCCGTGGAAAGCAGCAGGGAAAAGACGATGGTCAGAATCAGCCAGCTGGCCCTGATGCTGCCTTTTGGCTCCGGCTTTTCCTCGGGATAGATCTCGCTTGCAAAAACCTTTTCCGCCTGCTGCGTACTGGGTTCTGTCTCTTCTTTCACTTCTTTTTTGCTGTCTTCAGTTTGCTCTTCGTTTTCTTCTTCTATGTCAAAGTGCTCATCCATGTTATCGACTCTCCTTTGTTTATTCTTATCCTATTTCCGTTATGTGTCGTTTTTATGAAGGTGATTTGAAATTATGCTGACACCCGCTTTTTTGTGGCCAGGATCAGAGCAGCGATAAAGGCCAGGATTCCGGCTGCTCCGGCGGAATAACCCAGATAAGCGGCCAGCGGGCTTTTCTCACTCTCTCTCTGCGGCAGGGTATATCTCTGCAGGGTCTTTTCGATGAGGTCATAGCTGTACAGCCTGACTTCACCCTCATCAGTCATCAGCTGAATGACGGCATACTCATTCAGAGAGGAGTTCCTGTATTTCCAACCGTCGATTCCGGTTTCCCCGATGTAGACCTTATAGGGGACAAAGAACTCATCCATATCCCGGAACTGCTGATAATCGCTGTTGATCAGCTGATAGCTGCCACCGTCAATTTCCACCGGTTCATAGCGCTTGACGATTTCCATCTTCTGCTCATCGAGAATGTAGAAATCTGCCTTGCCATCTTCATCCGCCAGATAGACCAGGTTCATGGTTCCCTTGCTGAAAACGCTGATATCCTCGCCTTCAACGGTGATTCTTTTCTCTTCAAAGCCTTCCGGAACGGCAATGCGGCTCAGGTTCCGGACGACTCCCAGAGTGTTGTCCCGGAAATAGACGACCGGTTTTTCTTCCACATAGACATTCAGCACGTAACTCTTTTTATCACCGCTTTCGGCAACGCAGACAACTTCGATCCGGTTCCAGCCTTCATTGAGCGCAAATTCCGTCTTTTCAATTTTGGCCTTGGCACTGCTGGCCTTGGCATTGACCTTCAATGTGACGGTATTGGCTGGCGCGTATACGGTATATTCGTGGACATCGCTCTCAAATTCGCTCTCCAGTACCAGACCCTCCAGCGACAGGGATGCCAGGCTGGCATCCTTGGACAGATTGGGAGCGGAAGGGTTGTTGCTGGATTTGGCGATGACTTCGATCTTCTTGGTCACCGACTTGTCAGAAATGTATTCAGCATCGTAGTTATACCAGTCTTCAACCGTGATGTGAACAGAGGTATTGCCGATTTTTTTGGCGGTCAGTGTGGCCGTGATCGTGACCGTCTTGGCATCAGTCGGATCAACGAGAATGCGGTTTTTATTGGTATTGACAGTCGCGGACGACTTTACGCTCAGGTTGCTGAGATAACTGCTGTTGTAGTCAATGTAAACCATCGCCGAACCGACACCGTCGGAACAGCTGAGCTTAATGGTCAGGGTAACCTTGTTTCCCACTACCACAGAGGAATCGCTGACGGAAACACTGGCGCTGCCGCTGGCCGCCCGCACTTCTGAAAGAGCGGATGCCATTACCAGCAGGGCTGTCAGTAAAATGATTAGTTTTCTCTTCATTTTCTTCCTCCTTTACTGTTTGATCTGGGAAACTCCCAGCAGATGCTTTCTGAGCAGAAGATAGCCCTTGGTTGACGGCTTGCTGTCACCATCGAACATCGCGGCCTTCTGACCGGCGCCCCTGATCTCGGTAATGCCGAGCAGTACCTTGCGGAAGATCAGATAGTCCCTGGTGCTGATCTTCCCATCGCCATCGAGATCTCCTCTGATGACGATCGTATAGGTACTGGTGCCATCTGCTGTTGTATAAGAGAGAACCTGTCCGCTGGAAAGTGGCGTATCGTCGTCGACCTCCCGGCCTTCAGTCTCAATTTTCAAGGTGGCGGTGCTGTTGATCAATTTGATTTTATCCTGCAGCTGCCGATAGGTGGTACCCAGCTGGAAGCCGCTCAGATAACCGTCTTCATTGGACAGGTCCAGATCAACGATGAAGTCACCGGTATAGATGTCCTGTGGATCGGGATCATTTGGTGAAGGCGGATAGGAAATGGAAGTCGGCAGGGCCGTCTTTTCCGGCATTTCGAGGTAGACCGGTATGCGGAAGTTGAGCTGGAGATCCAACGCCGAGTTGTTCTTATAGGTATTGAACATGATCTTGCTCTGTGAGTAAGCGGCCATGACATTGGTCATGTACTGATGGGAATAAGTCGAGTATGATGTGCAGTTGAATTTTTGCAGATACATCGTATCCTGTCCCCGGCTGATGTAGCCCTTGGTAATCCACTGGGCGCCGCCGCGGATGGCTTTCTGCGGGCTGGTCCACGGTCTTTCATAGGTAGTCAGAGAACCGTCTTCACCGCCATTGGCAAAAATCAATCCCTTCTTCCAGTTATCCGCCCCTGAAGAGGCACCGATGTTAAAGAAGTTATACAGACCGGAATAGGTCTTTCCGTTATAGGTAAAAGCCTGTCCGGTCGTGGCGCTAGAGCCGTTTACTCCCGATTCCTGCTTGGCCAGAGTAGCCAGATAGATGGGAGAGGTGTCGGCTTTCTGACCGGCTTCATAGAATATCCTGGCATATTTCTTATTGTCAACGGGATCGTTCCCTGCCATGAAGGTATTGTTCAGTATCTGCTGAACCAGATTGTCTCCTTCATTATTATTAAATGAAAGCTGCAGGAACATGAAGATGTTGGTCTCATTCAGAAAGTTGCGCGGGTCCATGTAATAGGCAATGGTCTCACTGTTAGCCTGATACCAGCTGGTGCCGTCCAGCGGGATGAATTCTCCGGTAACCGGGTCGTAGGCGCCTTCCTGAGTGCTCCTAAGATAGATGTTGGATCCGGAAACAAGGTTCTTGCGCAATACGCTTTCCTTTTCGACCATCGTGTTCCATTTGATGTTGTTATGGAAGGAAATGAAGTTCCAGTCAGGATGAAGGCGGTGCAGGCTTCTGAGCAGAGTGAGATAATCGTCAGGAAATTTCTGTTCCTTCATGCTCTTCTCAAATACCATGTCCAACAGTTCGACATTAACGGAATTGATGAATACTTCCGTGTACTCCTGTTCATCGCCAAACATGACTCCATACCATTTTTCCTGTTCACTTACATCAACGATCTGCGTTATCTCGTAAATGCCGTTGAGCAGGAAATACTGTACGGTACCGTCAATGATCAGCGGTTCACTGTCCTGGGAAGGCTGCAGATTCATGGGAACATTGGCGTTCAAAACCATCAGCTGCTGTCTTTCCTCTTCAGCTGAGGCTATCGGTATCATCGCTGAGACGATCAGGCAGATTGCCGCCATGACCGTGATTAACCGTCTGAACATCGCTATTCCTCCATTCTACTTGATTATAGCACAATACGATTTTTTTGCTGTTTAGGCCTTCTTTCCCCAGCAATCCAATTACTTTCCGCATGGGGAAAACCCGGTTTCCAACATGTAAGGAAAACAGGTATAAATGGCTTTTTTTCTTATATATCAAGCACTTTACGCCATTTTTTATGGGGATAACTCCTGAGGAAATGTTGATTTTTCCCCATTTTCCCCAGTTTTTCCAATGGGGAAAGAAGTTTTCCACATTTTTATCCACATCAAATTTTGTGGAAAGTGGGGGAAAACTCCATTTTTTGCGTCATAATAATGATTTACAATATTAAGCCTGTGTTAATAACTTTTTGAAACAAATTTTCAGGTAGATTTTCCCTATTTGCGAGATTATGATTATCTTACGAAAGAGTGATTTTTATGTCTGGATTAAGTTTTATTTGGGAACAAGTATTAGAAAAAATTAATATTAGTTTAGCAGAAAATAAAAGAGAATCCCTTGCCAGTTATCTCGAAAATACCGAGCTTGTTGAATTGGACGAATCACGGGCAATCGTAACCACGCCCTATATGATCAACCGCCTGATTCTTAACAATAAGGAGAATCTGAATGTCATTAATTCCTGCTTTCAGAGCCTGATGAAGAAACCGGTCAGTGTTACTGTGGAAACCAGCGACGAATACCAGAAGGTGGCGATCGAGGCGGAAATTGAGAAAGCCCTGAACGACAATGTCATTGAGGGACTGACCTTCGATAACTTCATTGAGGGACCCTGTAACATTGAAGCCAAGACGGCGGCCTTATCCGTGGCCATGAACCCCGGTCTCAGCTACTTCAACCCTCTGGTAATCTACGGTTCCTCCGGTCTTGGGAAGACTCATCTGCTGTCTGCCATTGGAAATTACATCAAGGAGCACGACCAGGACAAGAAATTATTATATATTTCCTCTACCGATCTGGTTAAGGAAGTTACCACATCAATAAGAGAACAGCGCATAGATGAATATAAGAATCAGCTTAATTCGCTTGATGTTCTTCTTTTTGACGACATTCAGAATCTGTCCAATAAGCCAAAGACCAATGATGTCTTCTTTGAAATCTACAATGAACTATACAACAACCACAAGCAGATCGTTCTGACTTCCGACCGGCCGCCCTATGAAATCAAGGATATTGAAAACCGGCTTAAAACCAGATTCACCCAGGGTCTTTCCGTAACCATTCAGTCTCTGGAAGAACAGACTGCCTATAAGATTCTGGAAGAAAAAATCAAGCAGACCAGACTTAAGGATCAGGATCCCATCGACATTCAGCCGGAAGTTCTTACTTACATTGCCAAGAATTTTTCCTCTGATGTCCGGAATCTGGAAGGAGCTCTTAACCGTCTTATTTTCTATTCCATTAACTTTTCAAAGTCCGATACCATTGACTTGAACATGGCTCTGGAAGCCTTCAAGGATAACAAGACCATCAGTGATAATAACAGTGACTCACTGGAAGTAAGAGACATCATCAAGACAGTTTCTGAATACTACGGCCTGACGGAAAAACAGCTTAAATCCAAGTCAAGGACCAAGAACATTGCCAACGCCCGCCATATTTCCATGTACCTCTGCCGCAAGCACCTCGACCTCTCCTATCTGCAGATCGGCAAGGAATTCGGAAACCGTGATCACTCAACCGTTTCTTCAGCTTTTGAGAAGATTGAAAACAATCTCAAAAACGATGAATCATATGGCCGGGCAATCAGGGAAATTGAGGCCAAACTCCACTGATTTCCCCATCTCCACACCATTAACAACAAGGTCATAATCTGTTAAAATGTTGTTATGATAAGGGTTTTTGAGATTTTCCCCCAAATCCCCAGTCATAATGATAATAATAACAAACAAGAAAAAGAAAAGATAACAAGGAGGCGCGCTCATGTACTTCAAAATAAACAAGAAAGACTTTCTGGAAAAAATAAACATCGTTTCCCGTGCTGTCAGTCTGACTTCACCGTTGCCGGTTCTCCATAACATCAAGCTGGCAACCAGGGAAAATGAACTTCAGCTTACCGCTTCGGATTCCGATGTTTCCATCGAGGCGACCATCATCGCCGATGATGACAACGGACTGCAGATCATTAATGAAGGAAGCATTCTGCTGGATGGCAAGTACATCGGCGACATGATCAGAAAGATCGACAGCGACTATGTAGAAGTTGAAGTTGTCGACGGAACCTATACTTCAATCAGAGGTCTTTCCGTTAATTTTGAACTCAACGGCATCAGGTCTGATACCTATCCTCTCATTGATTTCTCCGAACCTGAGGACAGTTTTGAAATCAATTCAGCAGCTCTTAAGAGCCTGATCTTCCAGACCTGCTTTGCGGCCAGTGACAAGGAGACTAGACCGGTCCTCACCGGACTTAACCTCAACTGCGAAGGCAATACGCTGATGTGTGTGGCTACTGACTCATACCGGCTGGCTCAGAAGAAGATCCTTCTGGATACTTCCCATCGTTTCAATGTTACCATTCCCACCAAGAGCATGAATGACATTGCCAAGATCATCGGTGATGATGAAAACATCAGGATCGCTCTTAATGACAAGAAGGCACTGTTTGTTGCCAATGATCTCATGATCCAGACCCGCCTGATCGACGGATTATATCCGGAAACCAGTAGGCTTATTCCCTCTGAGTTTGCTCATGAACTGGTTGTCGATGCCCGCGACATTCTCAATGCCCTGGACAGAGCCAGTTTCATCAAGAGTGAAGGCATCTGCTACATCAGAATGGAACTGAATGAAAATGAGGTAAATGTAACTTCCCGCTCCAATGAAGTAGTATCAGCAGAAAAAATCCTGCCGCTTTCCTACACAGGCGAGCCGCTGACTCTTTCCTTCAAGGAAAACTATGTTTATGATGCCATCCGGGTTCTCAATGCCATGCAGGTAAAGATTTCCTTCAGTGGCAACATGAAACCATTCATCATCAAATCGATGGATGATGATGACGTTCTGCAGCTGGTATTACCGGTCAAGACATACTCCTGATATTAAGAAGGCGAGCTGATCGCCTTTTTTGTATCTTCGCTTAAATGGCCTTTATTTGCCTTCTCAGCGATAAAAGCCGAAAATAATAGTTTTATACTGAAAACTGAAAAAACAGGCTGTAAGCCAAATAAATAAGGAAAACAGCCTGTTTTATGCTATACTGTTAGTAGAATTGGAGAGTATGCGCCTATGGTAATTGAAATAAACACCGAGTATATCGAATTACAGCAGCTTCTCAAGCTGACCGGCTGGATTTCCACCGGCGGAGAGGCTAAGATAGCGGTAAAAAGATATGACATAAAGCTCAATGGCGAAAAGGAAGACAGAAGAGGAAAGAAGATTTATCCCGGTGATACAGTCGAGATAAACGGAAAGAAATACGAGGTCAGGTTATGTATATAGACAATGTAAAATTAAAGAATTTCCGCAACTATAAGAATCAGTCAATTCACTTTACCAGTGGCATGAACATTCTTCTGGGACCCAACGGTGTCGGTAAGACCAATCTGCTGGAATCCATCTATCTGCTGTCAACGACCAGAAGTCACCGTAATGATGATGAAAAGGAAATGATCAGCTTCAATGAGGAATTCGCTGCCGTTGAGGGAACCGTAAATACCAAGGAAGGAAGAGACCGTCTGGACATCATCCTTCATAAAAGCGGCAAGACTTTGCTGATCAACAATGCGGTAGTAAAGAGAAATTCTGAATTTGTCGGCCGGATCAATGCCGTTCTCTTCTCACCGAGTGACATGAATCTTTTCGATGCCTCACCGAAGGACAGAAGAAAGCTCATTGACATGGAAATGGGAAAACTGTCTGCCAAATACATGTATAATCTTTCCCTTTATCTGAAGTCACTGAAACAGCGCAATGCCTTCCTGAAGAGCAGCGATGACAAGGTTCTTCTGGAGACTTATACGGAAATGCTCTATGAACCTCAGATTGACATCATCAGGGAGAGAAATCAGTTCATTAATTCCATGAATACCTATCTCACCTATTTCTTCAATCAGATCAATGGTGACGATTCCCATCAGCTGATGATGGTCTACCGTTCCATGATCAAGGAAAAAAAGAATGAAGAGGAAATGAAGAAACAGATCAAGCAGGTCTACGACAGCATTCTGGAAAAGGATCTCGCCTTCAAGACGACTAATAACGGCATTCACCGGGAAGATTATGAATTCTATCTTGACGGCAAGAATGTAGCCAAGTTCTGTTCGCAGGGACAGAAGCGCATGGTCATTCTGGCCATCAAGCTGTCCATCATGCAGATCATTTATCAGATCAAGAGAGAATACCCGATCCTGTTACTGGATGATGTCTTCTCTGAACTCGACAGCAATCACCGCAGCTGCCTGCTGAACCTGCTGCCAAATTCCGTCCAGAGCATCATCACGACAACCGATCTGAGAGAAATCTACTCGATAAAGAAATCAGATGCCAACATTCTCAATTTTGGAAAGGAAGTGAGATAGAATGGCTGAAGAGAATAGGGATAATTATTCCTATACTTCCAAGGACATCCAGGTATTAGAAGGACTAGAAGCGGTCAGAAAAAGACCGGGCATGTACATAGCGACAACCTCATCCAAGGGATTACATCATCTTGTCTGGGAAATTGTCGATAATGCAATAGACGAAGCCCTGGCCGGATACTGTGACAGAATCGTCATTAAAATTCTTAAGGGTGATGTCATTGAAGTTACTGATAACGGCAGAGGCATGCCGGTTGGCATTCATGAAAAGACCGGCATCTCCACTGTTGAAACAATCTTTACCGTTCTGCACGCCGGCGGCAAGTTCGGCGGCGGTGCCTATAAGGTATCCGGTGGCCTTCATGGTGTTGGCGCATCAGTTGTCAATGCCCTTTCCGAATGGCTGGAAGTAGAAGTTAAAATTGGCGGAAAGAAGTATTTCTGCCGCTTTGCCAATGGCGGTCATGTTGAACAGAAACTGAAGCAGGTCGGCGAGTGTTCTGAACATGAACACGGGACGACGGTTCGCTTCAAGGCTGATCCGCTCATCTTTGATGAGACAACAGTGTATGACTATAACATCATTCACGACCGTATTCGGGAGTTGGCCTTCCTTAATCCTTTCCTGGTCATTGATCTGTATGATGAAAGAGGAGATGAAGTTAAGAAGGTTACCTTTGAATATGAGGGTGGCATCTCCGAATATGTTTCCTTCCTGAATAAGGATAAGAAGGTCCTGTTTGAAGATCCCATTTATGTAAAAGGGAATGAAGGAGACATTGTCTGTGAAGTAGCGCTTCAGTATAATGATGGCTACAATTCCAATGTCTATTCCTTCTGTAACAACGTCAATACCGGAGAAGGCGGAACCCATGAAGAAGGCTTCCGCAACTCTCTGACCAGAGTAATAAACAACTATGCCAAGGCCAATAACATGCTGAAGAAGGACGAGGATGTCCTGACCGGTGATGATGTCCGTGAAGGCATTACCGCAATCATTTCCGTAAGGCATCCGGACCCACAATATGAGGGCCAGACCAAAACCAAGCTGGGAAACAGTGAAGTAAGAAGGATCATGTCCTCAATCTTCTCTGAACAGTTTGAAAGGTACCTTATGGAAAACCCGGATGTTGCCAAGATCATTGTCAACAAGGGTATTACCGCATCAAAGGCCAGAATTGCGGCCAAGAAGGCCAGAGAAACCGTCCGCAGCAAGAACGGTCTGGAATTCTCCAGCATGCCGGACAAGCTGACTGACTGCTCAGGCAGAGATCCGGAATTAAATGAGATCTACATCGTTGAGGGTGACTCCGCCGGCGGTTCCGCCAAGGAAGGCAGAGATCCCAAGCATCAGGCCATCCTGCCGTTAAGAGGCAAGATCCTCAATGTTGAAAAAGCCCGACTGCATCAGATTCTGGATAACAACGAGATTAAGAGCATGATCACGGCTTTTGGTACCGGCATTGGCGAGAACTTTGACATCAGCAAGCTCAGATATCACAAGATCGTCATCATGACCGATGCTGATGTTGACGGAGCTCACATCCGCATTCTGCTGCTGACCTTCTTCTACCGTTTCTTCAAGGAAATCATTGAAGGCGGCTACGTCTATGTCGCTCAGCCGCCCTTATACCGCGTACAGCGAGGCAACAGCATCAGATATGCCTACACCGACAATCAGCTGGAAGAAATCAAGAAGGAATTCGGTGACCGGGTGTCCCTGCAGAGATACAAGGGCCTTGGTGAAATGGACCCCAGTCAGCTTTGGGAAACAACTATGAATCCGAACAACCGGACCCTGTTGCAGGTAAACATTGACAGCGCCATGGAAGCGGATAAGTACTTCTCCATGCTGATGGGTGATGAAGTTGAGCCGCGTAAGAACTACATCATGGAAAACGCTCAGTTCGTCCGGAATCTGGACATTGTCTAGGAGGTGAATTTTTATGGAAGAGTATGATAACAATCGTTACGACAAGGTAAAATTCATCAATATTTCCGGGGAAATAAGAGAATCATTCCTGGAGTACGCCATGAGCGTCATCGTTCAGAGGGCGCTGCCGGATGCCCGTGACGGCATGAAGCCAGTCCAGAGAAGGATCCTCTATGGCATGAATGAATTGGGAAACTACGCCAATACGCCGTTCAAGAAGAGCGCCCGTATCGTCGGTGAAGTCATGGGTAAGTATCACCCTCATGGCGACAGTTCCATTTACGAAGCCATGGTCAGAATGGCTCAGCCGTTCTCCTACCGCTATCCGCTGGTAGAAGGACACGGAAACTTCGGCAACATTGACGGAGACGGCGCGGCTGCCCAGCGTTATACGGAAGCCAGAATGGCCAAGATCTCCATGGAGATGCTCAGGGACATTCAGAAGGATACCGTCGACTTCATTGACAACTATGACGGTGAGGAAAAGGAACCGGTCGTTCTGCCGGCACACATTCCCAATCTGCTGATCAACGGTTCGACCGGCATCGCCGTCGGCATGGCCACCAACATTCCGCCACACAACATCAATGAAACCGTTGAGGCCATCAAGGCTGTCATCGACAATCCCGACATTGAAGTCATTGAATTGATGACCAGATATCTTCAGGGACCGGACTTCCCGACGGGAGGTATCATCCTGGGAAGAGGAGGCATCAAGAAAGCCTACGAAACCGGCAAGGGTACCATCTATGTCCGGGCAAAGGCTGAAATCAATGAACTGGCAAACGGCAAGCATGAAATTGTCATTACGGAAATTCCCTATGGCGTAAACAAGAAAGCTCTCTATACCAATATCGTCTCCTTAGCCAGAGACAAGGAAATTGAGGGTGTTACCAACATGGCTGATGAGTCCAACATGGACGGCATCAAGATCATCATTGAGGTCAGAAAGGACATTCAGCCGGAAGTACTGCTTAACCAGCTCTACCACCGCACCCAGCTTCAGATTTCCTACGGCATCAACATGCTGGCACTTGTTAACAACACGCCGATGGTAATGCCGTTGAAGAAGATGATGCAGGTCTACATTGACCATCAGATCGACATCGTTACCAGAAGAACCCAGTTTGATCTGCAGAAGGCCTTGGACAGGGCTCATATCCTGGAAGGTCTGCTGATCGCGGTCGACAACATCGACGAAGTCGTAAACATCATCAGAACCTCTCAGAATGACGATGAGGCAATGAGCAGATTGATCAACAGGTTTAACCTGTCAGAGATTCAGGCCAAGGCGATTCTGGACATGCAGCTGAGAAGGCTGACTGGTCTGAATCGGCTGAAGCTGGAAGAAGAATACAAAGCCCTGGAAGATCAGATCGCCGATTACCGGGATATCCTTGCTCATCATGAGCGTGTCCTGGCCATCATCAAGAGCGAACTTGATGAAATGAAGGATAAGTACGGCGATGACCGCAAGACGGAGATCAACGACAATGAAGGCGACATTGACGATGAGTCACTGATTCCGGTTGAAGACGTAACCGTCTGCATCACCACTAACGGCTACATCAAGCGGACGACCATTGATACCTATAAGGTCCAGAACCGCGGCGGCAAGGGCATCCGGGGCATGGCCGTCAATTCGGACGACATGATCGATCAGATGATCAACATGTCGACCCATGATGACCTGCTGCTGTTCACTGACCTGGGCAAGGTCTACCGCATGAAGGGATACAAGGTTCCCAATGCCAGCCGCATTGCCAAGGGCATACCGGTAGTCAACCTGCTGAACCTCAGCAAGAACGAGAAGGTCAAGGCGATGATTGATGTAACCGCAGATCCGCAGCTTGAGCACGAATACATGTTCTTTGTCACCACGAATGGTCTGATCAAGAGAGTTCCAATGTCGGAATTCCTCTCCATCAGGCAGTCAGGCAAGGTTGCCATCGTCTTAAGAGAAGATGACACGCTGTTTGCCACCCAGCTGACCAGCGGCAATGATGAGATCATCATCGCCGGCGATAACGGCAAGGCCATCCGCTTTAATGAACGGGATGTCCGACCAATGGGCAGAAGCGCGGCCGGCGTCAAGGGCTTCAATACTGATGGCGGCAAGGTCATCGGCGTAGCCACCGATAGAATGGGCGAATATGTATTGTCCATTACCGAGAAGGGCTATGGAAAGAAGACCCCGCTGAGCGATTACCGCCTGACCCAGCGCGGCGGCAAGGGCGTAACAACCATCAACATCACCGAAAAGAAAGGCAAGCTGGTCTGCCTGAAGGCCGTCAATGGCGATGAGGATGCTCTGGTGATGACTGACGAAGGAACGATCATCAGAATCTCTCTGAGTGATGTTGCCCTTTACGGACGAAACACCCAGGGTGTCAGGTTGATCAATGTCGGTGATTCAAAGGTCGCAACGGTTACCGTTGTTGCTCATGAACAGAGCGAGGAAAACGCGGAAACCGAAAATCAGGAAAGCATAAAGGAAGAATAGAATCATGAAAAAAGGACGTTATCTGATTGCTGCAGCAATAATCACAGTGCTGCTTGCGCTAGGTTTCTTTGTACTCAGTCAGGGAAAAATCGTCTTTAATCTCGAGGATAACCAGCAGTATTCCTTTGAATACGGGCAGGATGTCACTCTTCCGGAAGTAAAGGCTGAATATCAACAGGTATTCGGCCTTTTAACCAGACCGATTGAAAACATCACCAAATCCGGCGAAATCACTGGCGAAACCGGTGAGTATGAAATAGTTTGGACAGCTGAAACGCATGGAAAGAAAAAAGACCTGCGCATGAAGGTGTCCATAGTTGATACAACTCCTCCGGAAATAGCCGTATATGGTGCCGGCGAGTTGGAAGTCGAGCTGGGAAAGATCTATGAAGATGAAGGTTGTTATGCGCAAGACATCCATGACGGTAATATCACCGCTCAGGTAGTAGTCAGCGGAAACGTTGACTATACCAAAGAGGGAACTTATGAAATTGTCTACAGTGTTACAGATTCATCCGGAAATCAGGCCAAGGCTGTAAGGAAAATAACCGTCAAGAAGGATAAGTCTGCCAGCAATAAAAAGGGCGGAGTTGTCTACCTGACCTTTGATGACGGCCCAAGCGCATTAACCGGTAAGTTATTAAAGATTCTTGATAAATATAATGTTAAGGTCACATTCTTTGTGACTGGCAATCGGGAGGAATACCGCAAGTACATTAAGGAAGCATCAGAGAAGGGGCACACAATTGCCTTGCACAGTTACACGCATAACTACAGCAAGTGTTATTCATCGCTGGAGGATTACTGGATTGACCTCAATAAACTGAATGACATGGTTTATGAACTGACCGGTAAGCGGGCTACGTTAGTCAGGCTTCCAGGCGGCAGTTCTAATACGGTCAGCAAGAAATACTGCATTGGCGTCATGAAGCAGATCTGCAGCTCACTGACAGAAAACGGCTATCGTTATACAGACTGGAATGTTTCCAGTGGAGATGCCGGCGGAACGGAAGATCCCGCTAAGATCGCGGAAAATGTCATCAGGGGAATGAAGAACCATAAAACGGCAATAGTTCTTCAGCACGATACCAAGGGCTACAGCATTGAAGCGGTTGAAAGAATAATCGTATGGGGTCTGGCTAATGGATATACCTTCAAGGCAATGACGGACGGGTCGCCGGTTGTGCACCATTCGATCAGAAACTAGCCGTTGAATTGTCAAAATCATTAGATTATAATTTGTTTAACAGCCGTGAAGAGACCAAGTAGGCAGAAGCGGTTTCGTTACAGAGAGGCATCGGTTGGTGCGAGATGTCAGAAAAGTTCTGCTGAATCCACCTTGGAGCTGGAAGCTTTGCTTCCCGGGTAAAACCGTTATCTAATTAAGAAACCGGAGAAATCCGGATAAAGAAGGGTGGCACCACGAGACATCGTCCCTTTACGGATGATGTCTTTATTTTTTGGAAAGAAGGAGCAGTGATAGTATGCTGGACATGAATTTTATCAGAAGCAATCCCGATAAGGTCAAGGAGAACATCAAGAAGAAGTTTCAGGATCAGAAGCTTCCGCTGGTAGATGAACTCATTGAGCTTGACCGTCAGTACCGTCAGTTCAAAACGACTGATGATGAACTGAGAGCACAGAGAAACGCCATCTCCAAGCAGATCGGTGGATTGATGAAGGAGAAGAAGGTTGATGAAGCTAATGAAGCAAAGGCCCAGGTAGGCAAGATCAACGAGACTCTTCAGGAAAACGAAAAGAAGGAAGACGAACTCTTTGAAAAAGCCCGGAAGATCCAGATGATGATTCCTAACATCATCGCCGATGACGTACCGATTGGCAAGGATGACAGCTTCAACGTTGAGGAACAGAGGTTTGGAGAACCGGCTCTGAAGGATTTTGAGATTCCCTATCACGCTGATATCATGGCCAGATTTAACGGACTGGATAAGGATGCTGCCGGCCGGGTAACCGGAAATGGCTTCTATTATCTGATGGGAGATATTGCCCGCCTGCATTCAGCCGTGCTGGCCTATGCCCGCGACTTCATGATCGACAAGGGTTTCACTTACTGTATCCCGCCGTTCATGATCAGAAGCGCCGCCGTTGACGGGGTCATGTCCTTTGCTGAAAAGGAAAACATGATGTACAAGATTGAGGGCGAAGACCTCTATCTGATCGGAACATCAGAGCATTCCATGATTGCCAAGTTCAAGGACCAGATCCTGAAGGAAAGCGATCTGCCGATTACCATGACATCCTATTCCCCCTGCTTCCGCAAGGAAGTAGGCGCTCACGGAATTGAAGAGCGCGGCGTGTACCGCATTCACCAGTTTGAAAAGCAGGAAATGATCGTTGTCTGCAAGCCGGAAGATTCCGAAGCCTGGTATGACCGGATGTGGAATTATTCCGTAGAACTGTTCAGAAGCCTGGATATTCCGGTACGGAAGCTGGTCTGCTGCTCCGGCGATCTGGCCGATCTTAAGTACCGTTCCTGTGACATTGAGGCCTGGAGCCCAAGACAGCAGAAGTACTTTGAAGTATGCTCCTGCTCCAACCTTACCGACGCTCAGGCCAGAAGACTTGGCATCAGGGTTCAGGGAGAAGAAGGAAAGTACTTTGCCCACACTCTGAACAACACCGTAGTTGCTCCGCCGAGAATGCTGATAGCCTTCCTGGAGAACAACCTGAATGCCGACGGTTCCGTCAGCATCCCCAAAGTCCTGCAGCCTTACATGGGCGGCAAGGAAAAGATTGAGGTCAAGTAAGCGACCTGCCGACTGACAAGCCAATGAAGAGCATCAAGATAAAGAAGATCCTGGTTATCGTTCTGGCTGTTCTGGTCCTGCTCAGCGGATCATTCATAGGCTATCGTGTCATTTCCGAGCAGCAGAGAAGGAAACAGCTAATAGCCGCCTTCTCCAGTGAACCAGGATATGAAAGCAGTCTTAACGAACGGTATCTTGCCTATCACGACCGCAATGAAGGCGTTGACATCGCCGAACTGCTCGTACTGGTCAACGCCGGAATCGACCAGTTGGAGATTGAGTATGACCGTCGTCTGGCCGGCTTCGTAAAGGCAGAAGGGTTTAAACCGGAAGAAGTTCAGCGCTATCTGGATTACAGCAACAGGACGAAGGCAGACGAGGCTACAGTCGTTGGTCTGGTAAGCCATGGCGTTGATCAGCTGGATGTAGAATACGGTGACAGACTGATTGCCATCATGAATGACCCCTATTTCCTCTGGAACAGGATAGGCAGATATTGCGAGTATGACAGCGAGCATGACGGCGACCAGTTGAATGTCCGCTCTCTGGTTGAACGGGTAAACTGCAATCTTGACATGATTCCCAAAAACGGCGACTTCCATGCCGATCCGGCAAAGGGAAAGCAGATTCTGGTCAACAACTATTATGACCTCGCTGAGGAGTATGTTCCGACCAATCTGGTAGATGTCGACAAGGCTTATTCCAGTAAGGGTGCCAGGATGGATGCCGAAGCTTATGAACATCTGGTAGAATTGATCAGCGAAGCCCGTCGTGCCGGACTGAAAGTCACTATTTACGGAGACAACGGATACCGCAGCTACAGTTATCAGGCAACCGTATATGATTATTATGTTAAGATGCTGGGGCGTGAAGACGGCGAAAAGCGGGCAGCACAGCCAGGATACAGCGAGCATCAGACCGGACTGGCTGCCGACCTGACCGTCAGTAACATCAGTTACAAGGGTTACAACCAGGCCAAAGGATTTAAGTGGCTGGCAGATAACTGCCACAAATTCGGCTACATTGTCCGCTACCCGGATGACAAGACTGATGTGACAGGTTACACATATGAACGCTGGCACTTCCGTTATGTCGGCGTTGAAGCCGCTTCTGTGATTCACGAGACCGGACTTACCTTCGACGAATACTACGCCTTCTACATCGAACAAGAATGAAGTGTTTCACGTGAAACAATCAGACAAGGACCTGCTGATCAGCAGGTTTTTGTTTCACGTGAAACAATGGAGATTTTGTGCGAAGGCATGATGTTTCACGTGGAACAATGTCAATGTTGAAAAGAAGAACGATTACTGTTAAAATGTCTATGGTACAACATGAAGAGTTTTAATTTGGTCAGGACGGGAACGTAGCAGCCACGTAAACAAATCGTGTGTGTACCTTTGTTTTTTGTGAGGAAACAGCTGATGAATGAAGAATATATGGCCGAAGCCCTTAAGGAAGCAAAGAAGGCGTTTGAACTGGGAGAGATCCCGGTCGGCGCTGTTGTCGTACGTAACGGGGAGATAATCGGAAGAGGACACAATACCAGAGAGACGGGAAAACAGACAGCCGGCCATGCCGAGATGGCGGCGATTGAGCAGGCCTGCCGGACTTTAAACGATTGGCGTCTGGAAGGCTGTGCTATTTATGTGACATTGGAACCATGCCCGATGTGTGCCGGCGCGATAATGCAGGCACGCATCAGTGATGTCTATTTTGCGGCAGATGACCCAAAGGCCGGCGCTTTTGGTGGGGTCTTTGATCTTTCCGTGATTCAGGGAATGAACTATTATCCGCTGATTCATCAGGGATTAATGGCTTGTGAAGCAAAGAATATAATGGATCTGTTCTTTGCTAAAATGCGGGACAAAAGGAACAAACGCACCGGTGAAATATAGTATAATGATATTAAGGAGCTGAACAATGGCATATAAGGCTTTATATCGGAAATACCGTCCAAGTACATTTGATGAAGTTGTCGGGCAGAAGAGCGTCGTAACAACTCTTTTGAATGCGGTCAAAACAGGCAAACTGGCGCACGCTTATCTGTTCTGCGGCCCTAGAGGCACCGGAAAGACTACTGTCGCAAAGCTTCTGGCCAAGACGATTAACTGTACTTCGGAGGGCGAAAGACCGTGCGGCCGTTGTGCCAACTGCCTGGAAATACAGGAATCCACCTTTCCGGATGTCATTGAACTTGATGCCGCATCCAACAATGGTGTTGATGAAGTGCGGGAGATAATTGAAAAGGTTAAATATGCTCCGTTAAACGGCAAGTATAAGGTATATATCATTGACGAGGTTCACATGATGACTTCCAGTGCTTTCAATGCCTTGCTTAAGACCCTGGAGGAACCTCCGGAATACTGCATTTTCATTCTGGCAACCACAGAACCGCATAAGGTGCTGCCAACCATCATTTCACGCTGCCAGCGCTTTGACTTCAAGAAGATCGACCATCAGGTCATCGAAGGACGTCTTAAAGAAGTGTGCGACAGGGAAGGAATCAGATGTGAGGATGAGGCAATCGCCTTGATAGCTGAACTGGCTGACGGCGGAATGCGTGATTCTCTGAGCATTCTTGACCAGTGCATTGCCTATGCCCAGAACGACATTACCGCAGAGAAAGTAGGCGAAGTATACGGTGTAGCTTCGCTGAGTGAAAAAATCGAAATGTTTGAACTGGTTAGAAAAAAGGATGCCGCCAGGCTGGTTGATAAGATCAACGACATTTCCAGCCGCGGGCTGGATGTTCAGCGTCTGACCATGGACCTGCTTAACATTGCCAAAGACGGCGTCGTATATAACTACTGCCACGAAGAGAGTGCTCTGAGCGTGCTTAATGGCAAACAGGCAAAAGCGCTGTCGGTAGGATTTAGCAACAGCCAGCTGCTCAGATTCGTAGAACTGCTGGTTGAAGCGCAGATCAAATACCGCGACGCCAGCAATGCCCTGACTTATTTCGAAGTCTGTCTGCTCAAAATGATGAACGCTGATGAAGAGCCGGTTATCCGGGAGGCCCCACGGCCAGCCAGAGAAGAACCGGCACGGCCAATACCGGTTGCAGTACCGAAAGCAACGGAAGAACCGCGGGAAACGGCTGAATATGTCGAGTATTCCGACGAAAAACTTTATGAGATCCTGATCAGCGCCAACAAGGCCATCAAGGAACAGGATAAGGCCAGCATCGCCGGAGCCCTGTTTGCTTCCCTTCCGTTTGAGGAAAACCGCCTTGTTGAATTGGTAAAGGGCGCTGACATCATGGCCAGTTCTCCCGGCAATATTATATTAGTGGTAGAAGACCGGCTTAAGGCCAACACCATAAACGAGAAGAAAAACAAGAAAAAGGCCGAAGAACTGTTCTCGTCCTGTCTGGGAAAAGGCAAGGATCTTTATGCCATTACCGGAGAACAGCAGTCTTACATGATCGATTATTTCAAGGCGCACAAGTATCAGCCGGCTAAGCCGGCACCGGCGCCTGCTGCGGAAAAAAAGGAAGAACCATCGGAAAGCGATGAGAAACTCATCAATCTGTTCGGCAAGGACGGATATGATGTGGTAGAGGAGTAGTATGTATCCATCAGTACTGGAAAAATTAATCGAGTATTTCAAGATGCTGCCGTCCGTCGGTCAGAAGACTGCGGAAAGGTACGCGATGAGAATGCTGGAGATTCCCGAAGAAGATGTCGAGAATTTTGCCCGTCAGCTGCAGCTGACCCGTCGGAAGATCAAGAGATGTCCGGTATGCGGCAATCTGGCTGAAGGGGAACTCTGTGAAGTCTGTGCTGATGAAAGCCGGGACCGGACCACCATCTGTGTCGTTCAGCAGCCCAAGGATGTCATCGCTATGGAAAAGATGGGGGAATACAAGGGCCTTTACCATGTTCTTAACGGGGCCATCTCGCCGATGAAAGGCATTCTACCGGAGGATCTTAACATGGCTTCTCTGATGGAGAGAATAGACGAAAATACCCGTGAAGTGATCATCGCTACCAACTCAACAGTTGATGGCGACACTACAGCCCTGTATCTGACCAAGATACTGAAGGCTTACCCGCAGATAACGGTCAGCCGTCTGGCAACCGGATTGCCCATGGGCGGCAATCTGGATTATGCTGATGAGATCACACTGTCAAGAGCGATGTCAGGAAGGATAAGACAGTAAGTCAGAAAAGAGGAAAGGCATGGCAGCGATAGCTTACGTTTCAGACGAGAAAATGCTTGAGTATCACCGCTTCAACGGATCCCACACGATCGTTTTCTGGCGCCTTTCCACTAAGAAGTTTACGGATTTCCGGCCGGGAGACTTGCTGTTCTTTCTGGCTAAGGACGAGAATAACCGCCGCAAGGAAAAAGGACTGACCGGATATGGCTGCTTTGTCAGCGAGACCAGCCTGTCAGTCGAGACGATCTGGAAGAACTACGGAAAGCAGACCGGATACAACACTCGCAGAGAACTCTGTGAAGCCATCGAGAAAAGCTGCAAGAGCGAAGAGGTGCCAAAGAAAATAGGCTGCCTGATCCTTGATAAGGTAGTGTTCTTCCAAAGCCCGGTCTACCTGTCAACGCTTGGATATCAGCTTTCCAGCAAGCTGGAAAGCTTCACCTATCTTGATCGCGACGAAGGAGAACAGACGCTGAAGATCCTCAATGCGGTAAAGGAGATCGGCCTGGACAGCTGGAGCGCCATGGAGAACGAAACCATGAATGATGAGCTTTTCCAGCAGCAACTGGTCAGACATCAGATCTCAACCATCCTGCAGAGCGCGGAGACGGAGCGGCTGATAGCGCCGAAGAAGGCAGAGCACATCTTCTCAGTCTTCGAGGAAAAGAAACCGATGTGGATCAACAGGAAACAGAACAGCTTTCTGATCCGCGACAGCATCAACAGGCTGTACATACTGTATGACAGTACGGCAAAGACGGAAAAGGAAAATTATTATAGACTGCTGGGAGAAATGGTCTTCCTCAAAGAAACCTTCCGACAGAGTTTCGATGAAGAAATTCAGATAATCGTACTGTCATTTACCGATCTGAATGACAGGCAGATAAAATGCTTGAACGACAATCAAGTTGAGTTTCAGCGAGTGTACTGATTCTCTCAGAAACGACAGAAATACAAAAAAGTGGCGGAGTCAATGACGAGCCGCCTTTTATGTCAAATAAATCCCCTGGTTTGACCAGGGGTAAGGGAAAGCTTTAGCGGAGAGATAATGAAAAAAGAAGACCTCCGCCGTTATAATGTGATCGTGGTCTGCGAAACTACGAGCAATGTTAGAACGGAGGAGGATGTCATGACAAGCAAACTTGATGACATACATAGTTTATCACACAGCAAATGGAACTGTAAGTATCACATAGTGTTCGCGCCGAAGTATCGAAGGAAAGAGTTTTATGACGCCAGAAGACTGGAAATAGGGAAGATACTGAGGGACTTATGTGAATGGAAAGGCGTGAACATAATCGAGGCGGAGGTCTGCGTAGATCATGTGCACATGCTGGTGGAAATACCGCCAAAGTACAGTGTGAGCGGATTTGTGGGGGTACTTGAAGGGGAAGAGCAGCCAGATGATATATGAGAAGTGGGCGAATCTGAGATTCAAGTATCGGAGCAGGGAATTCTGGTGTCGAGGGTACTATGTAGACACAGTGGGAAAGAACACGAAAAGGATACAGGAGTACATAGCGAATCA
>JAEEHC010000040.1 GCA_016280635.1 Erysipelotrichaceae bacterium
ATTATGCCTGAAATCAGCAGTTTTTCCCGGGGAAAACTGCCTTTTTAGTGATCCTCCTGAAAACACTTAGATAATGACGAAACACGGCGAATAAAAAAGGAGTGAACGCTTTAGCTTTCGCTATTACGTTACACTCCCTTTCGTTTTCAATCAGTTCAGCAGGCCAATCAGCTGTTCATACAGTTTTTTGGTCTGATTGCCATCCCGGGTCCCCAGCATCCAGGTCTTCTCCCCGGTAACGATCAGAATGAACGGCCCCTTTTGCGGGTCAGCCAGAACTGTCAGATTCCCGAATTCCGTGCTACTGAAGCGGCCCTGGATCAAATCATCCATGCCAATGCCAGCGACTTTATTTAGTCCTTCTGGCAGGGTTTCCAACAGTCTTATCTCTTTGATATCGGAAGCGGCAATGTCATAGTGAATCATACCAAGATCGGCTTTGAGCGTTTCATTCTCAACAGCGATCTCAATCGGCTGAGTGCTCATGTAATCGCCATAAATTCCCATGAAGGGCAGGCATACCAGCAATAACACCGTCAGCGCCAGAATCAGTTTCCCGGCCGGATTGGCCATGTTAATGGAAGTATTCATGCCGATGCGGCTGTTGATGATCAGCCGGCTGTCGTTGGGGTTGTTATAGAGCAGCCCTCCCAGCCAGTAATCGTCGTCATCCACATACCAGCCTGAGCCGCTGTCAGCGGTCAGCTTTTCCTGCTGACGGCGCAGTTTCATCTCCAAACGCAGAGCAAACCAGCATATGCCAACGGTAAGCAGGATGGTCAGGATGATGCCAATGACAAAGTTGTTGAGGGAAAGCCAGCCGGCCAGGGAATAAAGGGCCATGCTGTAGGAAGTGACAAGCCACATCTTTCCCCAGGCATAACGGCGCAGCTGGGTCAGAACCATGGTGAGTTCAGTATTTTCATCCACCATCTCTGCCTTGTTTCGGTAAAGATAGCGGTAACTTAAGCCAAACAGCGCGCACAACAGCGACATGGTAATGTACATGAACATCAGACTGCGGTCAAACAATACCGGAACAAGCGCGATGATTACCGGAACCACAAAGTACAGCGGGGAAAGCCATGACTGACCGGCTAAGGCTGAAGTGTCAACGCGAACGACGTCGTTCTTCTGCCTCCATCCTTTCTGCTGCTTCAGTTGCTTGAGGCGGGCGTTAGTGCGTACGTAGGGAATGTACGGTACCGCAATCGACAGCAGCAGCCAGATCATCCAGGATGTCATGGTCAGTGTTTTCGGCACGCTCAGATAGCCGAATACTGCCAGCACTAAAAGCACGGCGTCAGCAATCAGAATCGCCTTTCTGAAGACCTTCAGTTCTTTCTGGACATCTTCATCTTCCCTGGCCTGATTGGGCAGAGTCACCCCGATGACAATGTTCTTCTTGAACCGGGTCTCGTTTATCAGCATGTATGTCATTAGCGGCAAGGTCACAATGCCGCTTAACCAAAGTATTTCCTTCATCATTTCTTTTCACCTTCTTCATAGAGTCTGGCGCACAGGGCCAGTATTTCTTCTCTGCTCATGCCGGACAGCCGCAGTTCCGAGATGTACAGCCGCAAGGCGTCCAGGGATTCCGGGCGGACCGAAGCCTTTCCCGAATCTGCCACAACGGCGCCGCTGCGCCGGTCGGTTATTATGTAGCCTTCCTGCTTCAGCAGCTGGTAGGCCTTGGAGACGGTCATCATGTTGATGCCGCTTTCTTCAGCCAAAGCCCGGATGGTTGGCAGTTTTTCGCCAGGCATCAGTTTTTTCTCGGCGATGCCGATGACGATCTGGTTGCGGATCTGCAGGTAGATGGGAACCGGGCTGGAAAAATCAAAGGTAAGTATCATAGGATTTGCCCTCCTTGCATTACTCATTATAATGCAATAGATGCAAAAGTCAAGGCCTTGTCATTATAAAAGCACCTCACTGCCGAGGTGCTGATTTTCAGGATCTTTCTAGAATTTCTTTTCAAAGGTAGCGATGACGGCATCGATCACGGCCGCCCGGAAACCGGACTTCTCCAGCGCTCTGACGCCCTGAATGGTGCTGCCGCCCGGTGAGCAGACACTGTCCTTGAGAGTCCCCGGGTGCTGTTGAGTCTTCAGCAGCATCTCCGCCGTTCCCTTGATCATCTGCGCCGCATAGCGGTAGGCCTTCTCTCTCGGCAGCCCGACCGCTACCGCCCCATCCGCCAAAGCTTCCACGAACATCGCCGTAAAGGCCGGACCGCAGCCCTTA
This sequence comes from Erysipelotrichaceae bacterium, assembly GCA_016280635.1. Lineage (GTDB taxonomy): Bacteria > Bacillota_I > Bacilli_A > Erysipelotrichales > Erysipelotrichaceae > UBA1783. Next base: position 2,248 of record JAEEHC010000040.1, read on the forward strand.
ACCCCTCCGGCAAACGCCATGGTCTGTTCATCAGTCTTTTCAACCAGACCGGACGGTTCCATCAGCTGATAGAAATAAGCGTCTTCTTCCGCTGTCACCCTTTCATTAGGCGCATACAGCGAGATGCCGCTGCCGACAGCGGCCGGCATGTTGGGGGTAATGCGGATGATCGGCACATCACCGATCTTCTCGGCCAGTCTGGCCAGCGTATTGCCGGCCATCATTGAGACGATGACATAGCGGTCCTTGCGTTCTTTCAGTATTGGAAGAATCTCTTCAAGTAGTTCGCCCAGCCCCTGCGGTTCAACGCCCAGAAAGACATAATCCGCCTTTGCGGCGATTTCCTTATTGTCGCATACCTTTCCGTTTACCAGCTCAGCCAGTTTTTCGGCCTTGGCCCTGGTCCGGTTAGCCAGCAGGATAACATCAGCCTTTCCGCTTCTATAAGCGGCCTTGGCCAGGGCGCCGCCCATGTTTCCCGTTCCGATAAATCCAACTGTCGTCATCTTTCCCTTCCTCCTTAATATGTCATGGCAGCCGGTTTCCGGCCGATTTGTACAGTTCATACCACTCTCTGGCACTTAATTCCACTTCTGCAGCCCTGGCGGCCCTTATGAGGCGCTCAGGTGAAGTCGTTCCGGTTATCACCTGTACCTTCTGGGGCAGCCGCAGCAGCCAGCTGTAGGCGATCGTATCCCTGCTGACAGAATACTTATCAGCCAGCTTCTGCAGCTGCTGATTTAATTCAGGGTACTTTTCCTCATCCAGTAAGATTCCCTGGAACATGCCGTACTGCAGGGGCGACCAGGTCTGCAGGATCATTCCCTTCAGCCTAAGGTATTCCAGGGTTCCTGAAGCCCGGACGATGCCGTTATCCCAGCCGGTGTTGACATTGAAACCCTCATCGATCAGCGGCGTGTGGGCCAGCGAGAGCTGCAGCTGATCAGATGTCAGCTGACAGGGAAGGCCGCTTTGCAGCAGTTCGATCTGGAAGCGGTTCATGTTGGAGACACCGAAGCTCCTGACCTTTCCGCTCTCGTACAGCTGTGTAAACGCCTCTCTTACCTGATCGCTTTCCATCAGCACATCGGGTCTGTGCAATAACAGCGAATCCAGATGGTCGGTGTGCAGTCTTTCCAGGCTGCCGTTTACGGCCTCAATTATGTGCTCCCTGGAAAAGTCATACATGCCCGCGTTGATGCCGCACTTTGACTGAATGACCATCCGGTCTCTTAACTGAAGGTCATCCCTGAGCACTTCGCCAAACAGCCGCTCACTTTCTCCCCGGCCATAGATGTCAGCGTGGTCAAAGAAGTTGATGCCGTTATCCAGAGCTGTCCGGACGAGTTCTTCAACTTCTTCCTTTTTATGTGAGGCGATCCTCATGCAGCCGACGCCGATTACGGAAACAGCCGGTATGTTTTCAGCCATCATTATGTATTTCATGTCCTTATCCTGCTTTCTTCTGCCTTAATTATATGAAACGGCTGAGGCGGGTACAATCGGAATGCCTTGTCAGCAGCAGGCAAAAGAAAAAGCCCCTTTCGAGGCTGTTCTTTTCATTGGTGGAGGCGAGGGGAATCGAACCCCTGTCCAAAACGTGTCCCACATTCAGACTTCTACAGTTTAGTCTGTCATGATTACATGCAGCAGGTGACAGACAGCCGATGCCACATGGTTTCTCAATGAGTTTCGGCTCTGCTTATTGAGAATCGCTAAGCCTATCCTATGTCTTTGACACCAATCCCTGATCCAGAGGAGTAACCAGGGTTGACGGCTGCGAGCCTTAATCGGCTAACTAAGCAGCAAATGATAATTGACGGTTGTCAGTTATATTTAATTTTTGCCTGTGAGGTAGGCCCACCACTGCTATCCGAATCCAACAGCGCCCTGTCGAAACCAAGACGCCCCCAGATGCGAAGACATTATATAAGAGCTGGCGGCTGCTGTCAAACGCTTTTGTAAAGAAAACAGAACCGTCAGGCTCTGTTTCCCTTCTAGTATTCTCCTTCACTCAGTTCATCGTCGGAAGCTTCAGATTCCTCTTCCTCTTCCTCGATGTCTTCGTCTTCTTCCTCTTCTTCGTTTTCCTCGAAGTCTTCTTCCCTGACCGCGACGTCATTGTACTTGCAGTGGGACTTGAGGTTCCAGACATTGTTTTCCAGGCTGGTAAACCGGCCGTCCAGGGAAAGGTTGGTGTAAAACTGTGATACTTTCTTGTTGGCTATGATCTCGTTATAGCCCAGCTGTTCTCTGACGACTGCCCAGAGATCCTTGAATGTCATTCCTTCTTTTTGATTAAGCAGGCAGTTGTAAGCAACATCGATTGCTCTGATACTCATTCTCTTTTGTTCATCTCCTGTTGTTTAGCAGTTAAGATTATACTATATCATCTACATATTGCAACCCTTTATTTCACTTATTATTTTAGTTATCTTTTTCACATGAAAACCGACCCGAAATGGGCCGGTTCTGTGTCTTTTGGGACGGTTTTAGGATTTCTGGCCAAATCAGAACACTTTTGCCAGTAATCCGATGAAGAAGTCCGCCACAATTCCGGTCGTGGCGATGGCATAGAAGGTCCCGATGCCAAAGCTCCCTTTCAAAATGATACCCACCACCAGCACACTGATGTCGACTGCCCAGCGGATGATCCGGTAGTCCTTCCCCAGTTTCTCGCTCAAGGCCAGCACAAAGCCGTCATAGGGGTTACTGCCGGTCTCTGACTGCGCTCCCACACCAATGCCCAGGGCAACAAACAGATAGCCGACGACCATCTGCACGATCCGCCCGAGCAGGCTTTCGCCCGGATGGATGATCAGGCTGGCCAGCTTAAGGCCCAGAGTAATCAGAAAGGGGCAGATCAGGGTGTCCAGGGACACTCGCCGGCGGTCGGTCAGCAGCAGGGCAACGGTAAACAGCGCATTGGCGATCAGCGGTGTCAGCGCCATCTCAATGGAAAAACTGCGGGAAATGCCCTGTTCCAGCGTCGTCATCGAGTCGCCGCCCAGATTGCCGCTTACCACCAGGGCCACGCCCGTGCCGATCAGCAGGCTGCCCAGCGCCATGATCAGATATCTTCTTACCAGTGATCTCACAGGCTGTAACTGTCCTTCTGGATCGTCTCATAAATCCTGGTAATGTCATTGCGGTATCTCTCCTCCACCTGACTGATACGCCGGCGGAAAAGGACATCATCTACTCTCAGACCGTTCAGCGCGGCCATCAGGCTGTCACGGAAGCGGTCGTTGTCCTCACTGTCGGAATAAACGCTGACTGAAGTGATGTTTCTTCTCAGCATGTCCACATAAATAACCATGTGGCCGGCATCAAAGGTATCGTTGATGATCAGCGTATAGGGGCGATCGATCTGATAGATGTAGCGCAGCGACCGGAACTGATCGGCCAGATCATCAAGATCTTCGCCGACGGAAAGCTGATAGACCGGTCCATAACGGTCAGCCAGTGACTGCAAGATCTTTCTGGTCAGCGAATCCATGCTGACCAGCGGGCTGGTGTCGGTGATGTTGGCCAGGGCTCCCTTGGCCTTTTCATCTCTGATCAGCCGGGAGCGCTTGGACTTGTCGGCATCCCAGTAGATCGTACCGGAATGCTGGCAGCGCTCTCCGGAGGTCACGAAGCTGCTGTCGGTGATGCGGTTTTTGCCCATCATGATCTCATTGTTGACATCCAGATAGATCGATAATCCCAGCTGGCTCAAAGCCTGGTAGATGACATTGACCTGATTGACGATGTTGTAGTTATTCTGATACACGAAGAAGGCGAAGTTAAGACAGCCCAGGTCGTTGTAGACGATCCTGTCCGGGGTCTCCTTACGGGCCAGATAGGTATGTTCCAGTTCAAAATTGCGCAGGTTCAGGCTCATGTAGGCGTTCTGCTGATTGCCGACCACGACGGTGTCGATGTTCTTCCATAACATCAGGACCATGCTGTTGTCGGGAACATGGCTGAACAGATACTTCTGCAGGGCCTGGTTGTAATAGGGATTAATGCTGTGGCTTTGGACAAAATAGACTTTTTCTACCATGGTCAGACTCCTTTGGGATAGAATACCAGAGCGTCATCGCTCTCGCTGTTATAACAGATGGCTGAAACGATGCGGCTGATGCGGGACAGTTCTTCAATTCTGCCCTTTTCATCAAGCATCCAGATGCCATTGGTCTCGTGATCGGAGTAGGGTTCATAGGGGTTCTGGATCATCCGGTCAGTGTAGAGGTAATACCTCTCATCATAGCCGGCCTTCCTTACCCGTTCCCTGATCTCTTCAAGCTTTTCGATCGACGCTGAAGCGAAGAGGTCGCGGTTCAGCAGCCGGCGGGCCAGATCGGCCAGAATGGTATCGGAAGATCTTTCCATCAGCTGGAAGGAATACAGACAGGTGGCATCATCCAGCTGATAGTATTCTTCATTGCTCAGTACCGCTTTATTCATCAGCGCCTTGTACATGGGAAGCTGCTCAAGGATGCCGGAATCACTTTCACAAAGATCGACAAGCCTTTGGAACAGCCGGGAAAGCAGAGCCTCATGGCTGCGTGATACCGGATGGTAATAGACCTGCCAGTACATGTGGTATCTGGCCATGATGTAATCCTCGATGGTGTGCATGCCGCTGACCTTGATGACCAGCTTGTCATCCGCCACCCTCATGGTCCGTAGGATCCTTTCCAGATCGAATTCACCGTATTTGGTACCGGTGAAGTAGCTGTCCCTTAACAGGTAGTCCATCCGGTCGGCATCCAGCTGTGAACTGATCAGCTGGCAGAGCACGCGGTTGGGGTGGGTTCCCTCAATGATAGAGGCGACATCCTGCGGCAGACTTTCACCGTATTCCTTCAGGATACGGTTTACCTCACTGTCCTGGGTGATGATCTGAACGGTATACTTCTCATGTTTTCTCTTCATGATGGCTTCAAAGGAGTGGGAGAACGGAGCATGACCGATGTCATGAAGCAGGCCGGCCAGCATGACCGTCGTCTTTTCATATTCACTTAAGCCGTTGCGGAGATCCTTTACCTCATTTACCATTCTTCTGACGATCTCATAGACGCCCAGAGAATGGGTAAAGCGGCTATGCTCACCGCAATGGTAGACCATTGAGGTGCTGCCCAGCTGGTTGATCCGCCTCAGTCGCTGGAATTCCCGGCTGGCCATGCAGCGCCAGATGACTTCCTCATTGACGCGTACGTAGCCGTGAACAGGATCGCGCAGAACCTTTTCTTCATTCAGCCTGTTCATTCTTCCTTCCCCCTTATGTACCTATATTCTAGCACACTTGCCGTCTGGTTTTCCCGTAGACAGACTAAAGGCAGCCTGAGCTGCCTCTGTTGACTGTATGATACTTATCTATTCGTGATGGAACATGTCGTAGACATCGGAGATCGGCTTGCTGTGGGCAATGGCCTCGATGCTCTTGGCCAGAAGCATGCCGACAGACAGGATCTTCAGATTCGGAACAGCCTTCAGTTCTTCCGGGTCTCTCTCGATGGTGTTGGTAACGACGAATTCCTTGACGCCGCTGTTGGCGATCCGTTCAATGGCGTTATTGGAGAAGACACCGTGAACGGCGGCACAGTAGACATCCTTGGCTCCATGGTCCTTCAGGATCTTGATGCAGCCCAGCAGTGATCCGCCGGTATCAACCAGGTCATCGACGATGATGCAGTTCTTGTCCTTGACATCACCAATCAGGTTCATTGCCTCTGCGACATTGGGCTGGCTTCTTCTCTTATCGACGATGGCGATCGTGGCATCGTCAATGCCGTCAGCCAGCTTTCTGGCCCGGGTAACACCGCCGTGGTCAGGAGAGACAACGACGACTTCGCCCAGCTTTCTCTGGCGGAAATACTGCGCCAGCATATCCATGGCAGTCAGGTTGTCATTGGGAATCTTAAAGAAGCCCTGAATCTGGGAAGCATGAAGGTCGACAGCGACTACGCGGTCGGCACCGGCCGCCTGCAGCAGATCAGCCACCAGCCTGGCTGTGATCGGTTGTCTGGCCTTGGCCTTGCGGTCCTGTCTGGCATAGCCGAAGTACGGCATAACACAGGTAACTTCCCGGCAGCTGGCTCTCTTGACAGCATCAAGACAGATCAGCACCTCCATCAGGTTTTCGTTGACTGGACCACAGGTCGATTGAACGATGAAGACATGTTTGCCTCTGACCGTTTCCTGCGGTTCGATCAGGATCTCGCCGTCAGCGAAGTGCGTTACAGAGATTTTTCCTTCCTCAACGCCCAAAATGTCGACGATTTCCTTGGTTAATTTCTTGTTGGATGACAGTGAGAAAATTACACAGTTTTCCATACTTCCCCTTATGCTCCTTCTACTTCTTTAAATATCTTAAGCCATATTCCGGCTTATTTTCCTGCCTGACTCGGCCAATGGCCATTTCACCTTCAAGAACATCCTTGGTGATCGTGCTGCCGGCAGCCAGAACGCTGTTGTCACCGACGGTTACCGGAGCAATGATGTTGACGTTGGAACCGATGAAGCAGTTGTCACCGATGGTTGTATGGAACTTATGCTTGCCGTCATAGTTGACCGTGACGACACCGCAGCCGAAGTTGCACTTCTTTCCGACTGTGGCATCACCGACATAGGTCAGATGGGCGCACTTGCTGCCATCGCCGAAGAAGGTATTCTTCATTTCCACATAATTGCCGATGCGGCAGTTATTGCCGATGTGGCAGCCGTTGCGCAGATGGGCGTTGGGGCCAATCTTGTTGTCGTCCTCTACCTGAGAGTCCGTAATGCGGCAGCAGTTGATGCTGTTATTGTTTCCGATGGTCGCATTGATGAAGACACTGCCTTCCTCAATGACATTGTCGCAGCCGATGACGGTCTTGCCTTCCAGCCGGACATTGGGATAAATGACGGTATCCTGGCCGATCTCTACCTGCGGTCCGATCCAGATGCTGTCCGGATCAACCAGAGCAACGCCCCGGTCCATCCAGCCGCGGTTGATCTTTCTCTGCAGCCATTTGGCGGCACTGGCCAGTTCAGCATGGGAATTGATTCCCTGCAGTTCCTCGCTGTCGCCGATCAGGGCTGAGACCTTATGGCCGTGGCGGCGGAAGATCTCCACCAGATCCGTAATGTAGTATTCCTTCTGCGCGTTATCATTATTGACTTCGGGCAGATATTTCCATAACAGTTCATTGTCAACGCAGTAGATTCCGGCATTGATCTCGCGAATCTTCAGTTGTTCTTCATTGCAGTCCTTCTTTTCCACAATGGCTTCCACTTCGCCTTCAGCGTTGCGGATGATGCGGCCATAACTGGCCGGATCGTCCAGAACGGTCGTCAGGACGACCAGCGGATACTCGTTGCCCTTTTCCAGAAGGCGGCGGTAGGTATTCTCGGTGATCAGCGGGCAATCGCCGTTGATGATCAGCGTGCGGCCCTTTTGGCCCTTGAGCTGAACCGCCTGCATGGCGGCATGGGCCGTTCCCTGCTGAGGATCCTGGACGGCATAGTCACAGCGGTCCTTGAGATGGTTTCTGATGCTGTCACCGTCAAAGCCGATGACCATGACCCGGTTTTCCACATTAAGTTTTTCCAGGGTATCGCAGATATGCTCAATTATTGGTCTGTCCAGAAGTTTATGCATGGTCTTCCCGTGGCGGGAATGCATTCTGGTACCTTTTCCGGCAGCCATAACAATCGCAGATGTCATAAATCGCTCCTTAAATATACATACATAATTTTACCATATTATGCTGTCAAAATGGACGCTTTCCGTACAAACTCATAACGGTTTTTCATGCTTTCGTACAGCGGTGAAATATCATGGTCCCTTTCATGCAGAACGAAGCAGGTTGAACCGCTGCCGCTCATCATGACGCTGTCATAACCGTGCCTGCGGCAGGCTTCCAGGATCTCGCCGATGACCGGCTGCAGCCTTTCCGCGCTTTCCAACAGGCTGTTGCCCAGCAGCTTTCCCAGCGGCTGATGCAGCTGCAGGGCCTGCTGGACCTTTTCAATGTCGGGATGCTGCGCCCGGGCAATGTCCAGAGTCTGATAGGCCTCTCTGGTGCAGACGCCTTCCTGGGGTTTGATCAAAAGGACTTCATAGCCGTTTTCCAGTTCAAAAGGTTCGACCACCTCACCGATGCCTCTGACCCGGGCCGGTTTGCTGACCAGACAGAAGGGAACGTCCGCGCCGATCTTCTTGCCGATGGCGATCTTTTCGGCCATGCTGAGATCAAGCCCCAACAGATCGCTCACCAGATGAATGACAGCGGCGGCATCGCTGCTGCCGCCGGCCAGTCCGGCGTTCATGGGGATGTTTTTCTGTACCTTTATCGCAAACTGCTCCTTAAAGCCATACTGCTCTCTCATCTTCTCGATCGTCCTGTAGATCAGGTTCTTCTCATCATAGGGCAGATCGATGTTGCAGCTGTAGGTCGGCTCAGGACTTATTTCCATTTCTATCTCATCATAAAGGTCGATCGGCAGTTCAATCATGTCCAGATCGTGGTAACCGTCCTGGTTGCGGCCCAGGACATCAATGGACAGGTTTACCTTGCCATAGGCTCTTCTAATCATTGCTTAACACCTCGTTTAAATTGATGTAATCATCAAGGGAAAGCTGCTCACAGCGGGCAGTTTCCTTAATATTTATATCATTTAATTGTTGTTTATTTATGTGATATCCGCTGCTGAGCAGATTAGTGAGTACGATTTTCCGCCTCTGGCGGTAACAGGCTCTGATGATTTCCAGCAGACCGGCCTCATTGGCGACGGCGCGGTGATACGGACGGATGGTAAAGACCACGACCGCGCTGTCGACATTAGGCTGGGGCAGAAAGTTACGCCGGTTGACCCGGCAGAGAAGCTGCGCCTGGCTGTAATAGGGCGCTATTACCTGCAGGGGGCCATAATCCTTGTCAGCTTCTTTCTTGAAGAAGCGTTCAGCCACTTCCTTCTGCATCATGGCTACGATTCTGGTGATCCTGCTGCTTTCCGTCAGCAGTTTCATAAGGATCTCACTGGTGATGTAATAGGGCAGATTGGAGACAATGCTGATGGGTCCGGAGATTTCAGCAAACAGGGAAGACAGATCTGCCTTCAGGATGTCCTGATTACGGATCTCCAGATTCCCGCATTCCCCTAATTCCTCTCTCAGGATCGCGCACAGCTGCGGGTCGATCTCCAGCGCTATGACCCGTTTGGCCTTCTGCGCCAGCGGCAGGGTCAGGGAACCCAGACCGGGACCGATCTCGATCACGGTATCCTCTTCATCTACCTGCTCAACGATCCGGTTAATGACCGACGGCTCCACGAGAAAATTCTGCCCGTACTGTTTCCGGGCGGTCAGATGATACTTATCAAGGAGATGGCTGATCTCACTTCGGCAGCCGATCACTCTCTCGCTCATAACTGTCCGCTATCTTTCTAACTGTTTCCAGATCAATGTCCAGCATGCTCAGGTATTTCCGCAGCCGCTTGTTATTGCACTTTCCCAGATGCAGCTGACTGCTGACATACTCCCTCTTGGCTCTATCGCCGCTGAGCCCCAGGCTTTCGTATTGCGCCGCGGTAATTTCCCGGTGTCCTTCACCGAAGGTTACTACGCTTTCCAAGGCCTTCATAAGCTTTCCCTCATCACAGTATTCGACACCGACATTGCGCTTTCCGATAGCATCCTTTCGTTCAATGAAGGCATGGCGGCACTTCGGCGCCTTCTGAATGATGGCGTCCCTGATCTTCTGGCCCGGATGGTCCGGATCGGTCAGTACGATGACACCCCGGTTTTCACTGGCCTGTCTGATGATCTCCAGGGTATCCTCGCCAAAGCCCAGACCATTTGTGGTCAGCACATCGCAGTCAAACAGTTTCTTCAGTCTGGCTTCGTCGTGTTTTCCTTCCACGACCAGCAGTTCTTCGATGTGCTTCATGGCTACCTCCATTCGTCGTAATTTCTGATCAGCTGCTGCTGCAGTTGCTCAACGCTGATGCCCTTCAATTGGGCAATATACTCGCCGGTGTGACGTACGTAGGCCGTTTGGTTCATCTTTCCCCGGAAAGGTACCGGAGTCAGATACGGGCAGTCCGTTTCGATCATCATCCGCTCGATCGGGCATTCCAGCGCGTTTTCCTTAGGCGTTTTGGCGTTCTTGAAGGTCACCACCCCGGCAAAGGAAATGTAGTATCCCAGTTTAAGATACTCTCTCATCATTTCCGCTGACTCAGAGAAACAGTGCATGACCACCTTGGTGCGGGCATGCTTTTTGAGAATGTCGAAGGTATCCTGCGCCGCACTGCGGCTGTGGATCATGATCGGCTTGCCATGGCGGTTGGCGATCTCAATCTGGCGGATGAACATTTCCTTCTGCCTGTCGGCGTCTTCCCTGGAGTAGTAATAATCCAGTCCAATCTCTCCGACCGCCTGGATCTCATCGATTACTGCTTCCAGATAATTCATATCTTCATCATTGAGATGTTCCGTATCCTCAGGAAAGTAGCCGAAGGTAATGTCCAGGTTCGGGTATTTTTTCTTCAGTTCTCTGGTATATTCCAGATCCGCGCGGTTCATGCAGATGACATTGCTGCGAAGGACGTTGTTATCCCGGGCAGCCTGCATGTAGAGGTCAAAGTCCGAACGGTAAACATCTTCATTCATGTGGCAGTGCGTATCGATCCAATAGCTCATGTTTATTTCCCCACGCAGAAACGCGAGAAGATGCCGTCAAGCAGGTCTTCCCGGCTGTACTGTCCCAGTATTTCCTTAAGGCAGCGGTAAGCCGCCTGAATGTCTTCATTGAGCAGGTCCAGCGGAATGCCGTCGCTTAACTGGAGCTGAGCCTGAGAAATGTATTCTCTGGCCTGGCGCATCAGCGAGATCTGTCTTTCGTTGCTTAATACCGGCTGATCCAATGCCAGCTGACTGGACGCGAACATTTCGTTGATTCTTTCGACCAGCTGCTCAACATCGCCGTTCAAGGCGCTGACACAGATTTGCCCATCATGCCTTTCGATGTCAGCCTTATTGTAGACAACGATGCGGTTACGGCTCTCAGTTCTGGCCAGGATCTCCTGATCCTGCTGATCCAGCGGGGCGGAACCGTCAAGGATGACGATCACCAGTTGGGCCTGCTGCAGAGCCTGAAGGGACTTCTGAATACCGATGCTTTCCACATAGTCATCGCTTTTGTGAATTCCGGCAGTGTCGATCAGATGCAGGGTCACATTGCCCAGATGAATGTCGCCTTCAACCAGATCCCGGGTCGTACCGGCATATTCGGAGACGATGGCCTTGTCCTGAGCCAACAGGGCATTGAGCAGGCTGCTCTTGCCGACATTGGGCTTACCGACGATGACCGTACGGATGCCTTCCCGGATGATCATGGTGCTCTCCGCCGCCTGCAGTATGCGGTCGCAACGACTGAGCCAGTCATCCATCAAAGGAGCGATCTCTGAAGCGGTAATGATACCGTTATCGTCATATTCCGGATAGTCAATGTTGACTTCAATGTGCGCTATCACCTGCTCCAGATCACTGATCAGCGGCTTCAGCAGCCGGCTGACGGAACCGGAAAGGGAGTTGACGGCCAGTCTGGCGCTGCCGTGGCTGTCGGCGGTGATCAGGTCATTGACGGCCTCCGCCTGAGTCAGGTCAATGCGGCCGTTAAGAAAGGCCCGCTTGGTGAATTCCCCGTTGAGCGCCTGCCTGGCTCCGCAGGAGAGCAGCAGGGTCAGGATCCTTCTGGTAATGTATAAGCCGCCGTGGCAGTTGATCTCCGCCATATTTTCTCCCGTAAAGGAATGCGGGGCGCGGAAGATGCTGACAAGCACTTCGTCCACGACCTCTTCATTCAGCGGATCAACGATGTGGCCATAATAAATGCGATAACCTTCATATTTTTCAGCGCGGCAGCGGAAAACCCGGTTGAGCACATCAAAGCAGTCCTTCCCGGACAGGCGGACGATCGATATGGCACCGGCGGACAGCGCGCTGGTCGAAATGGCAGCTATCGTATCTTCAAACATTTCCTTTACCTTTCAACTTATTTTAGCACATAAAGCAGGAAAGGGCCTGAATGGCCAGACCCCTTGTCCTCAGTTAAAATACTTGTTTTTCAGATCGATCAGGTTGGTCGCTCTGGCCAGCATGATGCGGGCCCTCATGATGTCGCTTTCGCGGCTGGCGCCTTCCAGTCTCTTCTGAGCCTTGGCAATGGCGGCCTGAGCTTCCTCAACATTGATCTCCTCAACATTGATGATCTCATCGCACAGAACCGTTGCCACGTTGTTTTCAAACATCACCATGCCGTCGGACACCGCCCAGTAGGCCGGCTTACCGTCCGTGCTGGTTTCAACAACGCCGATCTCAATCGGAATCATGGTCGGCATGTGGTTGGACAGCAAGGTCCTTCTTCCGTCGATGGCCGGCAGGTTGAGCTTGTCGGTCTGGATCGAGCGGTAAATACCGTTATAAGTGATGAAGTCCACCTTAAACAGCATTTACATCATCCCCTTTGCCTTCTTCTCCACATCCTCAATGGTGCCGACAAAGGTGAAGGCGGTTTCCGGATAGCTGTCATAGTTGCCTTCCAGAATGGCCTTGAAGCCCTTGATGTTGTCTTCAACGGTTACGAACTTACCCTCATAGCCGGAGAACTTTTCCGCTACGCTGAAGGGCTGGGAGAGGAAGTTGCGCACTCTTCTCGCCCGGGCAACGGTGATCTTGTCCTCATCGGACAGTTCATCCATGCCCAGAATGGCGATGATGTCCTGCAGGTCCTTGTACTTCTGCAGGATGCGCAGGACTTCCTGAGCGACCTGATAGTGTTCCTGCCCGACGATGTTGGGGTCAAGAGCCCGGGATGAGCTTTCCAACGGGTCAACGGCCGGATAAAGGCCCAGCGCGGCGATCTTGCGGTCCAGAACCGTCTTGGCATCCAGGTGCGCGAAGGTCGTGGCCGGAGCCGGGTCAGTCAGGTCGTCAGCCGGAACGTAAATGGCCTGAATGGAGGTGATCGATCCCTTCTTGGTGGAAGTGATCCGCTCCTGAAGTTCGCCCATCTCGGTAGCCAGGGTCGGCTGATAACCGACGGCTGAAGGCATGCGGCCCAGAAGGGCACTGACTTCCGAACCGGCCTGGGAGAAGCGGTAGATATTGTCAATGAACAGCAGAACGTCCTGATGGTCCTCATCACGGAACTGTTCTGCCATGGTCAGGGCGCTTAAGGCGACCCTCATGCGGGCGCCCGGCGATTCGTTCATCTGACCATAGACCAGAACGGTCTTGTCGAGAACGCCGGATTCCTTCATTTCGTAGTACAGGTCGTTACCCTCGCGGGTTCTCTCACCGACACCGGCAACGACGGAAAGACCGTTGTGCTCAATGGCGATGGTGTGGATCATTTCCTGCATCAGAACGGTCTTGCCGACACCGGCACCGCCGAACAGACCGATCTTGCCGCCCTTGATGTACGGGCAAAGCAAATCGATTACCTTGATGCCGGTTTCCAGGATCTCCACGGAGGTCTGCTGCTCCTCAAAACTGGGAGCCTTGCGGTGAATCGGCTTGCGGGGAATCGTTCCGGACAGCTTTCCCAACCCATCGATCGGTTCACCCAGCAGATTGAACATCCGGCCCAGCACTTCCCTGCCGACCGGCACCTTGATGGAATCGCCGGTATCATAGGCCTTCATGCCTCTTACCAGGCCGCTGGTCTGCGAAAGGGCAATGCATCTGACCTTGTCATCACCGATGTGCTGTTCGACTTCGGCGACGATGCTGGTGCCGCTGAAGGGGATGCTGATGGCGCTGTAAAGCTTCGGCAGCCGCCTTTCAAAGTGAATGTCAATGACCGGTCCGATGATCTGGACGATCTCGCCAATGTTGTCTGCCATAAAGCGCCTCCTTTCTAGACGTTGCTTCCGGAAATGATCTCGGTCATTTCCTGGGTAATATTGGCCTGTCTGGCCTGATTGTATTCAAGTTCCAGCCTGCTGATCAGGCTGTCGGCATTGCGGTTTGCTCCATCCATGGCGCTCCGGCGGGCAGCCTGTTCTGAGGTCTTGGCCTGCAGGAAGGTGGAATAGATCATGGAAGAGACAAACAGCGGGATCAGCCGGTTGAGCACTTCATCCCGGCTGGGTTCCAGAATGATCTCCGATTCCACAATGTCCTCACCGACCTCGATCGGCAGCAGCCGGTAGGTCGAGGGGACAAAGGTCAGGGAGTTGACATACTGGGTATAGATGATGTCGATCGAGGAGATCTCGTCATCGGCATAAAGCTTCAGGATGTCATAGATCAGGCTGTTGATGCGGGAAGGCCGCAGGTCGTCAAGGTCGCTGAAACTCTTTACTACCATGTAGCCGTTATTCATCAGCCACTTGATGCCGTAATTGCCGATGACAAACAGCGGTTCGTCCTTGGCAATGTTTTCCTCCACATAGCGGAACAGATCGAGGTTATAGGAACCGCACAGTCCGGAATTGGAGGAAATGATGATGTGCAGGGGGTTGTCCACCTTGGACTTCATCAGATACGGATTGGTTTCCTTCTCACCTTTGTGATGAGCGGACAGGGCCGCCAGCACAAAGCGGTAGTAGGCTTCAGCATAGTCGTTGTTGACCAGCATGGCCTTCTTCTGCTTCTGCATCTTGGCCGTGGAAACCAGTGCCATCGCGTTGGTCAGCTTGCGGGTCGAACGGACCGAGCGAAGCTGTCTCTTGATCTTGCTTATCTGGCCGGCCATCTTACTTCACCGCCAGTTTGTAGCGCGTTGTAAAGTCCGCAATGAAGCGGTTGAGTTCTTCGGTGAACTGCTCCGACATCTTCTCTCCGCTGGTCAGCTCGCTGACCATTTCCGGATGAGCGGAATGGACTTCCATCAGCAGGGAAGCTTCATAATCCCGGACCAGATTCAGCGGTATGGTATCGATGTAGCCACGCTGGTTGGCAAACAGCACGATGATCTGGTCTTCCTGGGCAAAGGGAGCATACTGAGGCTGCTTGAGCAGTTCGGTCAGATGCTGGCCGTGGTTGATGGTCCTTCTCGTTGACTGGTCCAGGTCGGAGCCGAACTGGGCAAAGCCAAGAACTTCCTGATACTGCGCCAAATCCAGCTTCAAGGAGGAAGCAACCTTCTTCATGGCCTTGCTCTGGGCTGCCGAACCAACACGGCTGACGCTTAAGCCGCTGTCAACCGCCGGGCGGACGCCGCTGTTAAAGAGTTCGGTCTGTAAGAAGATCTGACCGTCAGTAATGGAAATGACGTTGGTGGGTATGTAGGCGGAAATATCGCCGGCCAGTGTCTCAACGATCGGCAGGGCGGTAAGCGAACCGCCACCGTTCTTTTCCGAGAGCTTGGCACTTCTTTCCAGTAGACGGGAATGGAGATAGAAGACATCGCCGGGGTAAGCTTCTCTTCCCGGAGGACGCCTTAACAGAAGTGAAAGGGTACGGTAAGCTACCGCGTGCTTACTGAGGTCGTCATAGACGATCAGCACGTCTTCACCTCTGTTCATCCAGTATTCACCGATGGTACAGCCGGTATACGGGGCAACATACTGCAGTGCCGCCAGTTCGCTGGCGCCGGCCACCACGACCGTTGTATAGCTCATGGCGCCGTTCTGCTTCAGTTTTTCCACGATCTGAGCCACAGTCGAATTCTTCTGACCAATGGCTACGTAAATGCACTTAACATTCTTGCCCTTCTGGTTAAGAATGGTATCAATGGCGATGGCGGTCTTGCCGGTCTGGCGGTCACCGATGATCAGCTCACGCTGACCCTTGCCGATGGGCACCATGGCATCGATGATCTTGATTCCGGTCTGCAGCGGTTCATTGACGGACTGGCGGTCAATGACACCCGGGGCCGGTTTTTCGATCGGCATGTATTCGGCTGCCTTGATCGATCCCCTGCCGTCCAGCGGACGGCCGATGGCATCAACGACCCGCCCCAGCAGCATGTCGCCAACCGGGGTCTCGACGACCCGGCCGGTAGAGGTCACTTCCATGCCCTCTCTTATCTCCGCTGATTCGTCCAGAAGAACGGCGCCGACGGCGTCTTCTTCCAGGTTCATGGCCATGGCACTGCCGTTGCCGATGCGCAGCAGCTCACCGCTCATGGCTTTCCTGATGCCGCTGATGGTAACGATTCCGTCAGCTACCGAGGTTATCCGGCCGGTTGTATCGTCGTTCTTGACGGCGATGCCCTGCTGCTCATAGTTCAGGATCTGCTGGCGGATGGCTTCGTTCATTTCCCTGACCGAGGCTTCCTGAGCATCCTCGCTGTAAAGCAGTTCGTCCTTCAGGCCTTTCAGCCTGCTGAGGTAGGAATTATCCCAGACATTGCTGCCGACGACGACCTTGATGCCGCCCAGAAGGCTTTCATCGAGATGGTTCTCCAGCTTGACCTGCTGGTCCATTCGCTGGCTGACAGCCGCTTCAACCTCACCGATCTGCTTTTCCGTCAGTTTCCGGGCGGAATAGACAATGCCGTGATGCTTGCCCTGCAGCTGATAATAGTAAGCCAAAAAGTCGTTGATCAGCATCACTTCGTTGTAGTTCTTTTCCTTAAGTGAGCCAATGGCAAAAACGGCGTTCAGGACGCCCTTGTCAAGCTTGTTTCCAAAGTATCGCTGTAATGTCGCTTTCTTATCACTTACGCTATTGTCAGAAGATGTTAGATATGAAGACAATTCGCTGCTCCGGTTCAACAGTTCGCTGATCTTCTCCAGCTCGGCGCGGTAAAGTTCTTCCTTACCTTCCTGCTTGGCCAGATCCATCAGCATGCGGGCATAACGCCTGGTCCGCTCACTCATTTTCCGGCTACTTCCTTAATGAAGCTGTCAATGCTTTCGCGGTCAGCTTTGCTGTCGAGCTTCTGCTGAAGCAGCTTTTCCGCCGCGCTCATAGCAATCTCGACAACTTCCTCATGCATTTCTTCCAACATCTTATTCTTTTCCAGAGTGATATTACGCTGAGCTTCCTCAACCAGCTGCTGTGACTTCTGCCGTCCTTCGCTGATCAGGTTGTCCTTCAGCTTCTGGCCATCGGCCTGAGCCTTGACAAGGATCTGCTGAGCCTGCAGATTGGCATCTTCGATCTGCTGATCGATGCCGGCGAGGATCTGCTCATTTTTCTGCTTCAGTTCTTCAGCGGCCGTCAGTCTCTTCTGTTCATATTCGCTTCTGGCATCCAGAATCCTCTTGACCGGCTTCCAGGCCAGCTTGTACATCAGAAGAAACAGTACGGCGGTAGCGCAGAGTTGAGTAATTACAGTCAAGATATTTGGCATTAATTGGCTTAATACATCAATATCTATGTTCATAATTACCTTCCTCTTATAACTTGTTGCCTAAAACGAAGATGATCAAGAATGAAACCAGCAGGCCGTAGATGGCGCAGGTTTCCGAAATGGCAGCGCCGATGATGGCCATACCCTGGATCTTGCCGGAGGCGTCCGGGTTCTTGCCGATTGATTCAACGGCAGCGATGGCGACTTTGCCTTCAAAGATACCGGTAACCATGCCGGTCATGACGGATAAGGCAGCGGCGAACGCTAACAGTGCTACTTCCATAAATTTCCTCCTATTTAATCATTGCTCGGTAATTCCTTACCGATGAATGAAACTGACAGTATCACAAATATATAGGTCTGCATGGCTCCAGAGAACAGGTCAAAGTAGAAATGCAGGACCGGGGCAACGATGACTCCGAAGATGTTGAAGTCGTGCAGGAAGGGAATCAGCGAGGAGATCGAAGCCAGCATGGCATAGATGACCTTCATCAGAATGCTTCCGGCAATGATGTTGCCGAACAGACGCAGGGACAGAGAGGCAAGAGTGGAGATCTTGCTGATGATGTTGATCAGGACAAACGGGATGAACGGTTCAAACCAGCTCTTGATGTAGCCTTTCGCTCCCCGGTATTCCGCTGAGAAGACCTCAATCAGAATGCAGGTAATGGCAGCCAGTGTCAGGGTTACGCTGAAGTTGCCCGTCGGGCTTTCCAGAGCCAGCAGACCGGAAATGTTGGAAATGAAGATGTAGATCCCAACAGTCGCAATGTAGGGCGACAGTTTTCTGGCCAGATCCTTATTGGTCTTTTCCCGGACAATGTTTTCAATGGCCTGAACAGCCATCATGCAGACCAGAACCACTCCGGTCGGCTTGGACAGCGGGTCAAACTTCCGCAGCCGGGAATTGATAAACAGCAACAGCAGGGCGATAAGCCCGGTCACTGCCCAGATGTAGTATACGGTCGGCTGAATTTCCACGGCCATCACCTCCTTCTGAGTTTGATCATCTCTCTAAAAAACAGATAAAGCTTTACTGACATCAGTCCAAGAAAGGCTGTAAATACACTGAGGTAGCGGGGGATGATCATTCCCGCCAGCAGCGGCATCGCCAGCAGGGCGATCCTCAGCATGGCTCCAGCCAGGAGAGAAGCCATCGCTTTATTCTGTCTCTCTATCACGCTTCTGATACTGTATTCCACCAGCCGGTAGTGAACCAGACTGGCAGCAATACCCACCACCAGGCCGCACAGCAGCGCCCAGGGGCCGGGATGCAGGATCAGATCCCTGTACATTCAGAAACACTACAGCAAGACATGTCATCAGCCCTGAGCCAGGGCACCGTAGGTTTGTAGTCCATATCCTGCCATCTCCTTTCCTCCTGTTGGGAATACAATAGGATTTTAGCATAATTGCCTTTCCTTTGCATTAAAAATCGGTCCTTCAGAAAGCAACGGCGGTCCGTTTCCCGGCCGCCGTCTTTTTCCGTTATTTACTGCTTTTCCGCCAGGATCTCAGCGATCCTTTCAAGCACTTCCGCTTCCGTTTCATAACGGTAAATGTGGAAATAGGGATTCCCCGTCAGCATTGCCGATAGATTAACATCCCTGCGGCAGAACAGATAACAGGGAACACCGATCTTCTCGGCGTAAGCCAGTTCATAGCCGACCCCCAGCGATGGCGTGCTGCACTCCCCGATCAGCAGGTCACTTTCCCTCAGCCAGTACATGTCCTGGTCGTAGATGTCTTTAGCTGAAGGCCTGACTTCCAGGTCCAGATTGCCGACATGCTCAGTCAGCACGTCTGCGCTTTCCTGCAGCCGTTCGATCATCCGGCGATACAGTTGAGCGTCGTCCCGGCCGCCCCGGATCGAACCGGCAAAGTAAACCCGCAGCCTTTCCTTCTGTTCGTTGAGTTTCCTTATCTCTTCAAACTCATCAAAACTGACATGACAATAGCCATTGGGATTCTTTATCAGGTAATCCTGGTGGTACTCCTCTGCGTCATAGAAACGCTCCAGCGGTTTCAATTCCACATGAAAGGCGGGATAGTTGTCCTTCCTTTCCGAGAAGATCCGCTTAAGCAGGGGCAGGTCCGCCTCATTATCGTAATAGACTCCGGTCTGATACTGCGTTCCGACATCCTCCTTCTGCCGGTTGGCCTGGGTCGGGTCAATGCAGATGAAGAAAGCGTCAATGATCTTGCGCATCGATATCTTCCTGCTCTCATAAACGACTTTTACGGTCTCCCGGTAGCCGGTAGTATCCGTGCAGACTTCCTTGTATGTCGGATTGTCGGTATGTCCGTTGGCATAGCCAACCGTCGTGGACAGAATGCCGTCCAGCATCTGCAGGGCTCTTTCCATGCCCCAGAAGCAGCCGCCGGCCAGATAAATCGTCTTTTCCATGTTCTTAACCTCGCTTTGCCAGTTCCAGCAGTTTCTCCCGCTGGTTCGGGTAGCCTTCCAGCACCCTTTCCATTATCTCATTCAGCTTTTCGCCGATCTGCCTGCCCTGATAACCCAGGGCGATCAGGTCATTGCCGTTGATTTCAAGATCGGTTATCTGAACAGCTGCCCGCTGTTCAATCAGTTTCCTTACCTCCGCTTCCAGCCGGTCATACTGCTCGGGCTTACTGTAGAGGGTGTTCTGAGCAAGGGCGTCGGCTTTCTTCAGGGCGATCAGGTCCAGAGCATCATCGCCCAGCCGGTTGAGCAGCCGGCTTGGGGAAGGCAGACCGTCGTGATATCTGATCAGCTTAACGGCGGCAGTCGCCGTCTTTTTGTCCATCCGCAGCCGCTCCAGGATCTTCTGTGCCATCAGGGCTGACTCTTCGCCATGGCCGATGTAGCGGTCCCGGCCGTTTTCCCCAACTGTCCTCACCCGCGGCTTGCCGATGTCGTGCAGTAAAGCTGCCCAGCGCACGGCCGGCTTAGCCGGACAGGCCCCGACGACCTTGACTGTATGATGCCATAAGTCGTAAATGTGATACTTGTGATTCTGGGGGAAATCCATGATCTCGCTCAGTTCCGGGATGAATACTTCAAACACCTCTGCGTAATCAAGAAGATATCTTTCAATGTACGAACTGCATAGGATCTCACTCATCTCTCTCTGGATCCTTTCCTGAGAGACATAGCGCAGATCGCCCTTGTGATCAAAAATCGCCTGTCTGGTCTTTTCCTCAATCTCATAGTTGAAGCGGCTGGCGAATCGGATTGCCCGCAGAATGCGCAGGGCATCCTCCTCAAAACGCTGCTGCGGATCGCCGACGGCTCTGATGATGCCCTCATCGAGGTCGCTGCGGCCGCCAAAGAGATCAAGCAGCCCGTTGTGGTTGTAGGCCATCGCATTGATGGTAAAGTCTCTCCGGCTCAGGTCATCACGGATATTGCCGGAAAAGCGGACTTCATCGGGATGCCGATGGTCGCTGTAGAGCGTTTCCGTGCGGTAGGTTGTGACCTCAAATCCTTCATGACCGATGATCACCGTTACCGTGCCGTGTTTCAGGCCGGTATCGCTGTAATGGTCAAAGATGCGGTGCATGTCTTCAGGCGTAGCATTGGTAGTAATGTCATAATCATGCGGCTGCAGGCCTAAAAGGCTGTCGCGAACGCAGCCACCGACCACATAGCCCTCAAAGCCGGCCTCCGCCAGCCTTTGCAGGATCCAGTTCACCTTATCAGGAATGTTCATACTAATAATGTATCACATTTGCGTTTGATGCGGCTCCTTAAGGCCCGGCAATGGGTAAAAGAAAACAGCGCCTTAACGCTGTCTTCATGATTATTACTTGGTTCCGAAGATACGGTCGCCAGCATCACCCAGACCGGGTACGATGTAGCCGATCTCGTTGAGCTTTTCGTCCTTGGCGGCCAGATAGATGTCAACATCCGGATGAGCCTTTTCCACGGCGTCAATGCCTTCCTGAACGCCGACCAGACAAACCAGGGTAATGTCAGTAGCACCGGTCTGCTTGACAAAGTTGATGGCTGCGGTGGCACTGCCGCCGGTTGCCAGCATCGGGTCAACGACGAAGACCTTGGATGAAGCGATGTTGGGAGGGAACTTGGCATAATAGGAATGCGGTTCCAGGGTTTCCTCATCGCGGTACAGCCCGACATGACCAATCTTGGCGGTTGGAATGATGGCCTGAATGCCATCGACCATGCCCAGACCGGCTCTCAGGATTGGAACGAGAACGACCGGCTTATCCAGTTCATAACCGGTTGCCTTTCCCATCGGGGTTTCGATGGGAACTTCTCTTAACGGGAAGTTCTTGGCGATCTCATAGACCATCAGTCCGCCGATTTCATCCAGGTTCTGCCGGAAGTCCTTTGTTCCGGTCTCCTTTCTGCGCATGATGGTCAGCTTATGCTTGATTAAAGGGTGGTCTAATAAGTGCAACATCTTAATTTCCTCCTTGTTCTCCTTATTTTCTAAAGCAGTGCTTTATTAATGTCTTCAATCTTCAGATCGCCCTGCCGGAGCAGTTTCAGTTCTTCCCCGGTGCAGTCGATAATGGTGCTGGCATTCTTGGAGAAGGCCTCGCCGGCGACGATGTACTCAATGCGGCCGTCCAGCTGTTCTCTTACTTCCTGATCGGTGTTACAGGCCGGTTCACCGGAAAGGTTGGCGCTGGTAACATACATCGGTCCGACTCTTTCCAGAAGATTCAGGGCAAACAGGTCGTTGGGGATGCGCACGGCCACGGTCTGTAGGCCGTTGTCTATGACATCCTTCTTCCTCAGCACCATGGTCAGGGCTCCCGGCATGAAGCGCAGGGCCAACCTTCTTTCCCTTTCGCTCAGCCAGGCGATGGACTCCAGGTCGGCAAGAGAAGCTACCATGACCGGAAACGGCTTGGTCTCCGGCCTCTTCTTGGCCGTCTTCATTCTTTCAGCAGCTCTTTTGCTGCTGCATAAAACACCGATACCATAAACAGTATCGGTTGGAAAAGCTACAATACAATCTTCATGTAAAGCCTGAACGATCTCTTCGAATTTGTCTTTCGTCACAATCTTGGTCATACGCAGTCCTTACAGCTGCCCTTGCCGGTCTGCCGGCTTAGGCCCTTACTTGGTATTTTAATACAGCAGCGCTCACTGTGCAATTGCCTTTTTCTTTTCCCGGTAGTATAGCCATAAAAGCAGCAGGGAAAACGCACCGCAGCCTGACATGCCCAACAACGCGCTGTTGATGCCGATGCTCTCTTCCAGAATGCCGGTCAGAAGCGGGGCGATCAGGGAAGGAACGTTATTATAGATGGCTAAACCGATCAGCTGTCCGGAGGACTTCAGATTTTCCGGAGATTCATCATCTACCATTTCCTTGGTCGCTACCATTGCCAGCGGGAAACTCAGCCCCTGCAGAAGCGAGAGACCCAGCACGAAAGCCAGGTTGTCCGACATCCCATAAAACAGATAACGCAGCGCATAGATGACCACGGAAAGAGCGTAGATGCGGATGGCCCCATAACGCCGGGAAAGCCGGTTGGCAGTAAAGAACAGCGGCAGTTCCGCCAGAGCCATGGCTGACCAGAATAAGGAAACATGTCTTTCCGTTCCGCCGATGAAGACGATCTTGTCAACGATGATGTAGTCTATTGCGACCAGCATCATGTAACAGAAGGTCAGGGATGCGACGATAAGGATATAGGTTCTTTTCTTTACCAGCTTTGTAATGTCGCTCCAGTTTATCCTGGTGTCCGCCGTCTTGATGGCATCATCCATCATGGCGTTTACCGCAATCAACAGACCAATGGCGATGACCGCTGTCAATGCCAGCATCTTATAGGTACCCTTTTCAACGATCCGGCTGATCATCTCCGAACCGACTGCCCAGCCAATTGAACCATAAGCTCTGACAATGCCATAACGCCGTTTCAGTTCATCGCCGCTTTCCAGGGCATAACTGTCATAAACATTAACGGTAACCTTGAAAAACATGATGACCAGCGAAGCCGCAACGAAATGAAACAGATAGTTATACTCATTATACCGGTAAAGCAGAGCGCAGCTGAGGGCAAAGAAAACATTCATGATGTTCAGATACCGCTTGATGGTCCGGTTGCGGTCACAGAGATAACCGACATAAAACTGCAGGGCCGTACCAAGCACCGCGCCAAAGGAAAGGATCGCGCTTCTCTGCATGGCTGAGTAGCCGATGTTGGTCAGATAAGGTATCAGAAGGCAGTAGGCAACTGCCTGGCCTACATACTCCACGAAGAAAGTCAGCTTGAACATCAATAGCTTTTTCTTTTCGTTCATGAGTTTCTCCTCCCCTGTCTATTTTAACATGGACGGGGCGGCTGTTGCGGCCGCGGTCTCTGATTTAACTGCTTTTTCGACTGCTCCGGCACTTTTACGACTGTCAGGGAAAATTTTTCTCGCTTTTTCTGCAGAATCCTTTATAATAGTAGTGCACCTTGGAGAGTTGGCCGAGCGGTTTAAGGCACCATCTTGGAAAGGTGGCGATGTGAAAGCATCCGTGAGTTCGAATCTCATGCTCTCCGCCAGTGAAAACAAAAGCCCTTACGTCATTGATAAGGGCTTTTTTCTATGGTTCAGTTGTCAGATTCTGATTTCTGCTCTTCTGCGATTTGGTAAAAATGCAGGTGGGAAAGTCCGTATTTCTTATCGCGGTACTTTACCAAACTGCCGTAGCGTTCATCCAGCGGCAGGTCATCTTCCGTTCTGATGGCCAGCGATCCGCCTTTCTCGAGCAAAGCGCTGGAGCCCAGCGTCTCCATTACCGGGGCAAAGATTTCCGGTTTGGTGAATGGCGGATCAACATAGATCAGGTCAAACCGGTATTCCAGAGCGTCCATTCGCCTGATCGCACTGAATACATCTTCCCTGCATACCTCATGGTCGCAGTCTTTCAGCTGGCAGTTGGCGATGTTCTTTCTTATCACATTAACCGCTTCCCGGCCGGCATCGACCATGACGGTCTTTTTTGCTGAGCGGCTCATGGCTTCAATGCCTACCGCGCCGCTGCCGGAAAAGAGGTCAAGAAAACGGCTGCCGTCAACTCTGAACTGCCAGATGTCAAACAGCGATTCCTTGATCCGGTCGGTTATTGGCCTGGTATCCAGCCCCTTGGGAGCCTCCAGGCGGCGATTGCGGGCGGTCCCTGATATTACGCGCATCTTGCTTACCTCTATTAAATATTAACCTATTTTATCGCAAAACAAAAATAGGTCATGTCCGCTCATGATATAATTTACCTGATGGAAGTGAGGACATGAACATGGCTGATTTTGATAGGATCCTGCAGCGCACCGGAACCAATTGCTACAAGTGGGATTCGCTGGTCGATAGATTCGGAGAAGATAACGGCATCATACCCATGGGAGTTGCCGACATGGACTTTCCATGCAGTGAGGAGATCCTGGAAGCCCTGAAAAGGAAGATCGATGACCGGGCTTTCGGCTACGATAACGACCCGCTGAGCGGACTGCGCGAACTGATCGTAGAGCGCTATAACGCCAGAGGCTATGACATTACCGCTGATGACATCGTCATTGCGACCGGCGTCGTCTATGCCATCAACAATGTCATCAACGCCTTCAGTAAACCCGGCGAACGTATCGTCCTGCCGGTTCCTTACTATACGCCCTTCCGCTCTCTGATCGAAAAGAACGGCCGGGTGGTACTGGAGTGCCCGCTGGTCATCCGCAACGACCGTTATGAAATGGATCTTGCCGCCATCGAAGATCAGGTTGATGAAGAAACCACGATGTTCATCTTCTGCAACCCTCACAATCCTACCGGACGGATCTATGACGATGATGAACTGAAACAGGTCGCCGACTTCTGCGCTCGCCATCACCTTTACATCATCAATGACGAGATCCATGCCGATTTCACCCTTAACAAGCCAATGCGCACGATCATGAACGTTGATGAGTATACCCGTACGCACACCTTCACTTTTCTGAGCGCTACCAAGACCTTTAATATGGCCGGGATGAAAATGTCCTTCGGCTTCATCAAGGATGCCGGCTGCCGGGAAAAGTACCACAAGCAGGCCGGCATGACCGGACTGGAAAGCGTCAATGTCTTTGCCCCGGTCGCCATGAAGGCTGCCTATGAAGCCTCATCCAAGTGGGAAGAAGAACTTATCGATTACCTGCGCCGCAACTGTCAGTTTGCCTGCGATTTCATTCACCAGCACCTGCCGCAGATAACGGTATATCCCAATGAGGGAACCTACCTGCTGTGGCTGGACATGCGCCGGTGCGCAATTGAGCCGGACAAGCTTAACGAGCGTCTGCTCACGGAAGCCAGAGTTCAGCTTAATGACGGCACGCATTACGGCCGGCAGTTTGCCGGTTTCCAGCGCATGAACTGCGCTCTGCCCCTCAGTCAGCTGAAGGAAGCGCTTGAGCGAATTGAAAAATTACTGAATCAGTGAGATATGTTATAATTTATTGTGGGTTTGAATATGAAAAAGGGATTGTTCATTACATTGGAGGGCTGTGAAGGCTCAGGAAAGACTACCGCTGCCAAAGCCGTGATCCGCAGACTGGCGGAAGATGGCTTTGATGTGCTCTATACCCGGGAACCGGGCGGCATCGACATCGCCGAGCAGATCCGCAGGGTCATCCTGGATATCAACAACACCGCCATGGATGAACGGACTGAAGCCCTGCTGTTTGCGGCCAGCCGCCGCCAGCACCTGGTGGAAAAGGTCATTCCCGCTCTGAAGGAAGGCAAACTGGTCATCTGCGACCGCTTCATTGATTCTTCCCTTGCCTATCAGGGCTATGCCCGGGGCATCGGCATGGAAAATGTCATGAAGATCAACGAATTTGCCATCGACGGCTACATGCCCGATCTGACCGTCTACTTCGCCATTGATCCCCAGTTGGGGCTTCAGCGGCTTACCGGACGCGATGAGATCAACCGGCTGGATGTGGAAAAACTCAACTTCCACAACCGGGTCAGAGAAGGCTATGAAAAACTCATGGAAATGTATCCGGAAAGGATCAGGTCAGTTGACGCTTCCCTTGCGAGGGATGAACTGGCTGATGAATGTTACCGGCTGATATCAGGCTGGCTGAAGGAGCAGGATGTTTAGGGATATCCTGAAGCGCCAGCAGCCCACCGTCTACCAGATCCTGACTAACGCGCTCAGAGAGCGCAAGCTGTCTCACTGTTATCTGTTTACCGGACCAAAGGGCACCCCGAAAAAGGAAACGGCGCTGTTACTGGCTCAGTCGCTGGTCTGCGAGCATGCTGACATCTGGGCCTGCGAACAGTGCGCCAGCTGCCGGCGGGTCAAAGACGGCAACTATGGCGATCTGATCTGCATCGACGGTGACGGCAAGCCCATCAAGGTTGAATTGGTAGATGCTCTGAAGGCCCGCTTTGAAAAGACCGCTCTGGAAAGTAACGGCCACAAGATCTTCATCATTGATAACTGCGAGACCCTTACCCTGAAGGCTGCCAACAGCCTGCTTAAGTTCATTGAGGAGCCATCCGGCCAGCTGACCGGCATCTTCATCACCACCCAGCCTGACCGGCTGCTTCCGACCATCGTATCCCGCTGCCAAAGCGTCAGCTTCCGGCCGCTTTCCAAGGACGAGTTTCATAATCTGGCCCGGGAAAAGGGGTATGACGAGATCACGGCTCATTTTGTCGCCCAGCTTATCGACAGCGCTGACCAGATCGATACGGTCAGCAACAATGAGACCTTTACCAACGCCCTGGTCTCCTTCCAGCAATTCCACGACCTGTTCTTCCGCAACCGGCCGGAAGCCGTTCTCTATCTGCAGGATCGCTTCTCCCGGCTCAATAAGAGCGACAGGGCCTCTGCCCGGGACACCTTCCGGTACTTCCTGGACATCTCCCTGCAGTTTGTTTCCGACTGCCTCAACGGCTATCAGAGCGCTGATGAAGCCTATGATCAGCTGCTGAAGACGGCCGCCGGCAGCAACTTTGACTACGCCAGATACCTGAAGGCAATCGCCGAGACCCGGGACGGCTTCAACATGGCCGCCAACGGGCTTCTGCTGATTGACCAGATGCTATATAAATTAATGGAGGTTTAATCACATGGCTAACAACGAAAGAGAAAACCAGCAGCAGTTCAAGTACTGCGTAGCTGTGAAGTTTAACGGTTCCAAGAAGGCTTATACCTTCGGCACCAACAACGAGAACCTGCACTATGGTGACAAGGTCGTCGTTGAAACGGTTCGGGGTGTGGAACTTGGCGAACTGATCAGCGATCTGCGCGACTCCTCGCTGCACCACAGCGGCGCAGCCCTGAAGCCCATCCTGCGCAGCGCAACTGCCGACGACATCGCTCATGATAAGCGCAACCGGGAAGAGGCCCCGGAACTGATGGCCAAGTGCCAGAAATGCATCGAGCAGTGCGGACTGGAAATGTACTTGATCTCCGCGGAATACACTCTCGACCGCAACAAGGTCATCTTCTCCTATGTGGCTGATGACCGCGTTGACTTCCGTGAGCTGTTGAAATCCCTGGCTGCCACTTTCCGCTGCCGCATTGAACTGCGGCAGATCGGCCCCCGTGACAAGGCCAAGATCATCGGCGGTCTGGGCTGCTGCGGCATGGAGACCTGCTGCTCCCGCTTCCTCGATGACTTTGACATCGTTTCCATCAACATGGCCAAGAATCAACTGCTGGCGCTCAACACTGCCAAGCTGTCCGGCCAATGCGGTAAGCTGATGTGCTGTCTGAAATATGAAGACGAAGCCTACAAGCAGCTGCGTGCCGGCCTGCCCAAGCTTAATACCGCTGTCTATTATAACGGCGAAAAATTCCGCATCACTACCATGAACATCCTCAACAACTCCGTACGCATCTCCAACAAGGAACACGCCGTTGACCTGACCATCAGTGATCTGAAGAAGCTTCTGCCTTCCAAAAAGACTAACGAAGAAAACGCGGAAAACGCTCAGAATTAGGATAGATTGACAGGAGGTATCCGCCCATGAAAGATAAGACCAGAATCTGGCTGGCTCTTTTGCTGTTCGGATTATTGGGACAGCTGGCCTGGACCATTGAGAACATGTATTTCAATGTCTTTGTCTTCAACACGCTTAACGGCAGCGTCTCCACGATTGCCGCCATGGTGGCAGCCAGCGCCATAACCGCCACCCTCACCACCCTGTTCATGGGTGCCTTATCAGACAAGATCGGCAAGCGCAAAGGCTTCATCTGCCTCGGATATGTGATCTGGGGACTTTCGGTGATTGCCTTTGCCTTTTTAAATCTGGAAAACGTCGCCAGGCTCTTCCCCTCGGTTGCCGTTGTTTCCACAGCCGGACTGCTGGCCATCGTGATGGACTGCGTCATGACCTTCTTTGGCTCCACCGCTAATGATGCCTGCTTCAATGCCTGGGTTACGGATACCGTTTCTCCCAAGGAAAGAGGCAAGTATGAAACCGTTATGGCTACCCTGCCGTTAGCCAGCATGCTGATCGTCTTCGGCCTGCTGGATTCCCTGACCCAGAAGGGCCGCTGGGACCTCTTCTTCATCATCATCGGCTCGCTGGTATCTCTGGGCGGTCTATTCGGCTTCTTCATTCTGAAGGACAGCGCTTCGATCAGGAAGAACTCCCAGTCCTTCATCAGTTCCCTGACCTATGGCTTCAGACCGGAAGTGATCAAAAACAATAAGTCCCTTTACCTTTCCCTGCTGTGCCTGTTGGTCTTCAGCGTTTCCACGCAGATCTTCATGCCATACATGATCATCTACATACAGTACTATCTGGGCATCAGTGACTATGCCGTCATTCTCGGCGTCGTTCTTCTGACTGCCAGTGTCATTTCCATTTTGGCCGGCCGGCTGATCGACATTGCCGGCGCCGGTCTGTTCTTCATTCCGTCCATCATCCTTCTGACCGGCGGTCTGTTATTGATGTATAACGCCCGCAGCAGCCTGGGGGTCATTATCTCCGGCATCGTGATGATGAGCGGCAACCTGATCGTCACCGCCCTGATCAACGGGGCCATCCGCGACGCTACTCCCCGAGAGAATACCGGCGGGTTCCAGGGCATCAGGATGATCTTTGGCGTCATGCTGCCGATGATCATCGGCCCTTACATCGGCGCCGCCGTCATCAACAACGCCAATCAGACTTATGAAGATCTCGGAACAATCAAGCAGGTTCCCACACCGGCCATCTGGCTGGCCGCCGCCATCGTCGCCATCCTGCTTCTGGTACCCTATTTCCTGCTGAAGAAACAGCAAAAGGAGGACAGCCGGAAACACTATAACCTGCTGACAAAATACGGTGAGTCTCTGCAGGAAAACAACGTGCTGCCCCAATACCCCCGACCGCAGCTGCGCCGGGATTCCTACATCAATCTCAACGGCTTATGGCATTATGCGATTACCGATTCCGAAGAGATGCCGCAGAGTTTCCCCGGTGAAATTCTGGTTCCCTTTCCCATTGAATCCGTTCTCTCCCGGGTCGGAAAGACCCTTACAGCCAAACAGCTGCTCTGGTATCACCGCACCTTCAGCCTGGACAGCAGTTTCAACAGAGGAATAGTCAGGCTGAATTTCGGCGCTGTTGATCAGCTCTGCAAGGTCTATCTCAACGGTCAGCTGGTCGCTGAACATGAAGGCGGGTACCTGCCGTTTTCAGTTGACATCACCGAATGCCTGCAGCCGGAAAACGAACTGGTCGTCTGCGTCAGAGACCTGACAGATTCTTCTCATTACGCCCGCGGCAAGCAGTCGTCCAACCGCGGCGGCATCTGGTATACTCCGATTTCCGGCATCTGGCAGACAGTCTGGTTGGAATCCTTCGATAAGGAACACATTGAAGATCTGAAGATTGATATTGATTATGATAATCAGCTTCTCAAGCTGAAGGTTAATGGCACCGCCGAAAAATACGATGTCACCGTAAGATCGGATAAGAAAGTCATTGCCCGGGGCGTCGGCACTGACTGCATTGAGCTGCATATCAGTGACATGCACAGCTGGAGTCCGGAAGATCCCTTCCTTTATGATCTGACCGTTGAGTGTCCCAACGACCGTGTAGAGTCTTACTTCGCCATGCGCAAGTTCTCCATTGGGTGCGATAAAACCGGTAAGAACCGGCTGCTGCTCAACAATCAGCCCTATTTCCATAAGGGTGTCCTGGACCAGGGTTATTACAGCGATGGAATCTATACCCCGGCGGATTACCGTCAGATTGAAGATGACATCCTGATGCTCAAGGAAATGGGGTTCAACACCATCCGCAAGCACATCAAGATCGAGCCGATGATGTTCTATTACTACTGCGATAAGCTCGGCATGCTGGTATGGCAGGACATGGTTTCCGGCGGCGGCCAATATTCCTTTGCGGTCATTGCTGCCCTGCCCTTCATCGGCAAGACCCTGAAGGATTCCCATTACCGCCTGTTTGCCCGAAAGAGTGAGCAGTCCCGCCAGTGTTACCGCCAGGAACTGGAAGAGACAGTCAAACATCTCTACAACGTTCCTTCCCTGGCTCTCTGGGTACCGTTCAACGAAGGTTGGGGACAGTTTGATGCCTTGGAGAACGAAAAACTCCTGCGCTCTCTGGATTCCTCCCGAATCATCGACCACGCCTCTGGCTGGCATGACCAGAAAGGAGGCGACCTGTCAAGCAAGCACATCTATTTCGGCAAGATCGCCTTTGAACCGGACGAAAGAGTCTGGGCACTGACCGAATACGGCGGCTATAACTGGATGATCCCCGGCCACGTCTATAACAATTCCAACTACGGCTACAAGGGTTTCTCCAATCAGACCGACCTGCAGGCCGCCTTCCTGATGCTGCACAGCGAGCAGATCGTTCCCCTGATTGCGGAAGGCCTGTCGGCAACCATTTACACCCAGCTGTCTGATGTTGAAGACGAAGTTAACGGCCTGGTCACCTATGACCGCCGGGTCATCAAGTTTGACCCCAAGGTCGTCCGCAGCGTCCTGAACAGGCTGACTCTCTAGCCGATTGAATTTCCTTATCGTTCCAACTGAAAACGCCATGGCTCCATGGCGTTTTATGACGCTTTCGCTTTCGATTCCGTTCCGTTAAATTTCAGAGCAACAACCACGGCATCAATGTCTCTCATGCTGAGACGGCGGCGGTCTGGCCTGTGAAGCGCTTCGCGGATCTCCTGACGGCTGGTCAGCACATATTCGCTGTCTACCGGGCAGTTGTTTCCCAGCATGATCACATAGCCCCGGACCCAGACATCTATTCCCTGGCTTCTCAGATAGTTAGCCAAAACCCATGTCTGTCTCCTGACCTGTCTTATGGGGTTCTTAACATCTTTGACGTAAAGGTAGCCGCCTTCACTTTGATGATATTTTTCCCACTCATAATCATCTTCATCTCCGGCCAGTTCTCCACTGTAATACTTCACCTCGATTATGAATACGCCATATTTATTAATGATTACATTATCCAGTTCCGCTTCCTTATCCTGAAAGACTACCTCAACATTTGTGAGCAGGATGTCTTCTTCGTTCAATTCATCGCGAATGATGCCGGTAGCCATTTCTTCTCCCCGCTTTCCCGCTCTTCTTTCCGGATGTAGAATTTCTTCAATGGCTTTATTATCGTTTCCATGGCTGAAGAGACCTCCAAAAGCCAGAAAGGGCAAGGTAACCAGAATAATGAACATTATAAACAAGAAGACTTCCATTCAGTTTTCTCCTACCGATTTTCAGATCTGCGGCTTGCCGCTGCCGTACCAGTAGAAGACCTGGTTGTTGGTCGGATGCAGTTTGCCGCCTAATTTGGTGTACAGAGCAATGGCCTTTTCGTTATCCTGCTGAGTGATCAGACAGGTATAGTGGATCTGATGCTCATTGCCATACTCCAGCAGCATCTGCATCAGCCTGGTGGCGATGCCCTGGCGCTGATATTTCTCCTGAACAAAGAGGTGATAGATCATCATCATGTCCCGGCCATTATCCAGTCTGGGCAAAAGATAAGCCAGCGCGTAGCCGGCCACCTCATCATCCTGCAGCGCTGCCGCTACCAGCATCATGTCATTGCCGAGGATCGCCTCGGCCTTTTCGGCGGTGATCGTCTGCTGCCGGAAGGTCTCGGTCAGCCTGATCAGAACATCCTGATCGCCCTTATTAAGAAAACGGAATTCCATTATTTCACCTCGCTGTTAATGGTCTGAAACCATCTGATTCAAATAAATTATCAATTATTCCGAACCCTTGTGCAACTTTCATTGTTTTTTTCTCTGATGTAAGCGTGTTCATATCTGCGGCCATGTGTTTTCTTATTTTAGACAAGTTATAATGGTCATGGTGATATTATGGAAAAACTGGATGTCTGCTTAGTAAACGATTCTTTCCCGCCGGTCATTGACGGCGTCTCCAACGCGGTATTCAACTATGCCAGCGTCATTCAGAGAGATCTGGGAAACGTCATTGTTGCCACCCCGGAAATGCCGGGAGCTGAGGACAACTACGATTTCAAGGTCCTGCGCTATCCCTCCATTGATACAACCAAGGCTGTCGGCTACCGTACCGGCATTCCCTTCAACGCGTCCTATCTGAGCCAGTTCAACGATCATCATATTGACATCATTCATTCACACTGCCCCATTACCTCGACCTTTTTGGCCCGCATCATCCGGGAGCAGTGCCATAAACCGATCGTGCTGACCTATCATACCAAGTTCGACATCGACATCAGCAAGGCCATCGAATCCAAACTGCTTCAGCAGATGGCCATAAACGCCCTTGTCAGCAACATCCAACCGGTCGATGAAGTCTGGGCCGTTTCCCGGGGAGCCGGGGAAAACCTCCGCTCGCTTGGCTATAAGGGAGATTACATCGTCATGCATAACGGCGTTGACTTTACCAGAGGAGCAGCCGGAAGCGAAAAGGTCGCTGCCTTCCGTGCCCGTTACGGCCTCAATGACGGCAAGCCTGTCTATCTTTTCGTAGGTAGGTTGATGTGGTATAAGGGAATCCGGATCATTGTTGATGCCTTGAAGGAAGTCAGAAGGCAGGGAATCGATTTCCACATGCTGTTTGTCGGCGACGGCCTGGACCGCAAGGAGATCGTCGCCTACATTGAGCAGAGCGGTCTTACCGATTCCTGCATCTTTACCGGATCGATATCTGACCGGGACGAACTCAAAACCGCCTTTTCTGCCAGTGATCTCTTCCTGTTCCCTTCAACCTTTGATACCAACGGCATCGTCGTCAGGGAAGCCGCGGCCGCGGCCCTGGGCAGCGTGCTGATCCGCAACAGTTGTGCCGCTGAAGACACCGTTGACGGTGTCAACACCATTCAGATTGAAGAAAACGCTGAGAGCCTGGCCAGAGTCCTGATCCAGGCCGGCGATAATACCGACTATTTCCACCGCATCGGCAAAAACGCCCAGGAGCAGCTCTACATTTCCTGGAGCGAAGCCGTGGAGAAGGCCTATGAGCGCTATAAAATCGTAATTGAAAAGTACCAGTACAAGCCCCGTAATCCGCTGGACATCTCCGACAGTTTCTTTGGCATGTGGTCCGACATTTCCCAGGCCCTCAGCAAGTCCCGGCGCAACCGCCAGGAATTCGTGCAGAAGCTGAAGGACACCGCTGAGGAGATCCGTCAGGCCAGCACGATGATCAGCTACCGCCGCACGGAGATCCAGGAATACTTTGATGACTTCATGGACCGCTACCTGTAGCGGCCGCATATCTCTTCCCAAAAAAGGAGGTTCGCCATGGAAAAACTGAACGTCTGTCTATTGAACGATTCCTTCCCCCCGGCCATTGACGGGGTCGCCAACACTACCTTTAACTATGCCTCCATCATTCAGCAGAACTACGGCAATGTCACCGTTGCCACGCCCCGCTATCCCGGCATCGTTGATCATTATCCCTTTGAAGTACTGCGCTACAGCAGCATCAGTCTTCCTAAGAGCTTCGGCTACCGGGGCGGTCTGCCGTTTGACCCGCTGTTTCTCAGCAAGTTCAATGAGCGACCGATCGACATCATCCATACCCACTGTCCGGCGGTTTCCAGCTGGCTGGCCCGGATGATCCGTACCGGCATCCATAAACCGGTCGTCTTTACCTATCATACCAAGTTTGACATCGATGTCCGCAAGAGCATCGCTAACAAGACGCTCGCCAAGGCTGCCCTCAAGGGCATCATGGACAACATAAACGCGGCAGATGAAGTCTGGACCGTTTCCAAGGGAGCCGGAGAGAATCTGCGCTCACTGGGCTTTCAGGGTGAATACCGCATCATGAGCAACGGCGTCGACTTTGAGCGGGGCCGGGCTTGCGAAGCGGAAATTGAAAAGATCCGCAGGAAATACGGCATCCGCAAGGGCCCGATCACCTTCCTGTTTGTCGGCCGCCTCATGTGGTACAAGGGCCTGAAGATCATCGTTGATGCCCTGAAAGAACTGCAGAAGACCGGCGTTGATTTCCAGATGCTGTTTGTCGGCAACGGAACCGACCGCGAAGACCTGCAGCAGTACATCCGCCAGTGCAATCTGACCGACCGCTGCATCTTTACCGCCGCGGTATATGATCGGGCGGTACTCAAGGCCATCTTCTCGCTGTCTGATCTTTTCCTGTTCCCCTCGACCTATGACACCAACGGC
Source organism: Erysipelotrichaceae bacterium (assembly GCA_016280635.1). GTDB lineage: Bacteria > Bacillota_I > Bacilli_A > Erysipelotrichales > Erysipelotrichaceae > UBA1783. Next base: position 37,121 of record JAEEHC010000040.1, read on the forward strand.
ATCGTCGTCCGCGAAGCCGCGGCTACCGGTCTGGGTAGCGTGCTGGTGGAAGGCAGCTGTGCCGCTGAAGACGCGACCGGTGAGGTCAACTGCCTGCTAATGAAGGAGAATGCCGATGACCTGACCAGGATCCTGATTCAAAACGGCAATAACCGCGACTACTTCCACCGCATCGGTGCCAATGCCCAGCGGGATCTCTACATGTCCTGGCGGCAAGCCGTCGATAATGCCGTCGGACGCTATCAGGAAATCATTGAAAGTTACCGCTATGTTCCCCAGCGTGATGATCGTTTCAATCTGGGACATGGCTACCTGAATACCTGTGCCCGGCTGGGCCGCTTTGTCTCCAATGTCCGCCATGGCGTCAGCAGCGCCAGAGAACTGATCCGCGGTCTGGGCGATGAATACGCTGACGCCCGACGGGAGGTAAAGCGGCGCCACGAGGAAAAGGAAAAGCGGAAACGCTGAACGCCCTGGAGCCGTGATATAATTCAAATAGAGGTGAGCTGATGCCAAACTGGTTCAAACTGGATAATGCCGCTCAGATCTATCCTCCGGTACTCACCGGCCAGTGGGCCGCCATGTTCCGGCTTTCCGCTGATCTTACTGAGGACATTGACCCTCAGATCCTCAGCCAGGCCCAGGAAAGAGTCCTGAAGAGGATGCCGTCCTTTGCCACGACTTTGCGTTATGGCCTTTTCTGGTTTTATCTGGAGCACATTGACGGGCAGCCTCCCATTGTCGAAGATACCAATAACCCAATGCAGAAGATCAACTTCCGCAAGAATAACCATTTCATGTACCGCCTGCTGTATTACCGCAACCGCATTGCCGTGGAGTTTTTCCATACCCTGACCGACGGGACCGGCGGCATGACCTTCCTGATGACACTGATCAGCGAATACCTTTCCCTGCGCCATGGCCTTCAGGTGCCCGCTGGGAAGTACATTCTCGACTGTTGTCAGCCACCCCAGCAGGAAGAACTGGAAGATGCCTTCATGCGCTATGGCCAGAACAAGACCCTCGGCATCGCCGAAAACAATTCCTATCAGTACTGGCACAGCCGCACCGACTTCAATAAGATGATGATCATCAGCGGCAGCGTCAGCACTGAACAGCTGAAGCAGCTGGCCCGCTCCTATAACGCTCCCATCGGTACCTTCTGCGCCGGGCTGCTGCTGTATTCAGCGCTGCAGCTGCAGAAAAAGGACCGCCGCAAACGGATGAAGAAAAAGGAGGTCAAGATCTCCGTGCCGATCAACCTGAGGCAGTTCTTCCCGTCCCGGACCGTCCGTAACTTCTCTGCCTTTGTCAATCCCGGTCTTTACGGCATCCTGGGAGACTACAGCCTTAAAGAGACCGTCGAGTATGTAAAGAATTACTTTGGCATCCACGTCAATGAAAAACGGCAGCTTGCCAAATTCTCCTACAATGTCGCCGCTCAACGCAACCCGCTGATCCGCATCACTCCGCTTATTCTCAAGATTCCGGCACTGTTTATCGCATATTTCACTGCCGGTGACCTGCTATACTGCTCAACCATCTCCAACCTGGGCAATGTCAGCCTGCCGGAAGAGATGGCACAATATGTGGAAAGGCTGGACTTCATGCTCGGCAAGGCCATCATGGGCCGCTCCATGCTGGGCTGCGTCAGCTATAACGGCCGGACCATTTTCAACTTCACCCGCAACATCAGAGAAACGGAACTGGAAAGGGTCTTCTTCTCCACCCTCGTTGATCTCGGTGCTGAGGTCTTCATTGAAAGCAACGGGAGGGAATAAACATGTCATATTGCGTACACTGCGGGGTCAAGCTGGCCTCCTACGAAACCGTCTGTCCGCTCTGCGGCACCCCGGTGATCGATCCAAACGCCGCTCAGGGTACTGATCAGCCGCGCTTTGAGGATTACATTGAAACCACCGACCGCAAGGTCGACCGCCATTTTCTCTTCACCCTGATCAGTGGCCTGTCCCTGATCCCTTTCATCATCACTGCCATCGTTGATTACTGTCTCAACCATTCCTTCGGATGGTCGCTGCTGGTATTGGGCGGGGAGGTCGTGCTGTGGGCTTTCATCATGCTTCCCTACCGCTTCAGTTTCGCTCACCCCTCAACCTACATCATCTTTGACACCCTGGCGGTCGCCCTCTATCTGCTGATGATCACCCTGATCTTCGGGATGAAATGGTATCTGCCGCTCGGCCTGCCGCTGACCGTGCTTTCCGGCTTGCTGCTATATGTCTTTGTCAGAATCCTGTTTGAGGGAGCACACCGGAAGCTGATGACCTTCGGCCTGCTCAGCTTTTCGCTTTCTCTCTATCTCGGTCTGATTGATTTGATCATCACCCTGCATTCCACCGGTAAGTTCGGCTTCAGATGGGCCTACTGGCCGTTTGTTCCGCTGTTTACCATCGGCATCATTGCCATGCTGTTCTCCCGTAGCCAGCGCATATCCTCCTGGCTGAAGAGAAGACTGTTCATCTGAGCATCACTGCCGGATTTTCGAAATACTCCGGGCTGCCCCAAAAAGGTGGCTTTTCTTTTCGCTTTTCCCTCATGCTGTTTGTAATAAACCGCTCCGGTGTGCTAGAATGATGGTAATGAAAAAGAAATGGGCAGCCCAGCTCATTTGCGGACGCAGGCAACACCTTTCAGTCCGCTGATGCGCTTTTTGTGCGCTGTTCCGTTAATAGTTTTCAGGGGGTATGTTTATGAATATCAAGTTCAGAAAAGTCATGTTACTGATCCTGACGGCCTGCATGTTTTTCAGCAGTTCCCGCCAGGAAGTCACGGCGGAAACCGCGGTCGGTGACTTCCAGGTCAGCGGCGAGAGCGCGGATTTCCATTTTGATGAGGAAGCCGGAGTGCTGTACATTACCGGTGATGTCTCCGTCAGAACGGAAAGCCAGACTGGCCAGCGCATCGTCATTGAGCAGGATGCCGTCGTCACGCTTGGCGGCATCGACATTAACGCCGAAAACGGACCGGCCATTCTGGTCAAAGTGCCATGCCAGGCCGAACTGATCCTGGCCGAAGGAACGGTCAACAATGTCGAAGGCTCCTATGGCAACAACATCAACGCCACCAACGGTGCCTTTGCGGCCATTGAAGTGGAATTTGAATTCGAAGACGGCGAAACGCCGGCTAACCATAAGGCATCCCTGACCATCAGCGGCGAAGGCACCCTGAACGCCACCGCTAAGGAAAACGCGGCAGCCATCGGCGGTTCCAACGCCATGAACCAAAGTCTGGGAAAAGGCCTTTACGGCGACATCACCATTAATTCCGGCACCATAAATGCCCTTGCCAATGGCAGCGGTGCCGGCATCGGCAGTTCCAATAACCCGGCCGGCGGAACCTCCAGCGGCTCCTATAAGCAGACCGAAAACAATGAATGGGGCATCATTACCATCAATGGCGGA
>JAEEHC010000041.1 GCA_016280635.1 Erysipelotrichaceae bacterium
AAAGGGAGTGTAACGTAATAGCGAAAGCTAAAGCGTTCACTCCTTTTTTATTCGCCGTGTTTCGTCATTATCTAAGTGTTTTCAGGAGGATCACTAAAAAGGCAGTTTTCCCCGGGAAAAACTGCTGATTTCAGGCATAATGAAAACAATTATTATTGAAAAGTACATGCTTACGCAGGTGATTGACCCGGTCTGTTTAGCTTGTTGTGATACTTGTTAAGGTTGAATCCGATAATGACCAGAGTCAGTTCCAACTCGGTTTTCTCGATCCCTCTTCTGTGCAACCTTACATAACCGTAATCCTGCTTCAGAACACCGAATACTCCTTCGGCATAAATGGATCTCTTTTGCCTGTGGATTATTCCCTGCGGTGAGTCAAGAAGCTCTCTGGCATTCGCTTTTAATTCGTCCAGAATGTAGTTCTTCTGTATCCCTCTGCCCTGATCTGATTTTGTACATTCTTTCATGAATGGACATTGGTCGCATTCATGACATCTGTAGTGGTCAGTGATCTTAAGGAATCCGTCTTCTTCGGAATATCTTTCTTTTTCAAAGATCAGTTCTTTCCCTTCCGGACAGATGAATCTGTCAGTTTCAAACCGAAAGTTCAACGCGTTATATCTTGATGTTTCTCTTTTCTTCTCCAACCGGTAGGTGTTGTATTTGACATAGGCCTCAATGCCATGAGTCAGCATGTACATGTAATTGACATAGCTTCCGTATCCGGCATCGGCTACAGCCGCCTGTGGGTAGCGACCGTAATCTTCCTGGTATCTTTTCAAAGTCAGGGGAAGCGTCTTACTGTCAGTACGGGCATTTGATACAAGTAGTTCTGTTATGTATTCATCAGTTATCGCTGCCTGCAGATTGTATCCCGGTTTGAATACTCCGGTGTTGTTATAGTAATCATATTTCATATGCATGAATGTCGCATCATGATCGACTTTTGAATAGGAGTTCCTGTCCTGACCGCATATCTCTATCCTTATTTCAGCTTCCCTGAGTTCATTCTTTACCTTTACAAGTTCATCATAAAGTCGCTGAAACGGTGTTTTTCTCTTACCTCTTCCATAGACAAATTGGCTTATCTCTTCCTGTTTCATTAAGTTGATCCCAGCGAGAAACAAATCAATCTCTTCTGCTTTCTTCACCTCTTCCAACCTCTGAACTCCTGTCAGTTTTCCAATCAGCTCGTTGGCTCTCTTCAGTTTTCTCTCCTGAGTCTTCAAAGCCGTCTTCTTCCAGACAAAGGAAAACTTGTTGGCATTGGCCTCATATGCCGTCCCATCTATGTATATTGTTCCTCTGTCTTCTATACTCTCATCCATGCTCAGGATGACCTTGTTGATCTCCACAAAGATATCATGGACAGATTTCTCCAGTGAACTGATGAACTCGCCTATTGTCTTGAAACTCGGTCTTTCATCTTCCATCAGATACATGAATCTGATATCTGTATTTATCGCCTTCTCCATCTGCCGCAAACTGTAGATACGGTTCATGTACGCAAACAGCACAGCCATTAACATCTTCTTTGGGTTATACCCTTTCCTTCCTCTGCCCTCATGCTTCGGAAGGTACTTTCCCAGGTTTATCCTCCCCATAACCCTCAAAAATGTATGAATTTCGTCATCCTCTGGTATTATTTTGATGTAATCCAGTGGTAATCTGAGCTGAATTGCGCTACTATGAACTTGCCTAGATATAGTAGTGTAATCCATGATTACATTATACAGTAAAACCCGGTCTCCCCGGGTTTTACTGTTTCTTATGGGCCTTTTTCGTTACAGCCCCTTTCTTTAAGTTCAACATCTCTGATCCGTCCGAAATCCCGGATGATTTTTTCGCTGGTGATGTCCAATTGCCGGAAGGCGGCGATGGCCTTTTCCAAAGCTGATGAGAGTTCCTGATAACGGGTCTGATAGCGATCAAATTCCCCAGACAGGTTTTCCAGTTCCTTCTGAATGACCGCGATGTTGGCGTCTTTCTTCTGCTGAAGATAGATGGCCTTCATGCTGGTAAGATAGGCGATCAGGGTAGTGGGAGAAACGATGTAGACCCGTTTTTTCTGCGAATGTTCGACTACTTCGGGATAATGGCCGTAGATCTCGGCAAAGACGGCTTCAGCCGGGACGAACATCAGGGCGAAATCGCTGGTCTGGCTGGAAGACACATATTTTTCAGCGATGTCGTTGATATGCTTGCGGCAGTCATCGCGGAACTTTCTGACCGCCTGAGCGCGCTCGCTGTCACTGAGCTGCTCATCATACATGCGCCGGTAATTTTCCAAGGGAAACTTGGCATCAACGCAGATCAGCCCCAGCGGCTGAGGGGCGAAGATCACGGCATCAGCCAGATTGCCGTTTTCAAGCTTGTACTGTTTCTTCCAGCGGCTCTCGCTTTCCCCGTAATGGTATTTCAAAATCGTATAGAGTTCAGTCTCCCCGAACGTTCCTCTGGTCTTCTTGTCAGTAAAGAGGTTTTCCAGCGCCCGCATGCTGCTGCGCAGTTCGCCGATCTCCAGCTGGGTTGACCTTACGGAATCCAGGGAGCGGAAGATCTCACTGAAGGCCCGGTTGGACTGGTTGTTGATGTTCATCATGCCGGCGTTCATTTCCGCTTCAATCCTTTCAAGGGAGCGCGACGAATAATCGGAAGAACCGCTGAGGCTTAATAACCGCTCATTAAGCTGGCTGCTGGCAGCGCTTTCCTGCCGGGCAGCTTCATCGATCTTGCGGTTTAGCATGTTAAAGCTGATCAATAAGATGATGCATATGACCAGCAGTATGGCGATGATGGCGATGTAGATCCAGTCCATGTTCTTCTCCTTTGTTTCGTATAAGACAAGTGCTGCTCTTTCAGCAGCACCCTGTTATGCTCTTTCCCGATGGTAGAGATCCAGAAATCTTACCAGCAGATCAGCAGCCTGACCGGCCGCCGCTTCACAGAAACGGGCAAAATCCAGATTATTGTTTTCCCGGATGACGATGTCCGAAAGTGATCGCAGGATCAGAAATGGCGTCTGATACATCTGGCAGCAATGCGCGATGGACGTTGACTCCATGTCGCAGCAATACGCTTCCGGATAATCCCGCAGGATGCGGTCAACATCTTCCCGGAGAGTGACAAAAGTGTCGCCGGAAACGATCGGACCGATGTAGATATGGCTGTGGCAGCTGGCTTCAAAGGCTCTGACTGCCAGATCGTTGAGATGAGGATCAGCAGTAAAGCTGTACTGGTTGGTAGAAAAGCCGTTAGGCTGATCATTGATGACCAGGTTATTCCAGTCATGGTAAGTCAGCTTATCGGCAACGATGACGTCCATGGTATTTTCAAATTCACGGCAGCCTCCGGCCACCCCGACATTGATCAGCAGTTCCGGCTGAAATTTCTCGATCATCATCGCGCAGACAATGGCGCTGGCAACCTTTCCAACACCGCACTCGCAGGCAACCACATCGCTTTCGCCGATCCGGCCGCAATAGTAGAGGTGCTGATGATCTTCGATCTGCTCAACACCTTGCATCCGGGCGATAACTTCATTGAGTTCGCTTTTCATTGCACATAATACCGCAATCATACTTTCTCCTTGCTAGCCAGAAAATCAGCCTGTTGCTGATGGACCAGTTCAAAGGCCGCTTTCAGGTCTTTCTTGGCCAATTCAATTTCCTTACTTGAGTCATAGCCTCTTCCGCTTTCCAGCTTGTCTGCCAGATAGACGATCATTCCCAATGGCGAACCGTCATCGCCCAGACAATGGTGCCGCACGGCCCTGAGCATCTCCTTATCTTTCATGCCGTAGACATGCTTGAGCAGATAATAGCCCACCCAGGCGTGCCATACCGCTTGAGGATAGCTGAATTCATATGGTTTTTCGATCTTGATGTAGTCGTCCGTCTGCTGCTCACTTAGGCCTTTGGCAATGTCATGATACATTCCGATAAGCCAGGCTTTGCGGGAGTCCAGATGATGGGCTTCAGCAATGTCCCGGCTAAGGGAAGCCACCGAGAGAGAGTGGCGGTAGCGGTGCTCGTTTACCATGTTTCTGACTAACGGGTCTGCGTATATGCCTGATTCAATTGCATCTCTGCGCAGACATGCGGGTAAAAGGCTGAAATCACCCTTGCGCACCTGTTCGCTCTTCTTTTTGAGCTGTTCGCTCTCATTTAAGACAGCCGGTTCTTTTCCCATGACTGCGGTCAGCTTTTCCGTTATTGCCAGGCACCTGTAAGGCCTGATGGCCTTCTTTACCATCAGAAATCTCGCCAGTCCGTCAGCGATTCCGCCGTCCTTTTCGCACAGAAACAGAACAGCATCCAGTCGCTGTTTCTTTCGGAAATGCCTGGCAGCCTCAAGATGAGCGGCAGTGATGGGGTCAAACAGACCGCGAAAGATTCCGATCTTCTTCATCGGGGCAGTTCAATGACCGGCTGACGGTTATTGCGCCGGAAGATGACCATCTTACGGCCCAGCTGGCTGATCAGTTCGGAATTGGTATTGGCCAGCACATCGAGTACGATCTCTTCGATCTCCTGCTCACAGCTCTTCAGAATGCTGATCTTGAGCAGTTCGTGGGAAGTGAGATATTCATCAATGGAACCGATGATGTTTTCCGTCAGACCGTCCTTGCCGATGATGACGGCCGGCTTAAGCGGATTGGCCAGTCCCTTGAGATACTGTTTCTGTTTTTTCTTCAGCATTTAAATCATCGCCTTTCTCTTTATGACCTGGACCGCTGCCGGCACCAGGACATCGACGATGCCCTTTTCACCGGTCACGGTCACAAAGCCCAGGCCGCAGATGAAGTAGTCGGCCTTGCCGCTGTGATTGAAGCGGACCTTCTTGAAGCTTTCCGGATAGCGGCTATCCATTGGTATTGGGGAAAGATCTTCACTGCCATAGCGGCGCTTCCAGAGATCATCAGCGTTTGCGCTTTTGCCTCTGTGGACCTTAAGCTGGTTGGACAGATAACTGACTGCTGAGCAGTCTTCGACATTCAGATCGATGCGGGCCAGACCGCCCAGGGAGAGCGACTGTCCTTTTTCCAGCTGATATACCGTCGGTCTGACGGTACGGGCCGGAACCACCTTCTTCAGATCATCGACATTCAGACAGGCCTGCATCGATTCAGCGATCCATAAACCGGCGCTGTCATAGATGTGATAGCCTGCGCCCTTTATCTCATTGATGCGCATGGTAGTGGCCGGGTAGGGGTTGGTGGTTGCTACCTGGGCGCCAAGCAGCTCATTGATGATCGTGCTTTTGCCGACATTGGCAACACCGGTCATGATCAGCGGCTGATCAGGATCGGTAACGCTTCTCAGGCTTTCCACAAAATCCGGATTGATGCCTCTGGTAAGGATGGCTTGGGAGCGGACATTGATCTGACGGATACGCCCAAGGACATATTGGGCCAGGCGGTCCAGGTTGATGTTATGAGGCAGAAGGTCACACTTGTTGAGGATGATGATGCACTCATGTTCCGCGTAAAAGCGGCTCAGTGAGGATCGCAGGGAAGTCTCCAGGTCAAAGATGTCGATGATCCAGAGAAACTGCCCCTTTAAAGATGCCAGATCGCTTAAGATCTGCTCATTGTCAGGAATGAAGTCCTTGACCAGATGGGCATCGTAATGAGTCATCCGGAAGCAGCGCTGACAATAATCCATGTTCATGTCCACGACATAGCCCAGAGCCTTGCTGTCGGTGTTCTGCAGTTCAATGCCGCAGCCTATGCATTTCTTAACCATGTTTCACCCCAGATAGCGGCTGTAGACATAGTAGCCGCAGATAAAGATCAGTATGAATACCAGAATGATGATGATCCTGACCAGTACGGCGGCCAGACGGTCCTGGCCTTCATCCTGGATGTAGAAATCCTCATCGACCTCTTCGTCATAGCTCTCCCTGACTTCCTCGGGTTCAAGGATCTGTTGCGGGTTTTCATACTGGCGCTTTCTTCTTTCGATGTCTTCCTTGGACAGATCGTTGGTCATGACCAGCTGGGGAAGACCCTTTTCATTCAGGTAGGAATTGGCTGAGGAATTAATGTAGTTTATCTGTGTCTCCGTCAGCGGATCGGATACTTCCGGCTTAACGGTCAGCTGCGGCGCATTTACCGCACTGGCCTGCATCTGTTGGGCTGTGATGACAGGCTGGGGTTCAGCGATCTGATCTGCCGGGGGCTCCGGAATCTCTTCAGCCTTCATTTCAGGCTCCTGCTGAGGCGCGGCGTCGGTTTCCAGCGGCAACACGGAGGTATCGATGAACTGCTGGGCAATGCTGTTCTGACTGCTGTCCAGCTGGTTTTCCTGTTGACGGGACTCTTCATCACTTTCGGTCAGCTTTGTTTCCTCAGAATTGTCCAATGGTCTTTCCAGAGCTTGATCAGACTCTTCTTCCTCGACCAGAATCAGATCCTTCAGGCGGTAGTTGCTGTTTTTGAACATCAGAAAGATGATCACCACGGCCGCGATGAGGGCCACGATGCCAGCCATCAGCTGCAGAAACAGCTGGCCTAAAAACTGATAGCCGTTGAAGTAAGTCACCAGGCAGAAGGAAGCGATAAACAGGGAAATGTAGAGGCCGCTCATCAGGCCGATACGTTTGATTCTGGTCATTTGCTATACCTCCAGTCGCAGTTCTTCATATTCTTTTTTCTGCTCTTCGGCCGGGAAATCGACGATGCGTACTTCCCGGATGCCCGGACAGCGGTAATAGGTCTTTCCAACCGTAGTTACCGAGAATCGTGATTCAATATCCATCAGGGAAATGTCCTTGATCTTGGTATTGGAAACTTCACCCTCGCAAATCAGCTTCAGATCATCATTCAGGCTTCCGGCGACGCAATAGCGCACAACCGCCGGATTGGTCTTGGTCCTGCGGGCGATCAGTACACCCTTGGTTGCCCTCTTGGTAACCGGAATGTCAGCGATCTTCAGGCGCTTTGAGTTGCCCTTGACGGTCAGATAGACCATCTCAGAATCCGCGGCACTGATCAGGGTCATGTCAGCCAGGCTATCGCCTTCGCTTAAGCGCATGCCGATGATGCCCTTGGCGCGGGCACCGATCGGGTTGACCTCATCAAGGCTGAAGTACATGGAATAGCCGTCCTGGGAGACCAGATAGACGCTGTCGCCCTGATAGCCGACGGCAACGGCCTGCACGCGGTCATCATCGCTCAGCAGCATGGCCGCCGAACTCTTGGAGGTACGCTGCAGCTTAAGTTCCGTCAGCGGTGTCTTCTTGATCATGCCGCTGCGGCTGGCGGTAACGACCCAACAGCAGGAATCGAAGTCCTTGACGATGAAGCCGCCGATGAACTTCTCATTGTTGTTGACCTTTACATAGTTGGAGATGTGCTTGCCGATCTCCTTCCACTTGAATTCTTCCAGCTGATAGACCGGAAGCTGAACATATTCGCCGGACTCGGTAAAGATCAAAAGCGTATCGTAACTGTCGCACTCGCTGACACCGATCAGCTCATCTTCATTCTTGAGGCCGGTCAGAGCGTTTTCCGAGGCGTTGTACGATTTCAGCGATACCCGCTTTACATAGCCGTCCCGGCTCAGTGAAACGACGACCCGTTCATTGGGTATCATGCTCATCTTGTCGATGACGATGTTTTCGACCTCATGCTCGATGACCGTCTGCCTTGGTCTGCCGTAAAGCTTCTTGGTATTTTCCAGTTCGCTGCACAGTACCTCAGCCAGCCGCTTTTCATTGTGAATGATGTCGTTGAGATCCTTCATCTCCCTGACCAGTTTCTCGTATTCTTCCCTGAGTTCGACGATGTCGGTATTGGTCAGCTGATGCAGCCGCAGTATGACGATGGCTTCCGCCTGCTCAGGGGTGAACTCAAAGCGGGCGATCAGGTTCTTCTTCGCATCGGCCTTGTCCTTGGAAGCGCGGATGATGGCAATGACCTCATCCATGACGCTGACAGCCCGGATCAGACCTTCCAGGATGTTGCAGCGGTCAATGCGCTTGCGGAACTCAAACTTGCTGCGCTTGAGTACGAAGTCCTTCATGAAGGCAATGTAGGCGTCAATGGCCTCACGCAGTCCTAACAGCGTCGGGCGGTTATTGACGATGGCGATCATGTTGTAGTTGTAGTAGACCTGCAGCGGGGTATTCTTGTAGAGATAGTTGAGGATCAGGGAGGCATCGGCGTCCTTGTGGATATCAATGACGATCTTCAGTCCGTTACGGTCGGATTCATCGCGGCAGTCCACGATGCCGTTTATGGAGTTATTGAGACGCAGTTCATCAATCTTGCGGACGATGTCCGACTTGACTACCTCATAAGGGATCTCGCTGATGATGATGTGCTGCTGGCGCTTGTCGGTTTCAATTTCAGCCTTGGCCCGGACAACTATCCTGCCCCGGCCGCTGCGGAAGGCTTCCTTGATGCCCTCATAACCCTGAACGATGCCACTGGTCGGGAAATCCGGTCCCTTGATCAGCTGCATCAGTTCCTCCAGTGAGCAGTCAGGATGATTTATCCGGTAAATGGTGCCGTCGACTACTTCCGCCAGATTGTGCGGCGGGATGTTGGTGGCATAGCCAGAGGCAATGCCCTTGGAGCCGTTTACCAGCAGATTGGGGAACTTGGCCGGCAGAACGGTCGGTTCGTTTTCGGTATCGTCAAAGTTCGGGGTCCAGGTGACGGTATCCCGGTCGATGTCTTCCAATAGTTCATGGCTGATGGCAGCCAGACGGGCTTCGGTATAACGCATGGCAGCTGCCGGGTCATTATCGATGGAGCCGTTATTGCCGTGCATTTCCACCAGCGGATGGTTCATCTTCCAGGACTGGGAAAGATGGATCATGGCCTCATATACGGAGGAATCGCCATGGGGATGGTAGTTACCGATGACGTTACCGACGGTCTTGGCGCTCTTGCGGAAGGGCTTGTTGTTGGTATTGCCGTCTCTGAACATCGCGTAAAGGATCCTTCTCTGAACCGGCTTAAGACCGTCCCGGGCATCGGGCAGAGCTCTCTCCTGAATGATGTAGCGGGCGTAATCGCCGTATCTTTCCGAGATCAGATCATCCAGAGGAGCCTGAACGATCGTCTCATTGATTTCCTTCTGCTTCTTCATTGCTTGTCCTCCAGATGGTAGCTGTCTTCCAGAGTGAAGACGACATAATCCTCGATCCAGTTACGCCGTACATCGGCATCCCGGCCCATCAGTACGTTGAACTTGTTATCGGTGGCGATGTTGTCATCAATGTGCACCTGCACCAGCGTCCGGGTTGCCGGGTCCATGGTCGTTTCCCAGAGCTGCTCAGCATTCATTTCACCCAAGCCTTTATAGCGCTGGATTTCTACCTTGCCGTGCTCTTCGCGGATCTGATTGAGTTCATCATCGTTAAATGCATACCAGGTCTCCTTGCCCTTGGTGGCCTTATAGAGAGGCGGCAGGGCGATGTAGACCATGTTGGCATCGATCAGAGGCTTCATGTAGCGGTACAGGAAGGTCAGCAGCAATACCTGAATGTGGGCACCGTCGGTGTCCGCGTCGGTCATGATGATGATCTTGCTGTAGTTGGCGGATTCGACGTCAAAGGAATCGCCGACGCCGGCTCCGATTGTATAGATGAGGGTATTCAGTTCTTCGTTGGCGGTAATCTCCTCCATGCGGGCATCCTCGGTATTGAGGACCTTGCCTCTTAAGGGCAGGATGGCCTGATATTGGGAATCACGTCCCTGCTTGGCACTGCCGCCGGCGGAATCGCCCTCAACGATGAACAGTTCCTTCTTGCGGGAATCACTGGAATGAGCCGGTGCCAGCTTGCCGGAGATCAGCTTTTCGGCCTTCTTGTTGTTCTTCTTGCCTTCCCTGATCGCCTGGGCGGCCGCCCGGGCAGCTTCCCGGGCCTGGTAACTCTTGACCATCTTACGCACCAGCAGGGTGGCCAGTTCCTTGTTTTCTTCCAGCCAGAAACTCAGTTTCTCGCTGATGAAGCTGTCAAGAGCCGTGCGGGCTTCGGGTGTTCCCAGTTTGCCCTTGGTCTGGCCTTCAAACTGCAGGATGTCCTCCGGTACGGCAACCGATATGATGCTGGTCAAACCTTCCCTGACATCCCGGCCATCCAGATTGGGATCCTTGTCCCTTAAAAGACCGTTACGGCGGGCATAGTCATTAAAGCACTTGGTGAAAGCGGCCCGGTAGCCGACCTCATGGCTGCCGCCGTCCGCCGTTCTAACCTTGTTACAGAATGAATAGGTATTCTCATCGCGGTAGGAATCGATGAACTGGAAAGCCACGTCAATGCCGATGCGGTTGGCCGAACCGGAGAAACGGACGATCGGGGAAAGACCGTTCTTATTCTCATGCAGATATTCAATGAAGGCCTGTAAGCCGTTTTCGTAGCAGTATTCCGCTGACTGGCCGGTCCTTTCATCCTTCAGGATGAGTTTCAGTCCCTCGGTCAGGAAGGCGGCTTCCCTGACTCTTTCAGCGATGGTATTGTAGCTGTATTCGACATGATTGAAGATCTTTTTATCCGCCAGAAAGCGCACCTTGGTGCCGGTCTTGGTCGTCGGGCCCAGATTCTTGAGCTTGGAGACCTTTGAACCGCCGTTTTCAAAGCGCATGAAACCGATCTTGCCGTTATAGCAGGAAGTCACTTCCATCCACTCACTTAAGGCGTTGACTACCGATGCCCCGACCCCATGCAGGCCCCCGGCCATCTTATAGCCCGATTCCGAGGAGAACTTACCGCCGGCGTGCAGTTCGGTATAGACGACCTCGATGGTCGGCTTGCCGGAGGAATGCATGTCGGTTGGCACGCCTCTTCCCTCGTCTTCCACGCAGATGACATTGTCCTTCTCAATGGTGACTTTAATGACCTTGCCAAAGCCGTTGATGGCTTCGTCCATCGAGTTATCAAGGATCTCCCATACCAAATGATGCAGACCGTAATGGTCTGTCGATCCTATATACATGCCCGGTCTCTTTCTGACCGGTTCCAGTCCTTCAAGTTTGATGATGCTGCTGGCATCATACTTCGTCGTTTTAGCCACAGTAAAACACCTCAATTCTTATTTATTATATCACAATCAGGGGTCAGTTGCTTATACCATCACAGGCAAAAATGGTATAATGAGACCAGGGTGAGAGTTATGAAATTTGTCCTTTTTTCCATTATCAATTATCTGATCGGCTCCGTTCCCTGGGCTCTGGTCATCGGCAAGGTCTTCTACCATACCGATGTCCGCCAGTACGGTTCCGGAAACCCCGGAGCTACCAATACCGGCCGGGTCCTGGGCCGTCGTCCGGCTGTCATAGTCGCCGTACTTGACGCTCTCAAGGGAACCGTCGCCTACCTTATTGAGGCCCTGATCGACCCTTCAAGTGCCCTGTTTGCCAGTGTCTTTGTGGTGATCGGCCATTGTTATCCGCTGTTTGCTTCCTTCAAGGGCGGCAAGGGCGTTGCCACAGCCATGGGGCTTATCCTGGCCATCTCACTTCAGAGTGTGAAGATGTTTCTCGGCTGTTTCCTGTTGCCGATGGTCATCTGGTTTCTGATCTCTCACTACACCCAGTATGTGTCTTTGGCTTCACTTTTTGCCCTTTTGGTATCTGCCTGCATGTCGACGCTGCTTTGCGATAATATCCATGTAACCCTGATCCTTACCGTTCTGTTCTTCTTCGTTGCCTTCCGGCATCACGAAAACATCAAGCGGCTGATCGAGGGAAAGGAATCAAAAAAGAATTACTGATCAGAAGAAAAGGGCCCCTAGGGAGGCTGCTGAAAAACCCACTGCACTATTGGGAACCAATAAACTCATCGAAAAAAATAGATGAGTTTTCTTATATAGCTTGAAACTAGCGGCTAGTGTCTGTTATAATAACTGTGTTAGGTGAGGTGTTTTTTATGAGATCCAAAGTAGATAAGTCCGCTTATGATATGAATTATCAGAAGAATCATATGTCCAGAGTTACTGTCTGGTTCAATCTTGATAAAGATAAGGAAATCCTTGAATGGCTCAACCAGTCGGGACAGTCAAAGTCAGAACTGATCAAGGATGCGCTGCGCAACGAAATGAAACGCTCTGGAGAATCGAAATGATTCAGCGGGAGGGTATGGTTCTGAGCCCATATATCGCTCTGTATGACATTGTCATTCCAAAAGACCACGAGCTCCGTCAGTTAAATGAACTCGTGGATTTTTCCTTTGTCGATGATATGCTTCGGGATACATATACGCTTGATAACGGCAGACCCGGTTACCGGCCGCAGGTCATGTTCAGGTATCTGATGCTTAAAAGGATGTATGAGCTGTCAGATCGTGATGTTGTATCCAGGGCTATGACAGATATGGCATTCAAGTATTTTCTTGGAATTGCCCCGGAAGCCGATGTGATTGATCCGTCAAGCCTGACGAAGTTCAGGAAGCAGCGGATGAAAGATGATACGATCATGGATACATTGATTGCCAAAAGTGTTGCGGTCGCTCGTGAGAACGGCATCAAACTATCGAACACATTGATTGTTGATTCCACTCATACAGAAGCGAGATACGGCACAAAGAGTGCCCGTGAATATCTGCTTGAAGTCTGTAAGAACCTCAGAAAGAAAGTATATGCCGTCGATGAAAACTACACTGAGAAGATGCCAAAGAAACCGGACAATCATCAGATCGGCATATATGAAGAAGTTGTCAGATATTGTCAGAAAGTGCTGGATACTGTAAACAGTGATGAAAAGTTGAAAGTGTATAAGAACATAACAGAGAACATCAATCTTCTTCAGGAAACGATAGATGACATAAATGAAGAACTGACCATTTCAAAAGACCCTGATGCCAGAGTCGGACATAAAACAGCAGATACAGAATATTTCGGATATAAGACACACATTGCGATGACCCCTGAAAGGATCATCACTGCCGCCACGGTAACCTCCGGGGAAAAGCCGGACGGAAAAGAACTTCCTGAACTTGTAAAAAAGATGGAGGAAAACGGAGTCAAGGTTAAAAACATTGTTGGAGACGGTGCCTATTCAGAACAGGAACTGATCGAATTCGCAAATGATAATGAACTTCACCTGGTATCGAAACTCAGTAAAACCGTCACATCCGGCAACAGAAGGAATGAACTTGATGACAGATTTTCATACAACAAAGATGCACAGATGTATGTATGTCCTGCAGGACATATGGCAGTCAGGAAAGTACGTACAGGCGCCAATACGCCGGACAAACCGCAAAGGGAATCTTACTTCTTCGATACTGAAAAATGCAAGGTCTGTCCATTGAGAGAAAAGTGTGGATTCAAAGACGGGCAGAAATCAAAGACATACAATGTCACAGTGAGAATGAGTCAATTACATCAAGATCATCAGGATAAACAGGATACCGAATACTACCAGCAGCTCGCGCATGAGCGGTATAAGATCGAAGCCAAGAATGCAGAGCTGAAAAATGAACATGGTTATGCGCATACGGTATACACCGGTCAGCACGGGATGACACTTCAGGCAGGTGTGTCAATTTTCGTCGTGAACTTAAAACGGATTCTTGTTCTCAAAAATACAAAAAATGAGAAAACAGAGGCCAAATAAGAAGGCCTTTTTCTCATTCTTTCAAAAAAAACGGAGGAGTATTTCGAGATCTGGCTCGATATCTCCTCCATTTTTCTCAATCGTCTCACTCAGAGGCATACATTTTCAGCAGCCTCCCCCTAGGCCCTTTCGTTATGGCGGTTTTTGACTGAAAGGATGACAATGTCGTCCTTTTCAATTGTGCACAGCATCCGGTAATCACCCAGCGTGTATTTCCAGCAGCTGTAGTTGTACTTCTCCAGCTGATAGCCGAATACCCGGGGGTTATAGCAGTTCTCCAGGTTACGTTTGAGCCATCCCATCAGCAATGACTGGGTGATTGGGTCAAACTTCTGCAGATCCTGCCGGCCGTTTTCGGAAAAACAAACCCTGAAGGCCATGTTACTTCCTCGTCATCAGCTCATCGAGATAGTAGCTGCGGTTATCCCGCCGATACTCTTCCATCAGCTTCTGGTAATTCTGCAGGTCAATATCGTCCTCAATGCGCCTGAGAACTGATTCCCTGATAAGATCGGAAACGGTCATGTTGTGCAGTAAAGCGTACTTCTTGAACAGTTCCTCATCTTCACTGGACAGTCTTAATGAAATTGCCATGTCAGCCTCCTGTATAACTCTGTAATACCATCATAGCACATTGCGTCTCTAATAGCCATTCAAATGGTGTTTCCGGATGTATGAGGGATAATCATAGAAGCAGATGTCCATGTCCACCGCTCCGGCAAAACCGGCGACCCGGCCGTTATCGGTAAACTGCCAGATTTTGAATTCCTTGTTGAAATAAGTCGGCCAGGTAACATTCCAGTGAGCTACCCAGTGGTCATAGCGGCCGTTGGACTTGTTGAGCATCGAAGCATAGGAATAGACGATGCAGCTGTAACCCGCGTTCTCCATGACCTGACAATAGGCGTTGATGATCTCATTGAAGGTGGTATTCAGCAGGAATTTCTGCGTGCGGTCCTCAATGTCGATCATGATCGGATAGTCAAACTTCTTGCCGGCGATCCACTTAAGCATTGCGTTGGCCTCGCTGCGCGCTTCTGAAGCGCTGGTGGCCATGATGTAGTGGTAGGCACCGACATCCATGTTGGCGGCTCTGGCAGCCTTGTAGTTGCGTTCAAAGTTGCGGTCCTTGTCGGAACTGCCGTAGCCGGCCCGAATGTAAACGAAATCGATGCCCTCCGCTCTGGCCTTCTTGAAGGTGTCAGAAGTCAGGGAATTTCCGTTCCAGCGGGAAATGTCAATGCCGTATGAGAAACTGTCATAGACAGCTACGGTGATCATCGAATAGGCACTCTTATGCTTGTCGGCGACCATGACCACGCACTTGCCTTCGGAAACACCGGTGATGGTGCCGTTGGCATCGACCGTGGCGATCTCCTCATTGGATGAGGAGAAGATGATGTCGTCGGATGTGCTGCTGTAGCGGATGTTATATTTCTTTCCGGTCATTACGACGGCAACATTGTTGTCGACGGATACCCGGCTGTTGGAAACCACTACCGGCAGCTTGGCAACGATATTGGAACCATCGACGCTGCTGACGGTGACCGTACAGTCACCATAGGCCAGCGCGGTGATCTTGCCTTCGCCGTTGACCACGGCGACATTGGGATTGCTGGACTGGTAGACCAGCTTGCGGTTGCCGGCATTATACGGCAGAGCCGTAGCGTTTATCAGATAGGTATTGCCCTTGCGCAGTCTGATCGATTCTGTTGACAGTTTTATCTCTTCGACCAGCTGCTGAACCCTAACCAGATAGGAAACGGTATTTTCATATTCGTCGCTGACATAGATGTAGCAGCTTCCCGGTCCCCGGGCGATGACCTCACCCTCAGCGGTAACCGAGGCAATGGCGCCATCGGTAGTAGCGTAAGTAAAGAATTCACTCCAGTAATCATTGAATACCTCAAATCCACCCGGGTCAGCCTGGAAGCTTTCCCCGACATTGAGCAGGCGGTACTTTCCCTGCAGATTGGCGCTTTCAACGGTTATGACATCGTCATAGCTGCCACTTAGCGTCTGCATTCTGACTGTCGCCTGGCCCGTTCCAATGGCCACCATGACGCCTTTTTCGTCCACGGTAAGAATATCCTGATTAAGGGAAACGAAGCTCACAGGCTCGCTGAAGCCCGCTGGGAGCTTTTTACTGTGCAGCATCATCTGGCTGCCCAGGTCAACGACATTGTCCTTCATGTTCAGGGACAGATCGATCAGGGAATAGCTGGCATTGAGGTTCTGCAGATAGCGCTCACCATAGGAGTCCTTGTAGACATAATAGCTGAAGCTGCTTCCCAGAGCCTCTTCTCCCATGTATTCAACTGACTGGGGAACGGTCAGGGTGACCGGACGGGAAAGCATGGTGTCAGCCGCAAAGGCCTTGCGTCCAATGCTCTTGAGAGTTGAGGTCAGGGCGATGTTCTGAATCAGCGTATCATTGTAGAAGCATTCGATGCCGATCGCCTCAACGGTCTCAGGAAGATTGACGGTTTCCAGATTGACCAGGTCGCGGAAACTGTAATTGCCCAGATAGCGCACCCCGTCTTCCACCGTCAGCATGGTGATCGACTCGCAGCTGTCGGCCCAGACCGGGGGCAGTTCAGGACTGAGGTCCTTCATGAAGCCGTCATTGCCGAAGGAGATGACCAGTTCATTGAGGTTGCTCAAGCCCGAGAAGGGCTTTTCGGCCATCAGGCCGCTGGGCCAGGTCAGAGATAGGACATTCTCACACTTATAGAAGGCTTCATCCTCAATGGAGGTAACGGTATCGGAAATCACGATGCTGGCGACATTTTCGCAGTTAAAAGCCTTACGGGCTATCGAAGTGACTTCATAGTCCGAAAGGTATGAGGGAACGATGATGATGTTCTCCTCATCGGAGCCCTCGTATTTGATGATGTCAGCGCTGTTATCGCTGTTAAGCCGGTAGCTGTAGCCGTTTTCCGTGAACACGTCGTAATCGGAACGGGTCAGGGAAAAGTAGAAATAGCCGCCGGCGCACAGCGCCAGTACCAGCAGGATGATTAACAGTTTCTTCATCTTAGAGTTTGGCTTTTACCTGAGCCAGCTGTTCGGCAACAATGTCGAACTGCGCCTTGTAGCTCTCCAGTTTCTCCTTTTCGTTATCGATTTTTTCCTTGGGGGCCTTGGCAATGAAATTCTGATTGCTGAGCATGCCGGTGCTCCTTCTGATCTCATTCTCCAGGCGGGTCTGTTCTTTAATCAGTTTATCATATTCTGCCTGATAATCAATTATCTGGGCCGCGCTGAGGGCCAGTGAACCGTTATTAAGCGGTCTGACGATCATGTCTTCGCTCTCTTCATTAGTGCACTTGGCTCTGGCCAGCTTGATAAGCATGTTATTGGTCTCCAGATCGACATCCAGGAGCCTGCCTTCTTCGTCCTTCAGGGTGATCTCCAGCATGGTGGAAGGCTTGATGCTGTAATCGACGCGCAGCTGACGGATGATGGAAGTAACGTTGATGATCAGTTCAACTTCCTCATTATTGGCCTTTGACAGTTCAATGGTCTGCGGCCAGCTGTCAACGCACAGGGCGGCAGCCTGATGGGGAAGATCGCCATAGATCTTCTCGGTGACAAAGGGCATGAAGGGATGCAGCAGCTTCAAAATGGCGATCAGGGCATACAGCAGCGTTGAGCGGGTAGCCTTGACGACCTGAGGATCCTCGGAATTGAGTGTGGACTTGCTTAATTCAATGTACCAGCTGCAGAAGTCGTTCCAGACGAAATTGTAGAGTTCATTGCCGACGATGGCGAATTCGTATTTCTCCATGTTGGCGGAAGTGCTGGCAATGACCTTGTTGAGCTTGTCCAGCAGCCAGCTGTCGATGCTGTTGAGATGGGTCAGGTCGATGTCTTCGATCTTCATTCCTTCCGTATTCATCTGCACAAAGCGGCTGGCATTCCAGATCTTGTTGATGAAGTTCCAGGAAGCCTCAACCTTGGTGTCTGAATAACGCAGGTCAGCGCCGGGTGTGGAATTGGTGGTCAAAAAGAAGCGCAGGGCGTCAGCGCCATAGCGCTGCTTGACATCCATCGGGTCAACGCCGTTGCCCAGCGACTTGCTCATCTTGCGGCCCAGTTCATCTCTGACCAGACCGTGGATCAGAACATCGCGGAAGGGGCGGTTATGGGTAAAGTGGCGGGCCTGGAAGGCCATTCGGGCAACCCAGAAGAAGATGATGTCATAACCGGTGACCAGACAGTCAGTCGGATAGTATCTCTTATAGTCCGGATCGTCTTCATCCGGCCAGTTCAGGGTCGTAAACGGCCACAGGGCACTGGAGAACCAGGTATCCAGTACGTCTTCGTCCTGGATCCAGTTTTCCGGGTCCTTGGGGTCTTCCATCTCACAATAGATCTCACCGGTCTGCTTATGATACCAGACCGGGATGCGGTGGCCCCACCACAGCTGACGGGAAATGCACCAGTCCTCGATGTTTTCCAGCCACTGCAGGAAGGTCTTCTCAAAGCGCTCGGGATAGAAGTGGATCTTGGTTTCATCGTCCTTTTGGAACTTCAGAACGTCTTCAGCCAGCGGCTTCATCTTGACGAACCACTGTTTGGAGAGATAGGGTTCCACGATGACATCGGTTCTTTCCGAATAGCCGACATTGTGTTCGATGTCCTCCAGGCGGTCGAGATGGCCTTCGGACTTAATGCGCTCAACCAGTCTTTCGCGGCATTCATAGCGGTCCAGACCTTCGTATTCGCCAGCCAGAGCGTTCATGGTGCCGTCGGGATTGATGCATACCGGCTTATCGAAACCGTACTTCTCGCCGATGATGAAGTCGTTGGGGTCATGAGCCGGGGTGCACTTCATGGCGCCGGTTCCGAACTCGATGTCAATGTAGTCATCGGTGATGATCGGCAGCGGCTGGTGATTGGCCGGGTTGATGACATGCATGCCGACGATGTCCTTATAGCGTTCATCATCGGGATGGACGACCACGCAGACGTCACCGAACATCGTTTCCGGACGGGTGGTAGCGACCACGATCTGCCGGCCGTTTTCGACTACGTCATACTTGAAATGATACATGTAGCCCTTGGTGGGTTTATAGATGACTTCGATGTTGCTGAGGGCGGTCTTGGCGGCCGGGTCCCAGTTGATGATCCTTTCGCCCTGAGAGATCAGTCCCTCCTTGTAGAGCTGCACGAATTCCCTTCTGACAGCCCGGGAAAGACCCTCATCAAGGGTGAAGCGTTCTCTGGTATAGTCCAGGGCGATGCCCATGGAGGCCCATTGCTGGCGGATGAAGCCGGCGTATTCTTCCTTCCAGGCCCAGGCCTGTTCCAGGAACTTTTCCCGGCCGATGTCATAACGGGAAACGCCCTGCTCCTTCAGGCGCTGATCGACCTTGGCCTGGGTGGCAATGCCGGCATGGTCCATGCCCGGTAGATAGAGCGTATCAAATCCGCACATCCGCTTATAGCGGGTGATGATGTCCTGCAGGGTATTGTCCCAGGAATGGCCCAGATGCAGCTTTCCGGTGACATTCGGAGGCGGAATTACCAGGCAATAGGGTTTCTTGCTGGTATCGCCGGCGGTGAAATAGCCTTCCTTCACCCAGCCTTCATACTGGCCTTCCTCAACCTTCAGGTGTTCATATCTGT
This sequence comes from Erysipelotrichaceae bacterium, assembly GCA_016280635.1. Taxonomy (GTDB): domain Bacteria; phylum Bacillota_I; class Bacilli_A; order Erysipelotrichales; family Erysipelotrichaceae; genus UBA1783. Next base: position 19,206 of record JAEEHC010000041.1, read on the forward strand.
TATCCAACATGCAAAGTCCTCCTTAAAAAACAAAAGCGCCGCCAAAGGACGCTTAACGTGGTACCACCTTAATTACTTCTCAATAAGTTAACGCCTTACTACGGATGAACTTACTGCTCTTTCAGTTCATCAGCTCCAAGCCGACTTCACTGATCACCTCTGATGCCGTTTCACCAACCCGGCATTCTCTGCTTTCCGGTTTTCAGTTACTGCTGCTCTTCTCTGCCTGAAAAGATTATAGAAGATTAGCGGGAAATATGCAAGCCGGCTTACCGCGGGAAAAGCATTCTTTTCCATTGCCCTTAAAACCGGAATCAGGGCCCGCCAGCGGGCCCTGATAAGCTTTTATCAAGTTATGAAGTTAAACTAGACGATCTCCAGAATGCCGTAATCGCCGTCTTCTCTCTTGTACATGACGGAAACGATCTTGGTATCGGCATCGCGGTAGACGAAGAAGTTGTGGTCCATCAGTTCCATCTGCATGATGGCGTCTTCGGAATCAAGATCCTCAATAATGACTCTCTTGACTCTCTTGACCTTTTCCTCGATCTGATAATCATCATCTTCATAGAAGGTCTTGGAGAGTTTTTCCTTGTGTCTTCTGGACAGTCTGCCCTTCTGGCCGCGCAGCTGCGATTCCAGTTTCTCAACAGATTTATCGATGGCGTCGCGCATGTCATGGTCGATTACTTCCGATCTGAGCACGCCAACCTTAGAAGGAATGGTGATTTCCAGTTTGATGTCATTTCCATGTCTCTTTACCATTGCCTGAGCGGTTGTTGATTCATCGATCAGAACATACTTTTCAATCAGGCCCAGCTTTTCGCTGATCGTTTGTTCGGTGTCCTTGGACACGCTCAAATCCTTGGCATAAACATTTACTTTCATATATTTTTCCTCCCATAGTCATAAAGACTATTATTCTTCCGTTATCTGTCTCAGCCAGTTAAGCACCTTGTAAAGTGAATAGGAATCCAGTCCGCAGTACTTATAGAGCTGTTCGAAGTAGGTTTCCCGGTCCTTGAGGTCATCACTGGCCTCCAGCAACCGGTGGATCTCGACCGCCTCAATGCCGTTGGAGACATCCAGGTCGTGATATGAGTGATCGCTGTCGACCATTTCTTCAATGGTCTTCAGGGTAAAGGAACCGCGCATTCTGGTATCGTAGACCATGCCGCTGATGAACGGGTCAGCCAGATCGACCATCCGATTATTGATGGATTCCAGTTTTTCACCGCAGTCGGGAAACAGGCGGGCAAATTCATTTATCCGGATCATTTCCGCTCCTTTGGCGTTATAGGCAAAGACGGTCCCTTCTTCCGGCAGGTTTTCCAGCATTGATTCCACCAGTTTTCTCCGGCAGTCACCCTCACCGATGAACTGATAATGCTTCAGGGAAGTCCCGTCATCAACATGCAGGGAATACTGGAAGACGCTGACATCCAACGGCTTCATGCCTTCAAAGGGCGGTATGGGGTAGAGATCCCACTCAAAGTCGATGAAGGCAAGCGGATAGTGAACGTTGTCAGCCAGCCATTGCCTCAGCGGCGCTCTTTCGAAGAACAGTCCGCCGTTTCTGTCCGCCATGATCTGGGCGTACTGGATGCGGCTGCCTTCCAGCCGCTTTTCATCGGCATCCTTCAGACAGCGGATGCCATCGGCAAACATCTGGCGCTTGTATTGCGATGATACCAGAGTGAGGATGCTGTTGTCTTCCCTGATGACTTCGTCGGGAAAGCAGGTCTCGTAGAACTGACAGCGGCTGCGCCCGGAGCACTTGCTGCTGTGAGAAGGCTGTTCAGGCTGATAGGCGCTTATCTCACTGACCGTTTCCTCCAGATCAACATCCAGGGACAGGGCCAGCTCCAGAAGCGTGTTTTCCTTGTAGCGGTCGGTGATCTTCCAGAGCTTGTGATGGTCAAGTGAGTGGCCGCGCTGATAGTCACTGTTCAGATACAGGACAAACATGTCATCAACGGCGATACCCAGCTTGGCCAGCACTTCATATTCATAGCGCAGGGCGGTTATCTCTTCACTGTTGATACCGGTGGACAGCAGGATCGAATAGATGACCGCATGGCCGTCCTTACACTGGATCAGGGGTATCTTCACTCTTAGGCCGCAGGCCTCAAAGCGGGCCCTGAACAGCCAGGGGGAGCTTTCCAGCATCCTGAGGGAATCCTCATTGGTCTCATTGGTATTTCCGGTATTGTACCATTCAATGCCCAGCTTGCGGCTTACTGATTCGCAGACGTCTTCGCAGACATTGAGATAGGGAAAGAATCTCCTCTCATTCTGAGCAGACAGCCAGTATAGCTGATGGCAGCGATTGAATTTTCTGATATCTGATATATGCATAATTCCGTTAATCTCTGATTTAAGCGGTACTCTTATTAAAAAACTCCCCATGACTTTCGTAAAAGCCACAGAGGAGTCAAACTACAGAATTTCTTCCTTTAGAGGTTTTGCAGCCTTGAATACAATGGCTTTTCTGGCAGGAACTTCTACCTTATCTTTTGTCTTTGGATTAATACCTACGCGCGGTTTTCTCTCAACAACACTTAACTTGCCCACATGTTTAAGATAAACGCTGTTGCCATTTCTTAGCTCTTGACCAATTAACTCTGAAAGATAATCCACATAGCTTTGGGCTGCCTTCTTGGTAATGTCGAAGTGTTCGGACATCTGCTCGGCAAGGTCCCGGTTAGTAAGCTTGTCTTCCATAAGAGCACTCCTTTACACCCCTATTGTACCATACAGGGGACGGCTGAACAACAACTTTAATTCTTCTTTCGGGCGATTATCCTGATCGGGTTTCCGGTGAAGGCAAAGGCATCTCTCAGCTTGTTTTCCAGATAGCGCTTATAGGAAAAGTGCATCAGCTGTTCATCATTGACAAACAGAACAAAGGTCGGAGGGGCAATGGAAACCTGGGAAGCATAGTTGATCTTCAATTTCTTGCCGTTATGAGCCGGAGGCGGGGTGGTGATCTGAGCGTCCGATATAACCTCATTGAGCAGCGCGGTGGAGACCCGCTGCTGACTGTAGTCATAGACCTCATCGATCAATGGAAAGAGGTTATGGACCTTTGACTTGGTAAGAGCCGAAACGAAGCATACCGGAGCATAATCCAGATAGAGAAATTCGTTTCTGATCTTTTTGGTGATCTCATCCATGGTATTCTGGTCCTTTTCCACGATGTCCCACTTGTTGTAGACGATGATGATGCCCTTGCCGGCTTCATGAGCGTAGCCGGCGACATGCTTGTCCTGTTCATTGATTCCCGTGGAGCCATCCAGAACAAACAGGACGACATCGCATTCATCAATGGCCTTCATCGCCCGCATTACCGAGTATTTCTCGATGTTTTCGTATACCTTGCCCTTCTTGCGGATGCCGGCGGTATCAACGGCTACATAATGCTTGCCATCCCTTTCAAAGGGGGTGTCAATGGCATCTCTGGTCGTACCCTCAACATCGCTGACAATTACCCGCTGCTGATTAAGCAGGGCATTTACCAGCGAGCTCTTGCCCACATTGGGACGGCCAATGACCGCGAAGGTGATCATGCCCGGGTATTCCCTGACCGGCTTGCCTTCAAAGGAGGCGACGATGGCATCCATCAGATCGCCGATGCCGATGCCATGGACACCGCTGACGGGCAGCGGATCGCCCAGTCCCAAAGAATAGAATTCATAGATTCCATCCTTCTGAGCCACATCATCTACCTTATTGACCGCCAGAATGACCTTCTTGTTGCTCTTGTTGAGCATTCTGGCGATATACATGTCGTCGCTGGTCACGCCCTGTCGTACATCGGTAAGCATGACGATGGTATCAGCCTCCTCGATGGCGATGTCCACCTGAGCCCTGATCTCTATCTGAAAAGGTTGATCAGCCATTTGAATGCCACCGGTGTCGATGACATTGAAACTTTTGGTCAACCATTCACATTTACCGTAAATACGATCTCTGGTAACACCGGCGGTATCATCGACGATCGAGACTCTGTCACCGATCAGACGATTGAATACCGTCGACTTACCGACATTGGGACGGCCGACGATTGCTACGGTTCCCACTATCATAAAATTACTCCTGGCAGTATTCTGCAGCCAGCCTCATCACTTCTTCGACGACATCCGCCTTGCTCATTTCCGATGAATCGATCAGAATGGCATCCGGCGCCTGTCTGAGCGGTGAGTACTTGCGATGGGTATCCTGATAGTCCCTGGCAATGATCTCATTTTTCAGGGTCTGCAGATCAGAATTAAGCCCCTTTTCCTTGTTTTCGAGATATCTTCTCTTGGCTCTGGCCTCAACGGAAGCGGTCAGATAGATCTTCAGTTCCGCGTTGGGCAATACCACCGTGCCGATATCCCGTCCATCCATGACATATCCCTTTTCCTCAGCGATCTTCTGCTGAAGCTTGACCAGGAATTCACGGACGATCTTCTTGGTAGAAACATTGGATGCCATCATGGAGATCTCATCAGTTCTGATGCGCAGGGAGACATCTTCCCCGTTAAGGTAGACCTTTCCCTCATCATCGATCCTGATGTCGATGTCCCTGAGACACTTCTTCAGTTCCTTTTCCTTATTGATATCAATATCGTCATTAACGACTTTCAAAGCCACGCAGCGATACATCGCACCCGTATCAAGGTGTTTATAGCCTAATCGTTCACATAGTTCCCTGGCAACCGTGCTCTTGCCGGATGCACTCGGTCCATCAATAGCAATATTGATACGCATAACTTATATCAGTCCTCTCTCCTGAGCGAACCAGTAGCCGATGACCAGCAGGAAGGCAAACAGCAACAGGATCAGCAGGGTCAGTACGAAGTTGAGGATCTTGTTCGTCTTGGTCATGGAACTGTTGGCGTCGTTGATCTCGTTTTCGTATTCTGACATCTGCAGCTTGAGCTGCTTGGTCTGCTCAGCCATCTCTTCTCTGAGCTCGCGTTCGGTATGGAGCTGCTCCGTCAGTTCGCTGACGGTCTCCGGATCATCATAGTAAACCGGCTGGTCGACCTCATTGGCCGGCTGGTATTCCGGTTCCTTAACCGGCTGCGGCTCCGGCTTGTTGACCGGTTCCTCGCTCTTTTCCGTGAAGTCATAATCATTCAGATCCATCTGGGAGATGGCCAGGGCAATGTCATCAATGCTGGTGTCATCATCATCCAGAGAGAAACTGGTCTGAGCTTCTTCCGGTTCATTCTGCTGGGGGTTGAGTTCCGGAACATTGTCCAGGATCTCGTTAATGCTGTTGAAGAACTTGTCATCTTCAATCTCATCATCGGTAAAGCTGTAGGAAGGCTCTTCTTCCGCCTGCGGCTGTTCAACAACGGCCGGCTGGCTTACTTCTTCAGCTTTCTCTTCCGGCTGAGGGGCAAAACTGTTATCATCGATGGCGTCAAGCTGGCCGAGCGTCTCTTCGATGTCGACATAGTCGATGTCGTTGCTGACCGGCTGATCATAGATGACCGGTGTTTCCTCGATCGGCGGCATGTCTTCATCAAGAACGACTTCCTCGATCTGTTCATCGGCCGGTACCTCGGCAGCCTGCTGAGGCTGCGCAAAAGCTTCTTCCTGGGGCTGCTGAACAGTTTCTTCCACAGGCTGATAGTATTCTTCCTGAGGCTGTTCTTGCGGCTGGTAATACTCTTCCTGAGGCTGTTCTTGCGGCTGGTAATACTCTTCCTGAGGCTGCTCTTCCGGCTGATAATACTCTTCCTGAGGCTGCTCTTCCGGCTGATAATACTCTTCCTGAGGCTGATAAGCTTCCTCTACAGGCTGATAGTATTCTTCTTGCGGCTGCTGCTCCGGCTCATAATACTGTTCTGGCTGCTGGTAATACTGATCCTGCGGCTGATAGTACTGCTGTTCCGGCTGATAATACTGCTGCTCGGGCTGATAATACTGCTCGGGCTGCTGGTAATACTGCGGCTGCGGTTGCTGCGGCTCAGGCTGGACAAGCGGGTTATCAGCAATCTGCGGCAAAGCAACCATATCCTTCTCATCAAGATAAAGGGCCGGCAGTGAGTCGTTATTGTAGACGACAAAGCCGTTATAGTGGCCTTCGGAAATGCTGACAGGCTTCTTAACCGGTTCAGTGTTGGCAGGCTCTTCAGCCTTTACCGGTTCTTCCGTCTTGACGGGTTCTTCGGGCTTCTTTTCCTCACTCTGAACATAGGGATTGAGCTTTGCGCTATCGCTGTAATCAATGGAGATCTTCGGCTTTTCAGGTTCGGCAGCCGGTTTTTCTTCCATCTGCTTGACGATGTCTTCGGCATAACTGGCCGGTTTAACGGTCTCGGACGGAGTCTTCATCTGCGGCATTACGATTGCCGGCTTGACCGGCTGCTGGGCCGGCTTGACCGGTTCAACGCTGACCGGTTTGACCGGTTCAGGTTCACTCACGACGATCGGGCCGTCATCGACAAGGAAACTGGCCGGATGTTCGGTTTCAGGCTTTCTGACCTCTTCAGCAGAAATTTCCTTCTTTTCGACCTTGGGAACTGAGATGACCGGCTCCGGAATGTTGGCAGTCTGGATGGGTTCAGCACTGACTCCGGGGACTTTCTTGGGTTCAACTACCGGTTTCGGTTCGTTATCGATCTCGACCTTTTCAACCTTGGCAATGTTGGGAGAATAATATACACTGCTGATCTGCTGAGACGGGGTGGAGACATCCTTTACTTCCCGGGGCTGAACGACAGGTTCGGGTCTTACGATTACCGGTACTTCAACCGGTTTTTCCTGTTTCTTTTCTTCAACTGGCTGAACAGGCTGAACCTGAGCAGGCTGCTCGACAGGCTTAACGGTAGGTTCAGCGGGCTGTACAGGTGACTCCTGGACAGGCTGGACAGCAGCCTCAGCGGGTTGCTGAACCGGCTGGGTCGGCTGCGGTACGGGTTGAACAGGCTGAGCTGGCTGGGCCGGTGCTTCAACTGGTTGAGCAGCAACGGCTACCGGCTGAACTGCCGGCTGAGCCGGATTGACATAGGGCTGCTGCGGCAGCGGCTGCTGGGCCGGCTGAACCGGCTGACCGACATATCCCGGCTGAACAAACTGACCGGGCATGACATACTGACCATTGGCAACATAAGGCTGGCCGATGTACTGTCCCTGCGGAATGTATCCCGGCTGGACATACTGACCGTTGACGATGTAAGGCTGGCCTACTACCGGCTGGACCGGTGCATAAGGCTGCTGAACCGGCTGGCCCGGATTGACATAGGGCTGCTGCGACAGCGGCTGCTGGGTAGGCTGAACCGGCTGGCCCGGATTGACATAGGGCTGCTGCGACAGCGGCTGCTGGGTAGGCTGAACCGGCTGAGCAGGCTGTTCGGCGGGCTGCTGAACAGGGTTGGACATGACCGGTTGAGCCGGTGTTTTTCCGGCCGGAACGCCATTTACATAGTTTTCCACGCCTTCGCTCTTCTTGTTGACTGGTTTGCTTTCCTTAGGCGCTACACCGAAGTTGGCATCCAGGGAACGGAGAAAATCTTCATGTTCCTGAAGTAACCGGCTGTAATCGGATGTGTTGTATAAGCTGCTGCCGGTATTGCCGGTAGCGGCGACATTAGAAGAACTGCCCTCAGCTGCTGACAGTGTCTCATTGACATTGTTGTTATCGAGGCTGCCGTCACCGGAATACTCATTTGGTGTCATTCCCGTGCGGAGATTCTGATAACGGTCCAGTCTGCTTCTCCCTTTCATAACGAATCCTCCCAATCAATCGGAAGAGCTAGGCCCTTCCGCAATACTTACCGTCAGCGGTGCTGACTACGACGATCTCACCCTGCTTGATGAACAGAGGGACCTTGATCTGCCAGCCGGTTTCCACGACGGCATTCTTCTGAGCTGCCGTTGCCGTATCACCTTTTACGGCATCTTCAGCTTCAATTACTTCCAGTTCGACCTTGTCGGGCAGTTCAATGCCCAGGATCTCGCCTTCGTACTGTGTGACCATGATGTTTCCCTGCGGCCTCAGGAAATTGAGTTCCCATTTCAGCCGGCTCTTGTCGATCTCGATCTGGTCATAGGTATCGGTATCCATGAAGACCAGGGCATCGCCCTCGTCATACAGATACTGCATCTGTTTCTTTTCTATGTCGGCTACTTCCACCTTGTCGCCGCCGGTAAAGACGACGTCCTTGATGGTGCCGCTTCTCAGGTCCTTGGAATGGACCTTGACGACCATCTGACGCATGGCAGTCTTGTTAAGCATAGTGGACAGCACCTGATAAAGTGAGCCTTCGCTTTCAAAAACCGTGCCCGGTTTCAAATCGTTAACAATAATCAAACAAATCACTCCTTGTCATTATACTCGTACGCAAAAACAAATCACGGATATGATTGCTACTTTATATTATATCAAACCATATTTTTTTCACAAATATTTATTATTCTTTTTTTTTGCGTCAGTATTGAGCGGTTCTATTCAACTATGCGGATATGCAGTTCATCAAGCTGCTTCTGGTCGACCGTTGTCGGCGCGTCTGACATCGGATCCTTGGCCGAAGCGTTCTTCGGGAAGGCGATGACATCTCTGAGGCTTTCCGAACCGGTCAGGATCATGGCAACTCTGTCCAGACCCAGAGCCAGGCCGCCATGAGGCGGCGTTCCATACTTCAGGGCATCGATGAAGAAGCCGAAGCGGTTGGCGATTTCTTCCTTTGACAGGGAAAGGATCTCAAACATCTTCTCCTGCATGTCGCAGTCATAGATTCTTAATGAGCCGCCGCCCAGCTCATAACCGTTGAGTACGATGTCATAGGCGTAGCTTCTTACCTTCAGCGGATCGCTTTCCAATAAGTCCAGATCCTCATCATGCGGACGGGTGAAGGGATGGTGAACGGAATAATAGCGGCCGTCTTCCTCGGAGTATTCCAATAACGGGAAGTCAACGATCCACAGGAAGTCAAAGGTTGAAGGATCATAGAGCTTCAGGGTCTTGCCGAAGTAGCTTCTTAAGGCACCCAGAGCCGTTGAAGCCTTGATCCAGTTGCCGGAGACCATCAGCACCAGCTGATTGTCCTTCAGCTGCAGCCTTTCCTTCAGAGCGCTGATCTCATCTTCTGAGAAGAACTTGACCGGTGAACCTTCCAGAACTCCGCCAATGTACTTGCAGACAACCAGACCCTTGGCGCCGTTTTTCTTGGCCAGATCGGTCAGCTTGTCGGTATCCTTGCGGGAATAGCCATCAGCACCGTCAATGACCAATGCTTTAATGGTACCGTCTTCCTTCAGCCCTTCTTCAAAGGCCTTGAACTGTGAGTTGACGAAAATGTCACGGCATTCAACCAGTTCGAGCGCGAAACGGGTATCCGGCTTGTCGGAACCGTAGCGGTTAATGGCATCGGCATACTTAAAGCGCCTGAACGGGGTCTGCACATCAATTCCCTTGACGTCCTTCATAACCTTCTTCAGTAAGCCTTCAGTCATTGTAATGATCTCATCCTGAGACATGAAGCTCATCTCAATGTCCAGCTGAGTGAAGTCCAGCTGGCGGTCGGCCCTCAGATCCTCATCGCGGAAGCATCTGGCTACCTGGTAGTAGCGCTCAAATCCGGCCACCATCAGCAGCTGCTTGAACTGCTGGGGAGACTGCGGAAGGGCGTAGAAACAGCCCGGGTGAACGCGTGAGGGAACCAGATAGTCGCGGGCACCTTCCGGGGTGCTCTTACCCAGTACCGGGGTTTCGACTTCGATGAAGCCGTTATCATCAAGATACTCGTGCATGGCCTTGACGATCTTGGCTCTGGTAAACAGTTTCTGCTGCAGAACCGGACGTCTGAGGTCAAGATAACGGTATTTCAGTCTGGTGTCTTCCAGAGCATCGGTGTCATCGGCGATGATGAAGGGCGTCTGATTGGCGCTGTTGATGATCTTCACCTGTTCAGCCTTGACCTCGATGTCGCCGGTAGGCATGTTGGCATTCTTGCTTTCCCTTTCGATGACCGTTCCGCTGACTTCCAGGATGTATTCACTGCGGACGCTTCTGACCTGTTCAGTCAGGGTCTCGTCAAAGACGATCTGGGTAATGCCGGTGCGGTCCCTCAGGTCAATGAAGACCAGTGAGCCGAGATTACGGCGCTTGGCAACCCAGCCGATCAGGGTTACTTTCTTTCCGACATCGCTGATTCTCAATTCTCCGTTTACATGACTTCTGCTCATAATTACTTCCTCTTTCCTAATATCTTTTCCACGGTGCCGATGATCTCACTGACCGGCACGGTTATCTGCTCTTTTGTCTCCGTATCCTTTACATTGGCCTTCTGTTGCTGCAGCTCATCCTCACCGGCGATGATGATTACCTTGCTGCCGGCTCTTTCCGCCGCCTTGAACTGGCCTTTCATGCCGCGATGAGTATAATCCAACGCCACGCTGTAGCCGGCTGAGCGCAGCTGCTGAGCGATCGTCAGCCCGTAATCGCCGACCTCGCCGATGGCGATGACATAGACGTCATTGGCCGGCTTAATCGCCTGCAGGCCGCCCTGCTCTTTAGCCAGAGTGATCATTCTCTCCAGGCCCATGCCAAAGCCGAAACCGCACAGATCGCCGCCGCCGAAGCTTTCTACCAGTCCGTCATACTGGCCGCCGCCGATGATGGTGGCCTGCTGGCCGGCGTCATCTACCGGTACGACCTCAAAGACGGTATTGGTGTAGTAATCCAGGCCTCTGACCAGATGCGGTTCGACCTGATAGCTGATGCCCAGATCATCCAGGCCCTTCAGCACGCTGGCAAAGTAAGCCCGGCTGGGTTCATTCAGGTAGTCCTGAATGCTGGGAGCGTCCCGAAAGAAATCCTTGTCGCGGTCGACCTTGCAGTCAAGTACCCTGAGCGGGTTCTGACGCAGCCGGCGGTGACAGTCCTCGCATAATTCATCAAGATGCGGGGTGAAGTAGTCGGTCAGAGCCTTACGGTAGGCGTCTCTTGACTCCTTATCTCCCAGAGAGTTTATCATCACCGTAATGTTATTGATGCCCATGGCCTTGGCGATCTGCCAGCCTAAGGCAATTGTCTCCACATCCAGCAGCGGATCACGGGCCCCGATGGCCTCCACGCCAAATTGATGGAACTGACGGTAACGGCCTTTCTGGGGACGGTCATAGCGGAACATCGGACCCAGGTAATACAGTTTTCTGGGCAGATCGGGACTGCCAAACATCTTATGTTCGACAAAAGCCCTGATGATTCCCTTGGTTCCTTCAGGCCTCAGGGTCAGGGAACGGCCACCGTTATCATTGAAGGAATACATTTCCTTGTTGACCATGTCGCTGGAATCGTTTTCGCCGGCAAAGACCTCGGTAGCCTCAAAGATCGGCGTTCTGATCTCCTCATAGCCGTACAGCTGACAGATCCGCCGGATCAGCTGTTCAACCTGCCGCCAGATCAGTACCTCCTCATCAAAGAGGTCAAAGGTACCTCTGGGCATCTGGTATCTGTTTTCCATAATTACCTCCCGGAAATAAAAAGCGTCCGATAAGGACGCTTTGAGCGTGGTGCCACCTTAATTGCTTCTCAAAAGGTTAACGCCCTTCTACGTTCCCCGTTACTGTCTTTCGCGGGGAATTCTCCAAAGTGTCAAGTCACCGCTCGTTTCGGAAGCTTTCACCGGCCGCTTCCTCTCTGAAGGAACTACTGATGACCCTCTTTTTCTCAGAATATGTTTATATCTTAACACAAATAACTGCTTAATCAACCCTGAAACCGGTCAGCAGGCGCTATTTCATGATGCGGCTGACGCTGACGATCGAGTCGACCTTGCGCATGTTGTCGATGACGCTCTGCAGCTGCACGTTATCCTTGACCTTGATCCTGATCTCCACATAGGAATTGACCTTATCAGGCAACACCTCGGAATTAAGACCGGTAATGGTGATCTTGTATTGGGAAAGCAGGGTAACGATGTCGCTGATCAGGAAGTTGCGGTCCACCGCATCAATGCGCAGCCAGCATTCATAGGTATGCTCCTCCTGGCTTTCATCCCAGCTGACATCGATCAGCCTTGAAGACTCATTGATGATGTTGGGGCAGTCAGCCCGGTGCACCTTGACGCCGAAGCCCTTGGTGATGTAACCGACGATCGGATCGCCGTATACCGGCATGCAGCAGCCGGCAATGGACACCTTCATGTTGTCAATGCCCTCAACGACGATGCCGCCTTCCGATACGGTGCGCTTCTTTTTCTTTTCCCGGGCCTTGAACATGTAGGCCAGGGTAACATTGTCGACCATGGTAGGACGCTTGATGTTGGATATCTTGTCCACCACATGGCTGGGGTTGGCGCTCTTGATGCCGATGGCATACATCAGCTCATTATAGTTGTTGACGCCCAGCTGGCCATAGATGCCCTCATAGCGGCTCTTATCGAGGTATTCCTTTTCATCCAAGCCCCGCTTGCGGATCTCTTCCGCCATCATCTTTTCGCCCTTGGCGATCGTTTCGGCGCGGTCCTCATTTTCCTTCTTCTGCAGGTAGGCCTTGATCTTGCTGCGGGCGGTTGCCGTGCGGGCAATCTTCAGCCAGTCTTCCGATGGACCGGTGCCCTTGGCCGTCTTGATGTTGACAACATCGCCGGTCTTCAGCTTGGTATTGATCGGTACCATGGCCCCGTTGACGATGGCTCCGACCATCGAGTGGCCGACGTCGGTATGGACCCGGTAGGCGAAGTCGATGGGTGTGGAACCATTGGGCAGTTCGATTACCCTTCCCTTGGGCGTCATGACATAGACATTGGCCTCAAAGATGTCCTTCTGGATCTGATTCATGAAGTCGGTCGGATGTTCCAGCTGTGCCTCATCCATCATCGTGATCATGTCATGGAACCAGCCCAGCTTGTTTTCGATCTCCTTCTGTTCGGATGCGCTGTTATACTTGCCTTCCTTGTAGGACCAGTGAGCGGCGACGCCCTTTTCGGCAACGCTGTCCATCTCCTCAGTGCGGATCTGCACTTCAAAGATATTCCCGGTCCTGTCCAGAATGGTAGTGTGCAGGGATTGATACATGTTCATCTTGGGCATGGCGATGTAGTCCTTCAGCCGGCCGTTGACCGGCCGGTAGGCAGCGTGAATGTAGCCCAGGATCTCGTAGCAGTTCAGTTCTGTTTCGGTTACGATCCGGATGGCGTAAAGGTCCAGGATTTCGTCAAAGCGCTTGTTCTTGGTGACCATCTTGTTATAGATGGAATAGAGGTGCTTGCAGCGGCCGAAGATGCGGAAATGGAAGTTATGCTCCAGAAGCATGGCCTTGATCTCCTCGATCATCTGATCGACGAGTTTCTGCCTTTCCGCTTTCTTGGCGTCGACCAGTGAGGCGATCTCACGGTACTTCTCCGGCTGCAGGTAGAGGAAGGAGAGGTCTTCCAGTTCATTCTTGATCTCGGACAGACCGAGCCGGTGAGCGATCGGAGCGTAGACCTGCAGGGTCTCCGAAGCAATCTTCTTCTGCTTTTCCGGCTTATGGAAAGCCAGGGTACGCATGTTATGGAGACGGTCGACCAGCTTGATCAGGATGACCCTGATGTCCTTGGCCATGGCAATGAAGATCTTGCGGTGATTGGCCGCCAGATATTCCTTTTCGTCCTTGAACTGGATGTTGCCGATCTTGGTGACGCCGTCAACCAGATTGGCAACATCTTCGTCAAACAGTTCGGCGATCTCTTCAAAGGAAACACCGCAATCTTCCATCACATCGTGCAGCAGTCCGGCGCAGATGGTCTGCGGACCGGCCTGGATGGTAGCCAGGATGTAACCGACATTCAGGGCATGAGTAAAGTAGGGGTCACCGGACTTGCGGAACTGGCCCTCGTGCTTCTGACGGGCAAACTCATGTGCCCTTCTGATCATGTCCAGAGACTTTTCATCGGTGATGTACTTGTGTACCTCATTGAAGAACATCTCATCGGTTACGACTATGTGACTGCTCATGTTTTCCTTTCTTGATAAAAATCGAAGATTGCTCTTCGATTAGTACTTGATCAGTGTGAACACGTTGTAGTTATGCAGTTTTTCTCTGCCCTTGAGATCAACGAGTTCAATCAGGAAGGCACAGCCTACCACTTCGCCGCCCAGGGATTCGATGATCTTGTTGGCAGCTTCAATGGTTCCGCCGGTAGCCAGCAGGTCATCGATTACCAGAACCTTCTGACCGGGCTTGATGGCATCCTTATGCATTTCCAGAGTATTGGTGCCGTATTCCAGAGCGTATTCATAGCTGACAGTTTCTCTGGGCAGCTTATTGGGCTTTCTGGCCGGAACGAATCCGATTCCCAGTTCCGTAGCAACAGGGCAGCCGAAGATGAATCCCCTGGACTCAGGTCCGACAATGACTTCCGCGCCGACTTCCTTGGCAAATGCCACGAGTTTTTCGGTAACGGCCTTGAAGGCTTCGCCATTCTGCAGCAGCGGAGTGATGTCTCTGAACAGAATGCCTTCGCTTGGATAATCAGGAATAGCAGCAATGTAATTCTCTAAATTCATAAGTTCCTCCCAAAAAAATACTCTTCAATTATAACAAACCCTGCCTTAAAAGTATAGCCAAAATGACATGTAAATGGCCCCTCAGACTGTGACAGTAAGCGTTAAACTGTGCTATACTCCAGTAAAAGAGAAAAGGGCTTTTACCATGAACGATTTAAACGATTACCGCAAGCAGATTGATGACATCGATCGAAAGATCACCGAACTCTTCCAGCAGCGCATGGAAACTGCCGGAAGGATCGGCGAGATCAAGAGACTTAACGGTGCCCCGATCCGGGACGAAAAAAGAGAGAATGAAATCATTGAGGCCCGGCTTGAGCAGGTCGAAGAGAAATGGCAGCCCTATTTCCTGCGCTTTCAGAAGAATCTGTTTGAGCTTTCCAGGGATTACCAGAAGTCGCTGAATGCCCAGCAGGAAGAACTGCTCAACAACCATGCTGACTTTTCGCCCTATTCTGATGCCGCCTTCAAGGCAACCAACCGGGCTCATAACGATGCAAAACTGCGGGCGGATGCCACCATCGGCTCCCTGCATGACGAACAAGGCCGGCTGTTCATCCTTGATTCCGTCTATCAAAGCTATGCTGAGATCGACGAGCGCACCAAAGCCGGTTATGCTGACCACATTGAAGGAAGCGATGAATTCAATCAGGCGGTCTTTGACTGGCTGAACCGGCTCAATAATCTCTCTCTGCCCCACCGCAGCGTAGCGACACCAGGCGGCACCGGAGCTGTCTTTCTGCCGCTGGCCAATTCACTGGAAAGCGGGCAGCATCTGCTGATTCCGGAAATCAGCTGGGGCGCCTACCGCACCATGGCTGCCACGCTTTCCCTGGAAGTTGCCACCTATCCGCTTCTTGAGGATGATCAGCTGTCCCTGAACGGCCTGATGCAGGCCAGCTTAGAGATCATGGAACACCAGAAGCGACTGACCGTGATCATCAACGATCCCTGTCATAATCCGATCGGCCTGTCCATGGGAAAGGAAAACTGGCAGAAGCTCATCACCTTCTTCAACAAGCTGTCTCAGCAGGGACCGGTTACCATCATCAATGACGTCGCCTACCTCGATTACTGTCATGACCCGCTTCAGGCAACTGATTATCTGTCAGCTGTCAACGCAATAGAAGACAATGTTGCTTTCTGCATTGCCTTCAGCTGTTCCAAGTCGCTGACCGGCTACGGCATGCGCTTAGGTGACTGCGTCATCCTGACCCGTCATCAGCAGCAGGCTGACCACCTGTTTTCCAGTTACTGCCGGATGGCCAGATCGATCTGGTCAAGCGTCAACAACGGCTTCATGAATACCTTCGTCAGGCTAATGGACCAGCATAAGCAGCAGTATCTTGAGGAAAAGCAACAGGCCATCGCCATGCTTAAGAAGCGCAGTGACCTGTTTCTCTCTCAGGCCAGACAAGCAGGGCTGGCCGTACTGCCCTATCAGGAAGGCTTCTTCATATCCCTTCCTCTTTCCGGCCGGAAAGCCGAACAGTGCATTGAGGCGCTGGAAGCCGCCCACATTTACTGCGTTCCCTTTGGCAAGGCCATCAGGATCGCCATCTGCTCGCTTACCCTGACGCAGATCGACGGTTTGGCCTTCAGGATCAGAGAAGTGCTTGATCAGATCTGATCACTTACCATAAGAAAACAAAACAGGACGGTCGCCCTGTTTTCATTTTCATTTTTTCGGCTTGTCAAATTTCCTTCTTCTTTCAGTAGCCTGCTTCATCAGCTGCTTCATCTGAGCCTCATCATCAAGCAGGATGCACTGCCGCATTCTGGTCATCTGGGCAATCAGATTATCGATCTGAGCGATCAGGTTGTCCTTGTTGCCGATGAACAGCTGCGTCCAGAGCTCTTCATTGATGTTGGCGATCCTGGTCAGATCGCGGAAACTGTCACCGGTATACTCGATCAGTCTTGGATCATCACTGATGTTCATCAGCGATACCGCGATCACATGACAGAGCTGGGAAACAAAGCCGATGATGCGGTCGTGTTCATCGGCATCAAGAAAGGATATACGGTGAAAGCCCAGAATCTCAGCAATGTCTTCCGCCGTCTGAATGGCCCTTTCGCTGTTGAACGGTGTCGAAACGATGATGAAGTTGGCGTTGGCAAACTGGCTGCTGTCAGCGTATTCGATACCCCGGGACTCCCGGCCGGCCATCGGGTGAGTGGCAATGAATTCTACGCCAGCAGGCAGCAGGTGGTTTATCTGGCTGATCACCATTCTCTTGATGCCGGTAACGTCACTGAGAATGGCGCCGCTTTTGAAATGATGACGGTTTTCCCTGACCCATTCAACAAAGGTCTGCGGGTAAAGGGCTGAAATGATCAGATCGCACTGTTCGATCAGTGCCGGATCGGCGGAACCGTCAACGATCCAGCCTTTCTCTCTGGCCAGTTCGATGGCTGAAGCGTCAGTGTCAATGCCGATGACCTGATAACCGGCCTGCGCAAAGCCCTGGGCATAGCTGCCGCCCAATAAGCCCAGGCCGATGACGGCGATCTTGGTATTCTTATCAATCATAAACGCTTACCTCCGTCTGCGTGTTGCGCAGATCCTCAAAGAAGCCCGGATAGCTCTTGCCGACCGCTTCGCTGCCATCAATAATACTGGCTGATCTGCATCCGGAAGCCAGAATGGCCAAAGCCATGACGATGCGGTGATCATTGTGTCCCTGAAACTGATAGCCTCCCGGCAGTAGTTCATTTCCGGTGATCCAGACATCGTTTTCCGCTTCCTCAAACCGGCAGCCGGTCTTTGTCAATTCTTCTCTCATGGCGGCGATGCGATCCGATTCCTTCAGGCGCAACCGCGCCACATTGGTAAAGTGGCTTATCTTACTGCAACAAGCCGCCAGGGCAAAAAGCATTGGTCCCAGATCCGGACAGTCGCCAAGATCAGCTTCCAGTCCTTCCAATTTATCAGCATTGACATATAGGCCTTCAGCCGTTTCCCTGACCCGGGCCCCAGCCTTTCGGACGATGTCAACCATTGCGTGGTCACCCTGAGTGGAATGGGAGTCAACACCTCTTATCAGCATTTCTCTTTTCTGGATCAGAGCCTGAGCGATGAAGAAGGCCGCCTGCGAGTCATCACCGGCGATCACATCATCAAAGGGCTGATATTTCTGGTGGCCGGGGATGATTATGAAGTTGTCTTTTCTTTCCACCCTGATGCCGGCCTTGCTCAGCGACTCAATGGTCATGTCGATGTAGGAAAGCGATTCAATTGGCGGAATGATCTCAATGCGGCTGTCATGGTCCTGCAAAGGCAGGGCAAAAAGCAGCCCGCTGACAAACTGCGAGGAAATGTTGCCCGGTACAGTATAAAACTGCCTGTTAAGCTGTCCCTGAACGGTAAGGATGCCGTTTTTGATTTCAAAGATTCCATCATCTTCAAAAAGCTGTCGATAGATCATTAACGGTCTTTCCATAAGTCTGCCCTGACCGGTAAAACGGCAGATCTTTCCCGTTGATGCCAACAGCGGTATCAGAAAGCGCAGCGTACTGCCGGATTGGCCGCAGTCAATGATCTGGCTGTCATAGTCGCCTAAAGAACCACCACTTTCCACAACGCATTCACGCTCACTGATCTTTATTTCGATGCCGGCCTGTTTCAGGGCATTGACGCTAGCCAGAATGTCTTCATTGACAGCCAGATTGTGGACGTGCGAGTTGCCTTTAGCCAAAGCGGCGCAGATTAAGGCGCGATGGGAAAGCGACTTGGAGGCTGGTACGCGGACCTCTGCCGGATTGCTTGAACAATACCTTACTGCCGCTTTCACAGATATTCCTCCAATTTATTCATAACATCATCCAGAGTCATGTTGTTTTCCACCCGGATGTCTCCATACATTTCATAGAGCTGCCGGCGCTGGCGGTAGATCCTTTCCAGATCCTGACGGTTGCGGGTAAGCGGGCGGCTGTCGGAAGACTGAAGAAGATCAAGATCCCGGTCCAGCCAGACGATCAGGGAATTGGCAGCCAGAGCTTCCATGTTTTCCCGGCGGTTTACCACCCCGCCGCCAGTAGATATGACTGACCCGTTGCCTTCTCTGAGCTGCTGACAGATCTCGCTTTCCAACTGCCGGAAAGCCTGCTCGCCATACAGGGAAAAGTAATCGGAAATGCTCATGCCGATCCTCTCCCGGATCAGATCATCAGTCTCAATTATTTCCCGGCCGTATCTTTCCCTTATCAGCTTTCCGACTGTCGTCTTACCGGCGGTCGGCATGCCGATTATGACCATGTTGGCCTTGCGGTTAAGAATATGGCGCAGACAGCTGACGGTTTTCTCTTCGCTTACCTCTGGTAAACCAGCCAGCTGCAGAGCATGGATCAGGGTATATACCTGATACTTAAGGCCGCCAGCGGTCTGGATGCCCCTTGTCTTGGCCTCAAACAGCAGCGAACTGCGCAGAGGATTACAAACCAGGTCGATGACCTTTTCCAGGCCATTAAGTCTTTTGTCATTCAGACAGGCCAGCTCTCTGTCAGCGTCTGACTGGCCGGTTCTGATCAGCATGTTGCATTCGGTTTCATCATCACTGACCAGTTTGCCGCCCAGATCGCTGATGACCTGACTGGCGGTCCTGACCATGGCCTGCGGGCCGGTCAGAAGGCAGTACTTGCCTTTAATCGTCTGCTCTTCTTCCTTAAGATATCGCAGAAATCCCTGATAGCCGCAATTGTAAGCCGTCAGCTGGCCCTTTTGACAGATCAGCGTATCAGCGCTTGAAGTCTCTCCGGCTAATAGGGAAAGGGCATCGCCGCTGCCGGCCAGTGAGCTTATCGGCCGGTTTTCAGTCAGAAGTAGGTCAAACTCCCGGCGCTCAAGGATACCGCGCAGTTCCTCTTCACTTCTGATGCTTATTTCAGCTTCTGCACCAAGCAGAAAACGGCACGCCAATGCCCTCAGATCATCTTTCTGTCTGCTGATGATTACCAGTTTCATTTAATCAGCTCCTGAGCCATAAGCTGCCATAACGCTGGGCCAGAACATCAGCCAGCACCAGAGCGCTCAGACAGTCTACCACGACTCTGGCCCGGTGAATGATGGCCGGGTCATGACGTCCGGAGATTTCTATTTCCTCTTCGGTCATCTTTACGTAATCGATGGTCTTCTGTTTCTTTCCAATGGAAGGTGTCGGTTTGATGACGGTTGAGAAGATCACCGGCATGCCGTTGCTGATGCCGCCATTGATGCCGCCGTTATGATTAGTCAGCGTGACGACCCTTCCATCGCGGATGGCCAGCTGGTCGTTTGCTTCAGATCCCTTCATGTCAGCCAGGGCAAAGCCGGCCCCGAATGATACGCCCTTAACCCCGCCGATGGCAAACAGGCCATGGGCCAGTGAGCTTTCCAGAGAATCAAAGACCGGCTCACCAACACCGCCCGGCAGCCCCAGGATCACCGTTTCCAGAATGCCTCCCAGGGAATCCTTTTCCCCGGCTGCCTGCTCAATTGCTCTTGTCATCTGCTCATCAGTTTCGGCACTGAGCACGGCAAAGCGCTTGCCATTCAGCGTAATTATGTCTTTCATGTAGTCTTCGAAGTTTCGGTCTTCAATGCCGTAAAGCCTCTTAATGTGGCTTCCTATCATTATGCCCTTATTCTCCAGAGCCTGTCTGAGGATGGCTCCCAACGCTACGATCACCGCCGTCAGCCGGCCGGAAAAATGACCGCCGCCGCTGCCATCCTGATAGCCTTCATATTTCAGCTGACCGGCATAGTCAGCGTGTGATGGCCTGGCCAGGTTATTATCATAGTCAGCTGGTCTGATGTTTTCGTTTCTGATCAGTACGGTAAGCGGAGTTCCCTCGCTGAGACCGTTTTTAACGCCAGAAATGAACTGCAGCTCATCAGCTTCCTGACGGCTGGTGGAAATCCGGCCATAGGGACGGCGCAGAAGCATCTGCTTATTTATGTACTCCAGATCTATCGGAAGTCCGGGTGGCAGCCCATCCAGAACACCGCCAATGTACTGGCCATGCGATTCTCCGAAAAGCGTCAGGGTGATGCTGGTGCCTAAGGTGTTCTTCATGATGACCGACCTCCTTGTTTTCTGCCTTAATGATATAATCTCACATTCTAAAAGTCCAAATATTTCCTTTTTGTCAGCCAATAAAAAAGACTGCCGAAACAGTCAGTTTTAAGCCTCTGTCACTCTTCTCTGAACAGGCTGGTCTTTTTCAGTTCACAAACCAGCAGCCAGCCAAGGATGACGGCAATGATCTCACCAATAGCCACATAGTTTCCGTTGATCAGCGTTCCCGCAAGAATGTTTTCCGGCATGAACAGGTAGGCCAGTTCCAGTCCGATGAAGAAGAAATTGAAGATGACCGGCATCAGCATGGACAGCACGGGAACATTACCGGTTTTCCTGTCACGCAGTTTCCAGGTCATGTAAGCAGCCAGGAGGGTGGCAGTCGTGCCAATGATGGCATCAAGATAGCCAGTCGGATTGACACCGGTAGCCGCCCCGATCAGATTGGACAGGAAGCAGCCCAGAGCAACACCCCAGATGGATGGCTTATAGATGAGCGGCAGCATGGTCAGAGCCTCGGCAAAGCGGACCTGAATGGGGCCGAAAGCCAAAGCGGACAGACCGGGGATCAGGCACAGCACGGAGTAGATGGCTGCGATCATGGCAATGTATGTGATCTTGCGAATATTCATGTTGTTCTCCTTCAGTAACCCGCCTTTTAAGCGAGCCAAAGGCAATTATAAGTCATCATCAGGGAAATGTCCAAATAAAATTAAACAGACCGTTGCCGGTCTGTCCGATTGATATTGTCTGTCCTTAACAGGCTTCATTCATCTTTCAACAGTCTTTACGATATCTCAATGACGGTACAGCCTGCACTCAGAGTTACTCAATCTCCTTGATCACTATCTGATAGCTCGTCCGGTTGCGGAACTTGTTTTCCTGCAGATTGCCATAGACCGTTACATATTCCCGGTTGCGGTAGGCAGCCAGGCCTTCATTATTGAAGCTGATGAAATCAACGGCGCCGACTTTCCATTTCAACTGGTGATCGTTCTTCAGCATCATCAGCGAGTCATTGGGGATCGTTATCTTCATTAACGGCAGCTTGCGGTCCTGACCATAGGGACGATGGCGGTAAAGCTCTTCAATGGCCTGTACGGTAAGGTCGGACATGCTTACTTCAATGTATTCGTGCAGGGAATCGGTGGAAAGGCCATGACAGCGCTCATGCAGATAGTCATCCAAAAGTTTGAGGTCTTCCCTTCTGACGGTGATGCCGCAGGCCTTGGCGTGACCGCCCAGATTGACGGTGTGGCCCCGGAAGTCTTCCAGAATTTCCATCAGGTCGATCTCACCGACAGCCCGGCCGGAGCCGATGGCGTTTTCACCGCTGTCCGTCAGCACGAAGGTAACCTTGCGGGTTTCATCGGCAATCCGGGAAGCGATAAGTCCGAGAATGCCGATGTGCAGGGCGGGGTCATGGAGGAAGTTGACGGTATCATCTTCCCTTATCTGTTCCTTAAGCAGCTGATACTGCTGCTGGGAAAGACTCTTGCGCTGCTCATTAAGTTCACCGATCAGCTGGGACAGTTCGCTGACCAGCCGGGGGTCATCGCTGATGAAGTATCTGACCAGCTTGTTGGCCTGTGATACCGGATCGACCGACATCCGTCCGGCAGAGTTGATCTTCGGTACCGCCTTGTAGGAAATGTCGCTCTCCGAGATTGGATAGCTGAATTCCTCCAGCATCTCCACCTGCGGATAGATATGGCTGTTCAGCAGTTTCAGTCCGTCGCGGACGATCTGAACGTTAATGCCTTTAAGACTCATGACGTCGCCGATGATCGAGATCATGGCCAGAATGGCCATCTTCTCATCGTCAACCTTCAGGTAGCGAGCCAGCATGTAAACGACCGCACCGCCGGAGAGATACCGGCAGTCCTCACCCATCAGATCCGGGTGCAGAAGCAGATCGCTCTCCACCTTTTCGCTGATCTGGTGGTGGTCTGTAACGATGGTAATCATGCCGTGCTCTCTGGCCCATTTTAAGCCTTCTGAAGCGCTGACGCCGTTATCAACGGTAACTAATACCTCATAGCCCTTTTCGTGGGCCAGAGCCAGTTTTTCGACGTTCAGGCCATAGCCCTCATTAATTCGTGAGGGAATGTAGTAGCCGGCCTGGATGCCCATCTTCCGCATGATCATCATCATGATGCTGGTAGCGCAGATGCCATCACAGTCATAGTCTCCGAAGATGAAGACCTTTTTTCCCTTACGGCTGATCTCTTCAAGTTTTTCCCTTATCGGAGCGTAAAGTTTCTCATCAAAAGCAGGATACTGACAGGGCGCAAAAAAGGAAGCCATGTCCTTTTCGTCATAATGCATGCTGATCAGCACCTTGGCCAGCAGGGAGTTTATTGAGTATTTCTCCATCAGTGCGGCCATCTGTGATGTGTCGACTTGTATGTATGACATGTGCTTCCTCTTTTCTTTTTCTGATTATCTGATCTCGTTGATGCCGAAGACCGTTGCTTCCTTCAGTTCGTTGCTCTTTCTGGCAGCTTTCTTCTTGCCGGCCGGCTTATTGCGACGGTCGATGAAATTCTTCAGCCACAGAGCCGCGGTTACGAAGCAGCCAGCACCGCAGCTGACGGCCGTAGCGACTACGATCAGGGACACTCCTGACAGGTAGCTGATTCCCAGCAGATAGACGGCAGCGCCGGCTATGATCAGGGCGATCAGGCAGATGCAGTAATCGCGGTTCAAGCGGGTGACGACGCCGTTATACATCTCCTGAACTTTTTCCTCGGACAGCTTGCCGCGGGAGATTTCCTTATAGCCGTCATTGAGCTCACGCAGAACGACCATCGCATAGATGAAGGACAGGGCACCGGTCAGTAAGGCCAGGCCATTGTACTGAGCATCCTTGAAGCGGTTGATCATGCACAGGTAGCCGCCCATGAAGGCTGTCAGGGCACCGCAGAGAACCGGCAGGTTGTTGTAGTTTCTCTTGGTCAGAGCGTTGAAGATGACGGCAGCCAGGATACCGGCAGCCATGCAGCAGGCGTTCTTGCCGACCAGAGCGATGTCAGCGTTATTGGAAAGCAGATGGACGAGTAATCCGACACCACAGCATCCAATCAGGATGTAGGCACCGGCCTTGAAGTTGCTTTCTTTGATCTTGAGCAGCTGCTTGTCCAGGAAGTAGGCGCTCTTTTCGAAGTAGTTGGAGCTGATCAGATGGTTCATCATGACCATGTTGCCAGCTAAGACAAACAGAACCAGGCAGACAGCCAGCACCATGACGATGATGCCATAGCTTCTCAGTTCACCGACAAACAGGTAGGCAGCCAGGCCGCTAATCAGCATGAAGGCTGCACCGGCCAGAACCGTCGCCGCCATCTGACGGCTGACAGTTGTATAGCTGGTACGGGCATTCCGTCCGGTCTGCAGCTCAGATCCGAACTTGTCGTTGTAGTGAATGGTGACGAACAGACCGGCAAACAGGGCGGTCAGCACCAGGGCAACCGTCTCGAGTTTAAAGCTGACATCCAGCCAGCTGATGGAGATCAGAGAGGCTACCGTAAAGGCAAACAGGCTGACGGTATTGACCAGACCGGTGAGTCTGTACTTGTAGATCAGATACAGGCCGATCAGTGCCAGTGAGGCAAACAAGCCGGCAAATACTCTGTTCAGAGCGCCTTTGCCATAAGTGGCTTCAACGCTTTCAAAGGCCTTTTCGCTGATGGCAGCCGGTAAAACGCCGCCGTTGACGACTCTGACATCATTGAGAGTCTCTTCATAGTTCTTATTGGTAGTGACATAGAAATCACCGTCCAGAGCGCTGGACATTCTGGCACCGATCAGAAAGGCCGGATTGTCCTTGGCAGCTTCCGTCTCGTATTTCTGGTCAGCCTGATAGTCGACCCAGACTACCAGCATGGTGTCGTTGGCGGCAACCATGGCAGCATGGAGAGCCTTCAGAGCGTCAACTGAGCCGACGCGGAAGTAAACGGTCGTACCGTTTTCGGCCTTGCCGCAGGCCAGCGGATTCTCATCAGCCAGAACGCCCTCGCTGGCCAGCTTTTCATCCTTGCTGTTGCGCAGGGATAATTCACCGGTACGGGTCAGGTTCTTTCTCAGGTTATCGTTGTCTTCGATGCCGTTATAGATCAGAGTGATCTGTGATCCCTCAACGCTGGTTGTGACGCTGTCAGCCCCAAAGGCATAAAGTCTCTTTTCCAGCACGTCCGCGGCCTTTTTGACTGTCTCGCTGTCTGATGAATCAACATCATAGACCAGCTTGTAGCCGTCGGTCAGGTCAGTTGAGGCGTTGGCCTCCTTCGGCAGATTTCTGCCGACCATGAATGTCAGGGCAACCAATACGGCCATCAGTAACAGGCCGAAGGTCAGATGTCCACTACTTTTCTTCATATGTTCCACCTTCTAATGTATTAAAATTGTAATCCAGCTGCTTACCCTGCTTGGTAAAGTAGTTGGCAACTTCATAAAAGTTCAGTTCCTCAATATCTGCGGCGATCTGATACAGATGCTCGGGCAGACCGTTCTGCCACTTGGTGGCGAACATGACTTCCTTAAGCTGTTCAAAGGTCAGATCGTTGAAATAGCTTCTTTGCAGAGAATATAACTTGATATTCAGCAGAAAATCCAATTGCTTATCCATCCTGTTTTCTCCCTTCAAATGAGTATTATACTATTTTTCATACCCGTTCACAATTTCCTTGAACTCATCGCCCCGAACTTCAAAGTTGGGGTACTGGTCCCAGGAAGCGCACACCGGCGACAACAGTACGACATCGCCCGGCTCAGCCGCCTCATGAGCGGCATCCAGAGCCTGACGCTGGTTATCAAAGATCCTGACATTATTGAAGATCTTCTCAAACATGTGCTTGGTCTCACCAAAGGCATACATGCACTTGACATGTCCCAGATAGGGGATCAGATCATCAAAGCCGACCTTCTTGTCATAACCGCCGACCAGCAGGTGTACCGGCTGGCTGAAGGCCTTCAGGGCCACGATGGTCGAATCGACGTTGGTGCCCTTGGAATCGTTATAGTACTTGACGCCATTAAGTTCCCGGACATACTCGATCCGGTGGGCAACACCGCGGAAATCAGCCATGACCTGATGGATGTCCTCAGGTGAAACGCCCATCAGATAGCCCATCGCTGAGGCGATCATGCAGTTCTGCACATTGTGCTCGCCTACCAGCTGGAACTGGTCGAGATTGACGAGTTCAATGCCGCGGAAATAGATGCGGTTATCCTTGCGGTAGACATCGCAGTCCGTTCTCTTCAGTGAGAAGTCGATTACCTGGCAGGGAATGTCAACCGCGTACTTCATGATGGCTTCATCATCGATGTTCCGTAAGAAGTAATCGTTTTCGTCCTGCAGCTGATAGATCTTCGTCTTGACGGAATAGTATTTATCCAGCGTGCCGAAGAAGTCGATGTGGTCTTCGGACAGGTTGGTAATTACGGAAACATGAGGCTTGAAAGTCTCCACGCCAAGCAGCTGGAAGGCGCCGATTTCAATGGCCAGATCCAGTGAACGGCCGTCTTCGATGTTCAGCAGGGCGTCGCAGACCGGATAGCCGATGTTGCCACAGGCGACATTTTCCGGATTGAGTTTCTTCAACAGCGCTTCGCACATCGTTGTGGTCGTGGTCTTGCCGTTGGTACCGGTGATGGCAACATAGCGGTGCTGTTTCTGGTGAGAGAGTCCGACTTCGATCTCGTTATAGATCGGGGTCTTCTTTTCCACAAAGTGAGCGATCAGCGGCATGGTGTAGCGGATGCCGGGGTTCTTGACCACAAAGGCGAAGTCGATCTCCTTCAGCAGATCCGGATGACCGCCGTCATATACCTTGATGCCCTGGCTGATCAGTTCATCCCGGTTAGCCAGAACCTTGGCATCGGTCAGGTAGACATCATAGCCGTTTTTATTCAGGAATCTTACGGCTGCCAGTCCGCTCTTGGCCGCGCCGACAACTAAAACCTTCTTATTCATTACATGCACGCTCCCATAATCAGTCCAATGACGCACAGCACGGCTCCGGCGGCCCAGAAGACGTGCACGACCTTGGTTTCCGGCCAGCCACCCAGTTCAAAGTGGTGATGCAGCGGGCTCATCCGGAAGATGCGCTTGCCGGTCAGCTGGAAGCTTGCCACCTGCAGCATGACGCTTAATACCTCGACCACAAAGACGCCCCCGATCAGAATCAGAGCGATCTCTTCCTTGGTAACCATGGCTACGGCAGCCAATAAGCCGCCTAAGGCCAGGGATCCGGTATCGCCCATGAAGATCTGGGCGGGATGAATGTTATAGCGCAGATAGCCGATCAGCGAGCCGATGACGCCGCATAGGAAGATGGCAACGGAATCAAGGTTGGCCCTAAAACAGAAGTAGACAAACGGGATCAGAGCCAGAATGGTCAGTCCGGCGCATAAGCCGTCCAGGCCGTCTGACAGGTTTACGGCATTGGATTCACCGGTAAACATGATGAAGACGACGACCATGTAGAACCATCCCAGATCAACGGTAGCATGGAAGAAGGGAATCGTGACTGTGGAATCATTGAAATTGCGGTAGACCAAGAAGAAGACGATGGCCAGTACGGACTGCATCAGAAACTTCATCTTCGGGGTAAGACCTTCATGCTGGTGCTTGACGACAATGATGAAGTCATCAACAAAGCCGATCAGACCGTAGCCGATGAAGGCCAGCACCACGATCAGCAGCGGCATCTGCACGAAAGCCGTCGGCTGAACGATCAGCGAAGCCAGAATGCTGGTGATGATGAAAACTACTCCACCCATCGGCGGCGTACCCGCCTTAACCTGATGACTCTTGGGTCCCAGTTCGTAAATCGTCTGTCCGAATTTCAGTTTATGCAGGATCGGAATGGCGACCGGATACAGCAGCAATGCTGAGATCAGGCCGATTCCGAAGGCCAGAATCATGCGTGTTCCCATAATAAAACCTCCACAGCATTTCCTATTATATACTAGCCGTCTGTTTTCCTCAACAGAAAAAACAGGGCCATAGCTGACCCTGTTAATCTTCAAATTTCAGATTGATGATGACGCTCTTATCGATCGGCGTGCCCGGTTCGACCGACTGTGAGCTGACAAATCCATATCCTTCCGTCTTTATGCCGATGCCGGTAAGATCCCAGAAGGCCATTACCTCACTGCGGCTCCAGCCATGCATGTCGGGCATCACAATACCATCAGAGGAAGTCAGAAGCAGGATGCGCTGACCGGAAATGATCCGGCTGTCTTCCAGAGGATACTGACGGATGACGGAATCACCGCTGCCCAGAATCACCGTCTCCACGCTCTTGCCGCTTAAGGCATCGCTGACATAATCAAGGGTATGGTTTCTGAGGTTGTCCATGATGTAGATTTCCTTCTTCTCCTGCTTTTCCGGCCTCTGCTGACCGTTCATCAGCTTGAGTTCGTCAATGCACTGCTGAAGCAGGGTCTTGACATACTTGAAGTTGCGCTGACGGTCCAGGGAGTCCTGGTAGGCTACATAGACCAATACCTGAGGATCATCAGCCGGAAGGGTGATCATGACGGAGTGGATGACATCGTCATAGGTGTAGACCCCCTGCTCATTGACGACCGGTGCCGTACCGGTCTTGCAGCCGACGGTAATGCCTGGTATCTCCAGGGTATGAGCGGAAACATGATAGCCGGAGTGGCAGACCTGATACATCAGTTCCAGCATCTGTCTGGCCGTTGAGGCCTTGATCGGCGTGGATACTTCCTGCCGTGAACCCTGATAGATCTTTTCTCCGGTAGCCGGATCACTGATCGATTCGATGATGTAGGGCTTTATCATGGTGCCCTCATTGCAGAAGGCACTGTAAGCCTGAATCATCTGCAGGGCATTGCAGCTCATGCCTGAGCCGAAACTGGAACAGGCCAGCGAGTAGACATTGGTGAAATTATGCAGTCCGTAATTGCCGCCCTCGGAAATGCCCATCACATCTACCGGCTTGAAGAAGCCAAAAGCATCAACATACTTTTCCCAGTTCTGCTTTCCGATCTGCTCTTCCAATAGCGTTACCGTTCCCACATTGTAGGAATTGATGAAGGCTCTTTCGAAGGTAGTCATGCCATACTGGGCATTGCCGCTGTTGTGAATGACCATTGAGGACTGGCCCTTCTGGACCCGCTTGAGATTACCTCTGGAATCGGTGCCGATATAGTAGTTATTAGCGTTGAACTGGGCATCCTTGTTGAAGTGGCCCAGATCGATGGCGGCAGCGTAAGTTATCGACTTCATTGTTGAGCCGGGTTCATACGGCAGCGTCGCGCAGTAGTCATTGTAATCTTCCACATTCATGGTATTGGGGTCAAAGGTCGGATAGGAATTGTAGGCATAGATGGCGCCGCTCTTGGCATCCATGACGATGGCCCAGGCCTTGTCGACATCACTGCCGATGTGCATGATGCTGTCCAGCATGTCGTTAACGCCGCGCTGCAGGACATTGTTAAGTGTCAGAGTCACATCATAGCCGTTAATGGCATCGACTTTTTCCAGTTCACCGCCGGGAAGCATGTTGTTGTTGACATCGCTGTAGTACTGCTGATGGCCGTCGGAACCGCTGAGCTGCTCATTGAGCTGTCTTTCCACTCCGGACAGACCAGCCATACCTCCGCTGTTTTCAGGTGCGTTGTTATTGACATAGCCGACCAGATGCGAGGCGAAGGAACCCATCGGGTAATAACGGCGGGTCGAACTCTCCCAGGTTATGCCGGGAAGTTTCAAATCCTCAATTTTCTTCTTGGTATCAGAATCCAGATTGGAGCCGGCTGTACCGATCTCAACCTGGTAACGATTCAAAGTCAGACGGGAGTAAATATACTCCTCGTCAACACCCAGGATCGGGGCGATGGCCTTGGCCGTATCGCGGGGATCACTGACATAGTCGGGGACTACCATCTTCTTACCAGACTCTCCATCGACTACTGTCTTTTTATGTGTAGGGGAAAGGATGAAGATGATCTTGTAGACTCTCTTGTCCATGGCAATGATGTTGCCATCGCCATCGCGGACATCGCCGCGCTCGGCCCTTATGGTCCGGTTGACGATGGAAACGCCTTCCGCCTGGCGGAAATCAACTTCAGCAAAGAAATTCTTTCCCTTGATATCAAGCAAAAGGACATTGGCTAACAGCAATGCCCCTGCGACAAGAATAACAATAGAGAGGAGGGTTATCTTAATGTTATTCGATCTTTTCATTTTCAGTTACCCGTGACCGTCAGGTCGACTATGTTGGAAGTGTTGGCACTCTTCATCTGGCCGTCAACCATGCCTAGGACGCGGTTGCGGTCCTGAAGGTCAGCGATCTGAGTCTCCAGGGTATCGATCTCAGCCTGAACGGCAGTGATATCCGTCTCAGTCTGCTTGATCTGCGCCTGCAGAGAAACGTTGTAGGACTTCAGAACGATGCTGGTGCCTAAGAAGGCCAGAAAAGACAAGGCAAACGCCACGATCAGAACGGTGATAAAGGTTGTTAAAATTCTCTTGCTCTTCATTGACTTGTCCTTCTTTCTATTACCCTTAGCTTGGCGCTGTGAGAACGGTGATTGCTCTCCAGTTCAGCCTGGTCGGCGGTAATGACCTTTTTGTTTACCAGCTGATAGTCAGCCTGCTTCAGTTCGCTGTCCTTCAGCGGGATGCGCTTGTCGATTTGCTGGTTCTGACAGGCGTTTCTGAAGACTTTCTTGACGATCTCATCTTCCAGAGAGTGGAAGGTGATGACCGCCATCCTGCCCTGCGGCTTGAGAAGCTGCAGCCCCTGGTCCAGGACGGACCGGAGATTATCGAGTTCGTGATTGACCTCGATGCGCAGAGCCTGAAAGGTCTGCTTGGCCGGATGGCCTTTTTTATTGAGAACCCTGGCCGGCATAGACTGGCGGATGATGTCGACCAGTTCTCCGGTGGTTTCAATCTGTTTGAGCGTCCTTGCCTTTTCAATGTTGCGGGCAATGGCCGGGGCGAATTTCTCTTCGCCGTAATCGCGCAGGATCCTTACAAGATCCTGATAACTGTAGGTATTGACGATCAGCTGGGCATCAAGGGTCTGGCTCTGGTCCATCCGCATGTCCAAACGGGAATCATAGCGGTAGGAAAAGCCTCTTGAAGGGTCATCAAACTGCGGTGAGGAAACCCCCAGGTCCAGCAGAATGCCGTCCACCGCTTCTACTCCTCTTTTATTCAGTTCAGCCTTCATGTTGATGAAGTTGCTGAGGATCAGCTCATAATCAGCGCCGGTCCGCGCCAGCTTCCCATCGGATTCTTCGATGGCGCTGCGGTCCAGGTCGAAGCAGTAGAGTTTCCCGCTCTTCAGCCTTCCGGCAATTGCGCAGGCGTGACCGCCCCGTCCCAGCGTACCGTCGACATAGATGCCGTCTTCCCTGACATTCAGTGCCTCAAGGCACTGCTGCAGCATTACCGATACGTGTTCCATTTACAGTTCCTCGGAGATCTGTTCCAGTTTCTCGTCCGTTACACCGTTAATGAAATTGTTCCAGCCCTCTTCGCTCCAGAGTTCAACACGGTCACCGACGCCGACAAAGACGCACTCTTTGGTGATGCCTGCCATCCTGGCAAACTGGCTGTTGATCAGGATACGGCCCTGGGTATCCAGGTCGCAGTCCATGGACCGGGAGAACACCACTCTCTGATACTCACGGATGTCCGCCTTGTTCTTGTTGAGAGCGATGATGGAATCATAGTATTTCTGGAAACCTTCAGCCGTATAGATGTAGATACAGCCTCCCATTCCCTTGGTGAGGTAAGCGGTCTTGTCGAAGGCGCCACGAAACTTCGCGGGAATCGCTACTCTGTTCTTGGCATCCAAACTGTGATGATATTCACCTATAAACATGACACTTTACCACACTATCTGCACTTTCAATTCCTTTTGCAACACCATTCTATCATTTTTAGGGAATAGGTTGTCAATACATAAACTGAAGAATGTTAGTGAAAACTGCGGAAATTTCGTTTTCCCCACCAAAAAAAGACCGGCAGATACCGGTCAGCGGGGGTGATCAGGCTGCTTTCCCTCAGGTGGGGAATCCGCCCTGCATCAGAGCAAAACAAAAGAGATCCATCCAGATCTCTCAGTCGACATGTTCAGCGTGATATTACTTGGCGCCGCACTCACATTCGTGATGAGGCAACTTATACTCTCCACAGTTGGGACATTTGACCATTGTAGGAGCAACTAACTTGTAATGTGTTCTGCGCTTGTTTTTACGTGTCTTAGAAACTCTTCTCTGTTGAACTGCCATCGTTCACACCTCCTGTTCATCCTGCGGAATGTATTCTTTTAACTTGGCGAGCCGCGGATCCGCTTCGTTTTTCTTCTGTTGTTCGTAAACTTCTTCACTGACAACTTCCCAGCCGTCGCCCTTGGGGTAATCAATCTTGCCCGGCTTAACCACCTTGGTCGGAATGTCCAACAGGATGGCCCGGAAGATCTCCGGCAACAGCTCGATGTACTGGCCATTGGCCGGTACGATCGTTATGTCGTCTTCCTTCTTATTGAAGGA
Source organism: Erysipelotrichaceae bacterium (assembly GCA_016280635.1). GTDB lineage: Bacteria > Bacillota_I > Bacilli_A > Erysipelotrichales > Erysipelotrichaceae > UBA1783. Next base: position 51,296 of record JAEEHC010000041.1, read on the forward strand.
GAAGACAGCCTCTTCTTCGGTGTCAATCGGGACTTCAACGTCTTCACCGGTAATGTCGCAGCCGACGATTACGGTACCGCTGATCCTGAAAGTCACATAGAGGCGCTGCTGTTCGGATTTATAATCACCTTCAGCCTTGACGTTGATGCTGCTCAGTCTCCGGATTCTCGGGAACTGGGATGAAATGTCATCCGCGAAAGTCAGATCTTCATCGAGGGACAGGTGCCCCCCCTTTAGCTGTAACAGATCAGTCCGTGAATATCGCATTCCCAACACCTCCTTGTACAGCCTTACCATTCTATAACAAGAAGAACTGTTAGTCAATAATGCTAACGGCTTTTTTTCTTTTAACAGCACTACTATTTAAGCATAACCGTGCCGGTTTTTCCATAATAATTTTCACATTTTTTTCTTATCGCAGACCGCCGTTGCCGCATATGAGGCAGGGCCTGCAGCTGCAGGCCCTGCGTGATCATTTTCTTACTTTGCGGTTTCCTTCACCGCGGCTACCGTAGCCGCCAGATTCTGGATGTCGGAAGGAACGATGATCTTGGTGGCGTTACCGTCAGCCATCTTCTCCGCCGCTTCCAGAGAACGCAGCTGCAGATACTGAGCGCTCGGGGTCGCCTCATTGACCAGCTTGATCGCCTCCGCCTTGGCCTGAGCCATTCTCTCTACCGCTCTGGCCTCACCTTCGGCTTCTCTGATCCGCTGCTCCTTGACAGCCTCGGCT
>JAEEHC010000042.1 GCA_016280635.1 Erysipelotrichaceae bacterium
TAGTATGAAATAGAACAAGGATGTTAGGAAGAGGAAAGAATAATGAAAGACATCAATGAAAAAATCTGTATCATTGGAGGCGGCCCGGCCGGCATTTCGGCAGCCATGTACCTCCAGAAGAAAGGCTACCAGAACTACACCATCTACGAAAAACTGAACAAGATCGGCGGCAAGAGCTATTCTCCCAAGATCAAGGTCAATGGTGAAGAGCGGACCTACGAGACCGGCGCCATCATGGGTGCCTGCACCTACCACGCCGTCCACGAAGTTGAGGAATTCGCCGGTGTCGGCCATGATGACGGCCCGAACATGAGAAGAATCTTCCGTGATTCTTCCGGCAAGGAGATCTTCCCCTTTGAACCGAAGAAGGACTTCTCCATCGGCAAGCTGCTGAAACTGATGAAACTGAAGAAGCAGATGAAGAAGCTCGGCGAACTGATGAAGACCAAGTATGACGGCTATGACTGCTACGGCCACCGCGGCGTTGCTCAGGGCAAGTATTCCGGTCTGTCCAAGATGATGCACAATCCCTTACAGCACATTGAAGGCGAAAACCCGAACCTGAAGGATCTGGCCTTACCGTTTGACCAGTTCTGCAAGCTCAACGGCGTTGAGGAAGTCATGCGCATCTACATCGCCCCCTATACCTCATTCGGCTACGGTTTCTTTGATGAAATCCCGGCCGGCTATGTCATGAAGTATCTGGACGTAACTACCGCCATTGAATTCGTTGCCTTAAGACTGTGGACCTGGAAGGAAGGAACCCAGAACATTTACGAACAGGCCAATAAGAAACTGCTGCACCCGGCTCATCTGAATACCGAGGTAGTCGGTGTGGAAAGAAAAGACGGCAAGGTCTATGTCACCGTCAAGGACGAAAAGGGTCAGAGAACCGAAGAATTCGACAAGCTGATCATTACCACCCCGCTTGACGGCTTCCTGAAGTACTCCGATGCCAGGGAAGATGAGAAAGAACTGTTCTCCAAGATCATTCACGAGAAGTATGTTGACTTCATCGCCAGATTCGATGAGAACAAGGGACCGGAGATTTCCTCCTACATCTTTGACAACATGGTTCCGGAGAGACTGGGACACGCCATGGTCTACTATCACCGCTGGGAAGACCAGAAGAGCAACTGCCCCTGCACGGTCTATGCTTTGAGAAATCATACCGGCACTAAGGATGCTGATTACGACTACACCATCAAGACAATGGTTGAAGACGTCGAAAAGTGCGGCTTCCCGATCAAGGAAAGACTTTATGAACAGGAGACCTATTACTGCCCGCATGTCAGCTGTAAGGATTATGCCGATGGCTGGTATGACAAGCTGGAAGCCATTCAGGGTAAGGACAACACCTACTATGCCGGTGAGATCATGAGCTTTGGCGACATGGAAGACACCTGCGCTTCCTCCAAGGACCTGGTTGAGCGTTTCTTCTAGAAAAATCGGAAAAACATCAAGGGAGACTGATTCATTCAGTCTCTTTTTTCGTGGTGGCCGCTTTGTTGAATTGAACATGATACTGTGCTAAAATACAAAAAACCAACAGGAAGGAGAACCCGGAAATGATCGATATCTGGCCTGTAACCATACCACAGCTGACTGGCGAAGAGGAGCGCAAGGTCTACGTCTACGTTCCCAATGCCTACCGCCGCCATCCTGAGGAAAGATATCCGGTTCTCTACATGTTTGACGGCCATAATCTGTTCTACGATGAGGAAGCCTCCTACGGCAAAAGCTGGGGGCTCAAGGAATATTTGGACAAGACCAGAAAGCCTTTGATCGTGGTCGGTGTCGAGTGCAATCACCACTCCGAAGAGGAAGAGTGCGGCGGCCGGCTTTCCGAATACAGTCCCTTTGACTTTGATGATCCCAACTGGGGCTTCATCAAGGGCCGGGGAAGAATCACCATGGACTGGTTCGTCAAGGAACTGAAGCCTTACATTGACGATAATTACCCGACTCTGCCGGACAGAAAGCATACCTTCATTGCCGGCAGTTCGATGGGCGGCTTGATGACCATCTATGCCCTGACCAAATACAACAGGTACTTCAGCCGCGGCGCGGCCCTTTCGCCGGCCCTGCTTTTCGGTTATGAAGAGTATTACCGGCTGATCGAGAATTCTCTGATCCGTAAGGGAACGGTCATGTACATGGATTATGGCGAAAAGGAACTCAGATATGACCATCTGAAGGGCATCTATTCCCATGCCTGCGGCTTACTGGTAAAGAAGGGTGTCCTTCTGGAAAGCCGCATCGTACCGGGCGGCTTCCATTCGGAAGCATCCTGGGAAAGGCAGATCCCCTTCTTCATGAATGTGCTGTTTTATGAACTGAATAAGGAGGAAGAGTAATGGAGACTTTCTACACCAAGTGGTACAGTGAAAACCTCAACCGGGACATGGAGATCAAGGTTTACGGCCATCACGGCAAGCCGATCATGTTCATTCCCTGTCAGGATGGCCGGTTCTTCGACTTTGAGGGCTTCGGCATGGACAATACCTTCAGCCCCTGGATCGAAAGCGGCCAGTGCATGGTCTTTGCGATCGATTCCATCGACAAGGAGACCTGGAGCGACAAGAACGGCGATCCCTACTGGCGCATCAGAAAACACGAGCAGTGGATCAACTACATCACCCGGGAAGTCGTACCCTTCATCCGCAACTATGTCAATGAGAAGAACGGCTGGGAAGGCTTTCCCGGCATCAAGCCCTTTGGCTGCTCAATGGGTGCGACCCATACGCTGAATCTGTTTCTGCGTTTCCCCGATCTCTTTGACGGCTGTCTGGCCCTCTCCGGGGTCTACAACGCTTCATATTTCTTAGGCGATTACATGGATGAGGTCGTCTACCGTAATTCTCCTACCGACTACATTCAGAACATGCAGCCGGGTCACCCCTTCATCGAGAAGTACAACATGCATAAGGGCATTGTCTGCTGCGGGCGGGGTGCCTGGGAGGATTCCTGGAGCAATGAGCACATGAAGTATCATTTTGAAAGACTGGGAATCAGGATCTGGTTTGATTTCTGGGGTGAAGACGTCAACCATGACTGGCCGTGGTGGCATAAGCAGGTACCCTATTTCCTGCCCCATCTTTTGGCCGATGACTGATAAGAATTAGAAGTGAGGTAACATATGAAGAATTTTGTCTATTTATCACCAAACTTTCCTGATAACCACTGGAACTTCTGCCGCAAGCTGAAGGATAACGGCTTACGGGTTCTGGGCATCGGTGACGCACCTTATGATGAACTGACCCAGGAGCTGAAGGATTCAATGCATGAATACTATAAGGTATCCTCGCTGGAGAACTATGATGAAGTCTACCGGGCGGTTGCCTTCTTCATCTTCAAGTACGGTCCGATCGACTGGCTGGAGACCAACAACGAATACTGGCTGGAACGCGACGCCAGACTGCGCACCGCCTTCCACATTACTTCCGGCTTCCAGGAAAAGGACATGCCGGTCGTCAAGTTCAAAAGCAAGATGAAGAAGAACTACGCCAAGGCCGACGTGCCGGTGGCCCGCTTCCACATGGTGGACAACTTTGAAAACTGCCGCAAGTTCATCGATGAGGTCGGCTATCCGGTCATTGTCAAGCCGGATAATGGCGTTGGGGCTGCCCATACCTACCGGCTCAAAAATGATGATGATCTGCGTAACTTCCTGGCCGAGGGCGTCAGTGAACCCTACATCATGGAAGAATACATCTTTGGTGAAGTCGTTACCTTTGACTCCATCACCAACTCCAAGGGTGAGGTCATCTTCTATACCGGTAACGTCACCCCCAACAGCCTGATGGACATCGTCAACAATGAGGATACCTGTGTCTTCTACATCCGCTCTCACGTACCGGAAAAGCTGGTGGAAATGGGCAAGGCCACGCTGAAGGCCTTTGGCGTCAAGAGCCGGATGTGCCACTTCGAGTACTTCTGCCTGGATCGCGACCAGCACATTGGCAAGAAGGGCGACTTCGTGGCTCTGGAAGTCAATATGAGGCCTTCTGGCGGCATTTCTCCCACCATGATGAATTACGCCAATGAGACTGATATCTACGAGATATGGGCTGACATGATCGCCTACGACCAAACCGACAAGGGACAGGGCAACAAGCACAACTGCATCTTCATCGGCCGCCGCGACAACCGCAATTATGTGCTCAATCACGACCAGTACATGGAAAAATACGGCGAGCACATCCGCATTCAGCAGCGCGTACCTGATGCCTTAAGCAATACCATGGGCAACATCATGTACATCGGCGTCTTCGATACCGATGAGGAAGTGAAGCAGTTCATTATTGACGGCTGCAACTGCATCGCCTAAGAAAAACAGCCAACATAGAAGCAGAAGAAAATGACCTCCAGGGGTCATTTTTCATTGGCTGTTTTCTTGAAGAGCGCCCGTCTGATTATCTCGACAGCATACCAGATGATGGCGCCCAGGGGAATCAGTAACAGAAACAGAATCAGCGCGATTTTAAGTGACAGCAATGCGTCGCTGAGGCCTTCATCCAGCCAGGTGATCAGGGCAAACAGCAGACTGAAGGGAATGCCGAAGAAAAGCGAAAACAGGGTCATGGTAAGCAGCAACTGTCCCAGAGTGTGCTTCTCCATTGTCAGCTCCCGGTAATTGAGATGATTGCTTTCCTGCGTGGTGATGGTCTCATAGCGGATGGCTTTCACAAGACCGTTCATGAAGGTTCTGAAGCTTTCCGGTTCAAAGCCCTCAGGCGGAAGGGTATAGTGAAACTCTCTCAGTTCATTGATGGGAACGGTGAAGAACAGAGCCTGGTTGAGGCAGGAGTTATTCTCTTTGATATAACGATCACTGACACAGTAGAAGATGATTTCCCTGTCAGTTTGCTGGGAGGTGAGGTGGAAACGGACTCTTTGGTTTATTACCATGTCGGACAGATCCCGGCTGTGGAATTGATGCCATCCTCTTACTTTTTCCAGAGCGGTCCACTCGTCATCTCTCTTTTCAAAACCGCTTCTCACGAGTATGTCATCGGCGATGCCGCGATAGTTGACCGGCTGCGGTCTGGCGTATTCCCGCTGACTCTGGCAGATCTGATCATAGACGTCCTTCCATACGTGATAGTGGCGCGGCTCAATCAGCGCATCGAAGAAGGTTTCAGCGGCCATACTGTAACGGATGCTGCTGGTATCATGGCTTTCAATCCTGTCAAGTATTTTCAGGCCATGATTCTGGTCGTGACGGCTCAGCAGCTGTCTGATCAGTGGGTAAGAGTATCGCAGATTCTTCCGGCTGAATTTCTCGTCATCTGTCATCAGCAGCATCTCTCTGGCCAAAGGCAGCAAGGCGCTTTCCCGTTCATTGAGACCAACGGTTTCCGCCTTCTGAACCATTTCCCCAAAGAAATTCAGTATTCTGCCCCAGGGCTGGTCGCTGATGGGACGGCAGATCATACCGTCAAGCACCGTATAATGGCAGCTGACATACTGAGCTTTCAGTGTATATGGCCTGACAGTATTGGTGAGCGGGGAAAACAGTTCGACGGACAAGAGAAAACCGTCATCCTGTTTTTGCAGGTCAATGCTGCCGACAAAGGCGTCATAGCACTCAGGAGTCAGGTCGGTTTCGAAACAATCAAAACAGATGGCTGCCTTCAGGCACTGGGTGTCTGCGATGATGATGTTGAAATGGTCTTCAGAAGGTTCACAGATTGGCCAGGCTTCACATTCCAGGAATTGCTGAGCAAGTTTTCTTTCCGCTTCATTCCATTCTTCCGTTACTTCACTGAGGTGAGCGGCGTGCAGACGCTGCTGCTGGGCATAGTAATTATGACAGCTGCGCAGAAAACCGGCGAGCCGACCATCGGGGTTATCCTTCAGGTAAACGGCGGTTTCCAGGGTCAGGGGCATCTCGGCGGTCAGACTTTCCAGGCTGATACGCATGTTGTCGAGATCATCCTGCGACAGATTGCCGTTGCGGATGTTATCCTCTACGGATCGATAAGTGATATCCAGAATGCGCAGTTCGACTGAGTTGAGTTCTGATGTTTTCATATTCGTATTATAACATGCCGCTCTGGTACGGCATCTCATAATAAGACAGTTCGGACGCCTTAATCCCAACGGTTGACTTTGTCTTTGAAAACTGTCAGAAGATCAGGAGAATCACCGACATATGCTGAACGGTAAAGCCGTAACGGCGACCTGAAGTCTACAGGACTTCAGGTTTTTGTTTATTCCGGTCATAAATGGGGTAAAATGAATAAGAGAAGAAAACTGACATCAGTCAGATGAGGTGCAGAGATGAGTGAAAAGAAGAGAATCGTGGTTGCCCTGGGCGGCAACGCCCTGGGAAGTGATCCCCAGAAGCAGCTTCAGCTGGTCCGCACGACCGCGGAAGCGATCGTTGATCTGGCCATGGACGGCTATCAGGTCGTCATCGGCCACGGCAACGGCCCGCAGGTGGGCATGATCAATAATGCCATGACCTTTTCCGCTCAGAAGGGTGGGGAGACCCCATTGATGCCCTTTGCCGAGTGCGGAGCGATGAGCCAGGGATACATTGGCTATCACCTCCAGCAGGCCATCGGCAACGAACTGAAGAAAAGAGGCAGCAGCATCAAGTGCGCTACCGTGGTCACGCAGATCGTCGTTGACCGCCAGGATCCTGCCTTCCAGCATCCCACCAAGCCGGTAGGCCCCATCTATACCGAAGAGGAAGGCCGCCGGCTGATGGCAGAAAGCGGAGAAGCCTATGCGCTGGATTACGGCCGGGGCTGGCGGCGGGTCGTCGCCTCACCGATGCCGGTAAGAATTGAGGAACTGGATCTGATCAGAACGCTTTCCGATGCCGGAGCCATCGTCATCACCATTGGCGGGGGCGGCATTCCGGTTGTGGAAGATGAGAACGGTCAGCTGCATGGCGTTTCCGCGGTGATTGACAAGGATAACGCCTCGGCGCGGTTGGCCATCGATCTGAACGCTGACCGGCTGGTAATTCTTACCGCTGTCGAAAAGATCAGTCTTAACTACAAGAAACCGGATCAGAGAGATCTGGATGAACTGAGCGTCACCCAGGCGCAGAGATACATCGATGAAGGACAGTTCCCGCCCGGATCGATGCTGCCGAAGGTCAAGGCCTGCCTGAAATATGTCAGTGAGACCGATAACACCGCTCTGGTCACTTCTCTGCAGAAGGCCAGGGAAGCCCTGGCCGGAAAGACCGGTACGGTCATCAGAAAGTAAAAGGACAAATCATCTGTCGGAAAGGACAAGCATATGAAAAACGGACTGCTTAAGGAAGCCATCATCAAGTATCTGGCCGGAGTGATCTTGCTGGCAGCACTCTTATTTGTGCCGGCCGGAACACTTAACTGGAAGGAAGGCTGGCTGTTAA
>JAEEHC010000043.1 GCA_016280635.1 Erysipelotrichaceae bacterium
ATTACTGATATTAACAACGTCTTCCATTGTCGGAAGGATCTCGCCTTTTTCCCATCTTCTGACAGTGCGGCCGGAAACATGTAAAAGCTCACCCATGCCATCCAATGACAGGTCTTTTGATCTTCTAAGTTTTGCGATTAATTCACCTAGTTTTGCTCTGTCTAATGTCCTCATAATAACTCCATTGATTGCTGAAAATCATATCAAGTGATCAGGCGAATATCAAATTACACTGCTCTTAGCAGGTTTTTTGTCCAAATATTCTGATTACTTTCATTAATTCCATACATCCGTTTACAAGAATATTATACATTCCCATACGACGGAGTTAGGGGACAGTATTGTCAAGAAAGAAGACAGAGTTGTCAAAGAATTCCTTCTTTATCTCCGCTCAAGCAGGCAAATCGATTCTACGTGTGTCGTAAAACGTTGGGGACATACTAATTTAACCTCGTAAAACGTTGCGCACATACCGAACACTCATATTTTCCCTGTAAAAATATCCTTAAGCAAATCCTTAATGTCATCAAGCGAAGCCTTCTTCTTTCCACGCTTTATCAATTCACGTTTCATGTAGTTCTCAAACTCTTTCCGCGTTTCTTCCATGTTTCTCTTTGTACCACACCACCAACATTGACCTTTTGGATATTTCAGTGGTATGAAGTGTACACAGATATCTCCTGCCATTTTTTCGTTTCCTTCAGGAGTAAACCGTATTCCAAAGGATCTGCTGTATTCTTCATCCATATATTTCATATCCGGCAATGACATGTCTACTTTATTTGGGATTTTAAACTGCGGCAATTCAACGTAGTATATCCAACCGAGCTTTTTATCCTTTTTCTTAGTCAGTTCCAGAGGTATGATTTTGCATGGATACCTATCATAACCATATTCCAGTTGAACATTCCGGAATCGGATTTCCTCTTTCTCAACATATGGACCTGAGAAGGCAATTGCCAAGCCTCTTGATGGACCTCCTCTGTTTATCACACTGACAACATTGTATTCGCTATTCATGATACATGGATCTAAGCCATAACCATCTATACACAGAGACGGGTTTTCTTTCACCTCCCCTTCTGGCGCTTTGTAGTAAGCCAGCAATACTCCCGGGTATTCTTCACTCAAATCATAGCGGAATGATCCTTGTTGAGGTAACAATCCTAACATTGGTTCTACAGTTTCCAATACTTCTTCAGCAATATACTCATGATTGGATAGTGTTTCCTTAAACTTCTGATAGTCTGTTACGATTTCCTTCCAAGATGCTGGACGGGATCTTTTACTGACACCTGGGCAGTAACCTGCTTTTGCCCAAGCATCTATTCCTTTTCTAGTGTTGCTATACTGCATCAGTATCCCATCACTGTCTACACAACAAATAGCCATCACGTCAGTGTCATATTGATCTGACAATGATTTGCACATGTCAGCCATGTTTTCTTCAGAAGAGAACTCGATAATGTCGGAAGCGACTGATATCCACTGTCCTTCATAATCATACACTGCAAGAGTCAGATCAGCATCATCTTCACTCTCCACCTTTTGATAACCTTTCTGATGCATTATCTCATGATAATACGTCATCAGATTTTCAGAATTCGTCTTGTCATTCTTACGTAAATGAACATTTGAGAAAAACTGTCCCATGGTATGAACCCCCAAAAAACTGTTTAATATTACTACTTCCTATATCATTTGCTTCTCTCAAGCAATGCGACCAGCTCACAATGCTGTGTAAATGGGAACATGTCTACAGGCTGAATCTTTTCAAGTTGATAGCCGTGACGACTTAAATAGCTGACATCTCTTCTCTGGGTATCCGGGTTGCACGAGATGTAAATGACCTTCTGCGGCTGCAGTTTTACCAGACTGCTCAGGAAAGTCTCATCAGCTCCTGCTCTGGCTGGATCCATGATCACTACATCGACCATTCTCTTTTCATAGGCTAGTTTGCGCATGTACTTACCGGCATCCATGGCAGTAAAGGTTATGTTTACAATATCATTGAGTTTTGCGTTCACCTTGGCATCCCTGATGGCCTGCTTATTTATTTCCACAGCCAAAACTTCCTTAACCTTTTGAGCAACCGCAATACCGATTGTCCCAATACCACAGTAGGCGTCAATAACCGTTTCGTTCTTCTTCAGATCGGCCATCTCTATGGCCTTACCATATAAAACCTCAGTCTGTTGGGAATTGACCTGATAGAAAGAATTGGCAGAAATGCGGAAGACTTTACCGCATAGCACATCTTCAATGTATCCCTTGCCGTAAAGCGTCAGCGATTTATCTGAGAGTACCATGGATGTATGGGCGCTGTTGATGTTCTGTACAATGGTAGTGATCTGGGGATGTTTCTTCAGCAGGGCATCCAGAAAATCCTTCTTTCGAGGAAACTGATAACTACCGGTTACCAGAACGACCATGATCTGCCCGCTGATATGACCGGTACGTACCAGCACATGTCTGAGAAACCCCTTCATCGCGTTTTCATCAAAAATCGACAGGCGGAAGGAAACGGTCAATCGGCGGACGTCCTCAATAATCTCATTGGCCTTCTGATCGGTGATCTGGCAGTTTCTGATTTCAACGATCTGGTGAGTGGAAGTGACATAGTTGCCGCAGATGATCCGGCCGTTAGCTCGGCCAAAAGCTACCTGCACTTTATTACGGTAGTGGTAGGGATTATCCATGCCGATGATCGGCTGAACATCGTGATGGCTGAACAGTTTTTCAACATATGCCTGCTTCTGCTGCAACTGGACAGGATAATCAATCCCCTGCTTCTGACAGCCTCCACATATTCCGGCAACCTTACACTTTTCCATAATTAAAGCGAAAAGACGACCTTTCTGACCGTTTCTTCTGAAGTATCATATGGGCAGAAGCGCAGCTTGGACTGGTTCTTGGCCAGCAGTGAAGCGCATTGTCCCAAAAGTTCATCGTCCAGTTTTTCAATCTGACAGACCTTTTTGATGAAATCACGCATTTCTTCCAATGTTTCAAAACCAGTCAGTTCGAGAATCTCCCTGACTCGCTTTGCGTCGGCATATTTGAGGTAGCCGTAAAGGAAATAGCCTACGGCCTTGCCATGCGGCATACCGGTATTATAGGTAACCGTATAACTGGCACCATGGGGCAGCGAAGTCCCGCAGTGTGCGATGGCCATGCCGCCATAATTGCTGGAAAGCATCAGATTATAACAGTCTTCCTTTGTTCTGTGCTCTCCCTGAAGAGTTTCCTTACAGCGTGCCCATACCCGCAGGCCTTCCCGGACGATCATGTCGCTGTATTCAGATGCCGTGGTGTTGATGAAACTTTCCACCAGATGACCCAGAGTATCAATGGAAGTGTTGCAGACAACCGACTGCGGACAGTCCTTTATATACTTACCATCCAGTAAGGCCAGCACCGGATAGACCCGGGAGGTGATCGACTGCTTATTGGCAACATCGTGCCTGGTAATGACGCTGGCACCGGTAACTTCCGAACCGGTACCGCAGGTCGTCGGCACGGCAACGACCGGCAGGCTTCTGGTGATCTTTATGGGCTTATAGAGAAAATCAGCAGTCTCATCAGGATAAAACAACATTACCGCCGCTGCCTTGGCCAGGTCCATGGCTGAACCGCCGCCTAAGCCGATCAGAAAATCGATATGTTTGTCCCGGTAGAGCGACTGCAGTTCCATGACCTGTTCGACCGGCGGATTCTCCTTAGTCTGATCATAGACTTCATAGTTGATGCCAAGCTTATCAAGCTGCTCAGTGACATCAGCCAGTGAACCGTTACGGGCTGAGGAATGACCGGTTACGATCAGAGCTTTCTTGCCGTATTCAGCCATTAGCTGACCGCGCTTGGCCAGACATTCTTCTTCCAGGTATACAAGTGTCGGTATCTTAAAAAACATGTCGGTTTCCTCCCTGTTTTACTGCTCTTTCAGCATTTAAGAGTCTTTTCTCTGCCTTTATTTTAACAGATATTTACGACCTTGAGCAGGACTTGCTGCTGTTATCGAAAGCACAGAGAAAAAGGTTTTACATCCCTCGTTTAATTAGTATATAATGAGTTTAACGAAAGCGGTTTCAACCGCAAAGGAGGAAAAAATGAAAAAACTATTAGCAGTCTTACTGTCATTATTGATGGTAATCACCATGTTCGGCTGCTCCGACAATGGTGGTGAGACACCTGATGATGGCGAAAAGACAGCCGCCCAGGTCCAGAAGGAAATCCTGGCCACAATTGAGCCGGATGTCTCCGTTACTGGCAAGTTAGTCGTTTATTCACCGAACTCAAATGGTGAGATCAACGCTATCAGACCTGGCTTTACCACTAAGTATCCTAATGTTACTCTGGAAATCGTATCCTTAGGTACTGGTGACTGCTTATCCAGAATTCAGGCAGAAGCCGAAAACCCGCAGTGCGACGTCATGTGGGGCGGCATGAACACGGAAAAGTGGTTCAACAATCAGGGCTTATGGGAAAACTACATCTCTCCCAATGCTGACAACCTGCCCGAACAATACAGAAACAAGACTGGTGACAGCGCTGGTTTCTTCACCAACTATGGCTTAAGCGGCAACACTGCCTTTGTCATCAACACCGCCATTCTGAACAAGCTGGGCCTCAAGCTCGAGGACATCACCGGCTATCAGAGCTTAGTTGACAACGCTGACAAGTTAAAGGGTCAGGTATTATCCGGCGACCCCGTCAAGTCATCCAGTGCCTGGCAGGAACTGGTTGCCATGCTGTACATCTACGGCGGCGGCCAGAACAACGACTGGGCTGCTCTGAACATGGACAATGGCTGGGCTTTCGTTGAGAAGTTCGTTGAAGTCATCGACGGCACTGTCTTAAGCTCATCTTCCGCTGTCTATAAGAACGTTACCGCCGGCGAAGCTGCCATCGGCGTTACCTATGAAGACCCCGCCTTACAGTTACTGAAGGACGAAGCACCGGATATCGCCATGATCTACCCGGCTGAAGGCAACAACTGGACACCGTGTGCCGCTGCCATCGTCAAGAACGCACCGCACCTGGATTTAGCCAAGCTGTTCATCGACTTCTTAGTAAGCGAGACCGGTCAGAGCCTGTATACCTGCACGACCCTGCGTCCGGCTGATGCCAGCAGAACCAACATCGTCAAGGGCATCAAGACCTTCGCCGAAATTCCGAACGTCTTCCTGCAGGACGAACTCTACATTGCCAGCCATACTCAGGAATGGAGAGCAAAGTGGACTGAACTGATGGATGCTTACAACGCCAAGAAGTAATCCAGCCATCCCAACCCAATTAATTAGATAATTAATCAGACAGGGAAAGAGTGACCCGGTTGCACAACATGCCCGGTTCACTCTTTTCCATCAAGGAATAATTGAGAAAATAACAGGAGATCCATATATGAGTGTAGGTATTAAAATCAATCACGCAGTAAAAGCCTATGGTGATAATGTCGTAATTCCTGATCTTTCCCTGGAAGTAAACGACGGGGAATTCTTTACCCTGTTAGGTCCTTCCGGCTGCGGAAAGACCACTCTGTTAAGAATGATCGCCGGCTTCAACTCCATCGAAGGTGGAGACTTCTATTTCGGGGATAAGCGCATCAACAACATCGACCCTGCCAAGCGTAACATTGGCATGGTCTTCCAGAATTACGCTATCTTCCCACACTTAACGGTAGAAAAAAACGTCCAGTTCGGCCTTAAGAACCGCAAGATGTCCAAAGAGGAAATGAAGGCGCTGACGGACGAATTCATGAAACTCATGCACATTGAGGAATACAAGGACAGAATGCCGGAAAGACTTTCCGGCGGTCAGCAGCAGCGTGTTGCCCTGGCCAGAGCTCTGGTCATCAAGCCCGATGTCCTTTTGATGGACGAGCCGCTTTCCAACCTGGACGCCAAGCTCAGAGTTGAGATGAGAACAGTCATCAAGCAGATCCAGAGAGAGGTCGGCATCACCAACGTCTATGTAACCCATGACCAGGAAGAAGCCATGTCCGTTTCTGACCGCATTGCCGTCATGAATGAAGGCGAGATCCAGCACATCGGCAAACCCAAGGACATCTATCAGCGTCCCGCCAACCTGTTTGTCGCCAGCTTCATCGGCCGCACCAACCTGTGCAACGGCAAGCTTACCGTCAAGGACGGCAAGTGCATCGTCAGTCTGGCGGACGGCTACCAGTTCGAGATGGACAATATTATCGAAGAACACCAGCATGATCAGGACGTCATTCTGGCCATCCGTCCGGAAGAACTGGTCATCAATGAAAAAGAAGGCATCCATGCCAAGGTTGACGACTCCGTCTTCCTGGGTCTGAATACTCACTACTATGTCTTAAGTGATGCCGTTCACTGCATCCATACGGAAGACAAGGATGACGACCGTTTCGAACTGATCCAGGAATCCATGATCGATGAGATCATTCCCAACGGCACCGATGTCCGCCTGAAGATCAAGAAGGAAAAGGTCAACATCTTCACTAGCGACGGCAAGCAGAACATTGTCAAGGGCGTCAAAAACGACAAGTATCTTTACGGCAATAAGTAAGGGTGATCGTTATGGCTAAGAATAATAAGGTTATTCAGAAGCAGAAAAAGAATTACGACAGCTGGCTGATCATTACCGTCCTTCTGCTGGCGTTCTATCTGTTCTTCATGATCTACCCGATGATTTCGCTGGTAAAGCAGTCCTTCCTGGACAAGGAGACCGGACTGTTCAGCATGACCAACTACATGGAATTCTTCAACAACAAGTCCAATGTACTGGCCCTGCAGCACAGCTTCAGCATCTCCGTCTGGGTCACCGTCTTCTCGCTGATCCTGGGGGTCCCGCTGGCTTACTTTACCACCTGCTATAAGATCCGGGGTTCCAAGCTCTTAAGAGTTCTGATCATCCTTTCCAGCATGTCGCCGCCGTTTGTCGGCGCCTTCTCCTGGGTCGTCTTCTGCGGTAACAACGGTATCTTCACCCGGTTCATGCGCGATGTCTTCCACATCGACATGCCCAGTATTTACGGTTTCAACGGCATTGTCCTGGTCATGTCATTGAGCTTCCTGTCATTAGTCTATCTGTATGTCAGCGGCGCTCTGAAGAACATCGACAACTCACTGGTCGAAGCCAGCTCCAATCTCGGTACCACCGGTTTCAAGCGCTTCATGAAGGTCATCATCCCGCTGATCATGCCCACCATGCTGGCCAGCGCCCTGATGGTATTCATGAGAGCCTTCGCCGACTTCGGTACTCCGGTATTCATCGGCAAGGGCTATCAGGTATTCACGGTATTGATCTATGACCAGTACTCCGGTGAAATGTCGCAGAACAAGGCCTACGCCGCCGCGTTAAGCGTCATCGCCATCGTCATTACCACCGTCATCTTCTTACTGCAGAAGTGGGCCAACTCCAAGTTCACCTTCACGATGAACGCTCTGCACCCCATTGAGCAGAAGAAGGCCAAGCCCTTACAGAACTTCTTAATGCACTTATACTGCTACGGCATTACTCTGCTGGCCTTCCTGCCGCAGATCTACGTCATCTTCTCGTCCTTCCAGAAAACCAGCGAAAGCGGACTGATCTTCAAGAAGGGCTTCTCTCTCAACAGCTACCGCTATGTCCTGGAAGCCTATTCCGATACCATCTGGAACACCATTAAGATTGCTGTCAGCGCGCTGTTACTGGTAGTACTGGTCTCCGTCGTCTGCGCTTATCTGGTTGTCAGAAGAAAGAACATCATGAACCAGGCTCTCGACCTGATGACCATGATGCCCTACATCATCCCGGGTTCCGTCATCGGGGTTGCCCTGATCGTCTCCTTCAACAGAAGCGTATTGGGCTTACCGGTACTGACAGGCGGACCATTCATCATGATCGTGGCGTTGATCATCAGGCGTTCGCCATACACGATCCGCAGCTCGGTTGCCATCCTGCAGCAGATCCCGCAGACAATTGAGGAAGCCTCCATTTCCCTGGGTTCCTCCAAGGCCAAGACCTTCTTCAAGGTTACCCTGCCGATGATGCTCAACGGCGTCATCTCCGGCGCGATCCTGTCGTGGGTATCGATCATAACGGAGTTGTCTACCGCCATCTATCTGTTCACCTACCGCACCAGAACGATGACCATCTCGGTCTACGAATTGGTTACCAAGGGGTCCTACGGCTACGCTTCAGCCATGGCCGCCATCCTGACCCTGTTTACCACCATCTCGCTGATCCTCTACATGGTCGTCACCAAGGGCGAAGGCTCAGGTACGGCGTAAACCAAAAAGGCGGTCTAACCGCCTTTACTTAATTGGAGGTACTTTCAATGAACAAGATGCACAAATATGTCATCCAGGCCCTGGCCATTCTGATCTTCGGCCTTTACGTGCTGATCAACCGCAATACGGTCAATCCCTATTTCGCCCTGGTCATCCTGTGCTGCGTGGAAATCGTGATAACCCTGTTATACCTTTTCGCCAACCGCAAGACCCTGACCAAGGATGAGAGCACGCTGGATTTCATTTCCATTTATGCCTACATCGTCGTCATTGTCATCATCTCCATGTGGTTTCTGATGTGATCATCACCTTACCATAAGAACAAAGGCAGAATCTAATTGAACCGCCCCACAAAAAGTGGACACTTATAAAAAAGACCGGGATGAAAGGTATGACAACCTGAACTGTTCAGGAGTCATGCCTTTTAGTTTGCGCTGAGACCGACGTTTATTGTAGAAATCAATGTAATCAGCCACTGC
>JAEEHC010000044.1 GCA_016280635.1 Erysipelotrichaceae bacterium
AAGCTTAAATATCAAACTTCTTAAGAAGCCCATAAGTCTTTAGCTTATGGGAGGTTCACTTGGCTTTTTCTCCTTTGGCAACCTCGGCCTTGATCTTGGTGCCGACATAATTACCGTTGATGCCGATCTCCTTGTGGTTAGCTAGCTTGACGAAATTGACCCGATGCTTCCAGATGATCAGCAGAGTAGTCAGGGCAATGAACAGCACGCTCAGCCAGTCTACCTTCTTGAAGACGGCCATGTAGATGGGGAAGGAAATGATGTTTACCAGCGTACCGGCCACGATCCAGTTGACCAAAAAGGAGGCCAGAATGCAGGCGGCTGAGCAGCCGATGGTAAACAGCGGATCCAGAATGGCCATCAGACCAATGTAGCTGGCAAAGCCCTTTCCGCCCTGCCAGTTGAGGTAGAAGGGATAGCAGTGGCCGACGACGGCACAGCAGCCGGCCAGAACCTTAGCCGGGTAAATGCCCGGGAACAGCCGGTCAATGATGAAGACGGCCAGAGCCGCCTTGCCCAAGTCATAGGCCAGCACGATGAAGAAATAATGCCAACCCATGGTGATCTTGGCATTGGAAGCACCGGCTGAAAATGAACCTTTGGTGCGGATGTCAAAACCCTTGGCCTTGGCCAGGAAATAGGCTGAATTCACGCAGCCCAGTAAATAACCAATGATGATTGCACAGATGTAAGCCATAGATGATAACTCCTGTTTTTCTTTATTCTAGCACAAAACGGCAAAGCGGATACAAATAAGCTGATAAGTGCTACAATTAGGAAGAAAAAGAGGAAGATGAACATGAAGGACATTATGATAGCGACATCAAACCCCAATAAGGTCAGGGAATACCGGGAAATGCTGGAGCCGATGGGCTACGCAGTGCATGATCTCAGTGAGATCGAGCACGAAGACCCGGAAGAAAACGGCAAGACATTTGCCGAAAACGCCCTGATCAAGGCCCGCGCCGTCTATCATCATACCGGAATGACGGCCATCGCCGATGATTCCGGCCTGTCAATCGACCATCTCAAGGGTCAGCCGGGCATTCACTCCGCCCGCTATCTGGCCGGTCATGATTATACTTATAAGAATAAAATGCTGATCAGAAGGCTCCGAAACGCCACTGACCGGTCCGCCCGCTTTACCTGTGCCATAGCCCTGATCGATCAGAAGGGCGAACATGTCTTTGAAGGCGTCATGGAAGGCTCGATTTCCCGGGAAATAAGGGGCGACCATGGCTTTGGCTACGACCCGATCTTCCTGCCTGAAGGAATGAACCGGACCAGTGCTGAACTGCTGCCCGAAGAGAAGAATGCCATTTCTCACCGTGGCCAGGCCACCCGTAAGCTGCTGGCTTATCTTCAAGAGGAAGGAAAATGATCCACATCGTTCTCTATCAGCCGGAGATCCCCCAGAATACCGGCAACATCATCCGTACGGCCATGGCTACCGGCAGCATGCTGCATCTGATCAAGCCCTATGGCTTTGTCTTCAATGAAAAGCATCTGTTAAGGGCCTCAATGGACTACATCGATCTGGCTTCCATCCGCCAGCATGTTGACTATGAAGACTTCCGGAAACAACTGAAGGAAGATGATGTCATCTATTATCTGACCCGTTATGGTCATAAGAGCCCCAGACAGTTCGACTTCACTGAGGGCAAAGGGGATATCTACCTGATGTTCGGAAAGGAATCGACCGGAATACCCAAGCATCTTCTCAAGGCTGACCTTGACCACTGCATCCGCCTGCCGATGGTCAGAGAAGCCAGAAGCCTTAATCTGTCAAACACCGTGGCCATCATGGTCTATGAAGTTCTCGGTCAGCTGGGTTATCCGGGCTTATGCGCCAGCGAAACCCAGAAGGGCGCAGACTTTCTGGAGAGCCATGAATTCAGTGAGACGGAATAGCTTTTTGTGTTATAATTCATCCTGTACGGAGGCGTGTTATGTTAGAAAGCACCAGTGATTACCTTGCCTTTTTCGCCATAGTGGCCATTCTGGTCTGCTCTTTAGGCATGGTCATCTACATGATCAACCTCAGAGTCATTGACCGCAATGTCCGTCGGGAAATAAAGTACTATCAATATGACCGTGACCGCATGATGGATAAGAAGAGAAAAAATGAAAATAAACAGGAAACTCTTTAGGGACATCGCACTGTCGGTCTGTGCCGCCTTGCTGGCAGCCATAAACATCAGAACATTCGTCAATGCCGGAAACCTCGTTCCCGGCGGTTTTTCCGGTATCTCGCTGATGCTGGTCAGAGCCGGGGAGAAATACTTCAACATAAAGCTGAATTACTCGATCCTTTACCTGCTGTTCAACATTCCGGGAACTCTGCTGGTACTGAATTCGATATCCCGGCGTTTTACCCTGGTCTCGCTGGTTGATGTCGTCATGAGCAGTGTCTTTGTGGCGCTCATTCCTGACATCCCGATCACTGATGACCTTTTGCTGATTTCCGTATTCGGCGGTATTCTTGGCGGCATTTCCTCAGCCTGTGTCCTGGCTGGTGATGCCTGCGGCGGCGGTACGGATTTCATTTCCATCTACATGGCCCGTAAAAAGCAGAAGTCAATGTGGAATTACATCTTTGCCTTCAATGCTGCTCTGCTGATCGTTTCCGGCCTGCTGTTTGGCTGGGAAGCCTCGCTGTATTCGATCATCTTCCAGTTTGTTGCCACTCAGGTGATCGATCTGGTTGATAACCGCTACAAGCGTTCCAGCTTCATCATCATCTCCGACAAGGCCGAAGAGATCGAGGAAGCGGTCTTCCAGAAATACCACCATTCGGTTACCAGGTTTGATGCCATTGGCGGTTATACCGGTCATCAGAGAACCGTACTCTATACCGTTGTCGGTGAATACGAGGTCAATCAGCTGATCGCTACAATCATCAGCATTGACCCGCATGCCTTCATAAACATCGCCAGTGGTCAGCGGACGGTAGGAAATTTCCACGAAAAGCCGCTTTGAATTAGGAAAGTCAGTTCAGAACAGTCAAATATTGATTATGAAAAGAAAATTTCTGATTGGTATTCTGGCTGTTCTTTTTTGCGTCTTTCTCACCGTTACCCTGACCAGGAAAGCCGCACTTTCTCAATTGCCGAGCTGCACGGTCGTCTACGATAAGCTGATCAGCGAATATACTTTCAGCTGCGAAGCGCGCGGTCAGCGGCATTATCACTATTTCGACGGCTACATTACCAGCCTGGAAAAGCAGCCGGGAGAATGGGTCAACAAGGATGATGTGATTTTGAAATACACGGACAGCCGGGGCAGAAGCGTCAGTCTGAAGGCCGTCTGCGACGGTTTGCTTCTGGAAGCGTCCGGCTCACCGATAGTCATCGAGGATGAGCAGCTGAAACTCTATGGCACGGTGCCGCTGGAGAAGTATCAGCTTATGAAGATTGGACAGCAGGGCAGCTTCCGGCAGCAGGGCCGGGTCTTTCTGACGGAGATAGAGGAAATGGGAGCATTGCCGCAGGGCAGCCGGAAGAACTGGCAGCTGGTTTTAAGCGTGGATGAGCAGGCTGGTCTGCTCAGCGGCCAGAAAGTCAATGTCCTGATGCCGCTGGAGCAGCTTTATGGCCTTTGTGTAGACAGAATGGCCCTGTTGGCGGATGAAGACGGTTATTTTCTGCTGGACAGCGCTGCCCTGAACGATCTGGCTAACTGGCGCAACTACCGGATCTCTGTTGAGGTGATCTGCCAGAGTCAGCAAAAGGCTCTGGTGCAGGGAATACAGTTGGAAAACCGGGAAGTCCTGATTCTTTCTGAGCCTTACCGGCAGGTACTGATCGATGCTGATTGAACTGAATAAGGCGGTAAAGCGTTATAACAGCGGTGAAATGGAAGTAAGGGCTCTGGACGGCATCAGTCTGCAGATTGAACAGAACTGCTTTGTGGCCGTACTGGGACCTTCGGGCTGCGGTAAGAGCACGCTGCTGAACATTCTGGCCGGTTATGAAAAACTGGATGAAGGTGAATACCGCTTCGCCGGGCAGAAGGTTGAAGATGATCACCTGCTCAGAAACCGGGTGGCAATGATCTTTCAGGACCACCAGCTGCTGGAGTATCTAAGTGTCCGGGAGAACCTGTTATTGCCTTCACTTTACCGCCGTCAAAGGGTAGAACCGGCAAGACTGAAACAGGTCAGCCGTCAGTTGGGCATTGAGGGGTTATGGAAAAGAATGCCCTCTCAGCTTTCCGGGGGAGAAAAGCAGCGCTGCGGCATTGCCCGGGCACTGCTGTATGATTGCCGGCTGATCCTGGCGGATGAGCCGACCGGCTCACTGGACAGGGCTAACGGCCAGGCACTGATGGCGATCTTTGCTCAGCTTCACTCTGAAGGCTGCAGCATCATCATGGTCACCCATGACCGCCAGCTGGCCGAACGCTGCCAGCGGATCATCAGAATGGAGGACGGCCATGTTATTGCTCAGTGAGTTCTGGCAGCGCCGCCGCCAGTTTTCCCTCAGCATTCTTTCCAATTATCTCGCCCTGTTTCTGCTTCTGGCGGTCAGCACGCTCTCCAGAGCACTCATGCAGACTCTGGAAGGCCGGCTGGAACAGATGTCCCTGCAGGTCAGCTGCCTGCAATACCTTGATCAGCAAGTCGATGAAAGAACGCTCAGCGCTGGGCTGGCGGAAAGATATCACATCAGCCGCTACAGTGAATTCCGTATCTGTCACCGTGATGAATATGATCTGGTCTATTGCCGGGACCTGTCGGTACTTTTCCCGCTGGACTTTCAGCTGGGCGGCTTCTTCACCGACCATCAGGTGGCCAATAATGAGAACGCGGCGGTACTCGGTCATGAGATCTGGCAGGATCTGGGCTGTCCGCTGCCGGGGGAGGAAATCAACATTGACGGTGCCTGGTTTAGTGTCAGCGGCGTTCTGACCAATGATACGGAAAACATCTACTTTTCCGCTGATGAGCTGATCTTTCTGCCGCTGGACTATTGCCGGGATTATCAGGAAAGCCGGCTGTTTTTCATCAGTGATGTTCCCTATCTCAGCGACTGGCTGGATGAGGTTCTGGGAGAGGATAATTATCTGCTGATCCGCCAGAAAATGCTCAAGACCAGCTTCTCCAGGCTTTTGCGTCAGGGTCAGGCCATTTTGATGACTCTTTCCCTGTTTGCCCTGATCATCTCCCTTCTGGGCATGGTCAATCATATGCTTTCTTCTCTTCCAACCCGCTGCCGGGAAATTGGCATCAAGAAGGCCATCGGCGCCCGGGACAGTGACATCTTCTTTCAGTTTATTCTGGAAGCGCAGTTAGTCATGCTGATAAGTTCGCTGGGGGCGGCAGCGAGCAACGAGGTGCTGATGAAAACGGTCAGTCTGCTGGGCCTTTTTGAACCCGGGACTGACCGTAGTGTTTACCGTATTTTCCTTATGGTGATTCCGGCCGGCTGCGCGTTATGTTTCTATCCGGCTGTCAAGGCCGCTAAGATAAGCATCAGTCAGGCCATCCGCCATTAGAAGATGTCGATGCCCATGCGCTTCTGGACTTTCTTCAGCTTCTTGTAGGCGATGCGTCCGGCCTTTTCAGCCCCTTCCCTGAGGGTCCTTTCCAGCAGGTCGGATCTGACGATCTCATTGTAGCGGTCCTGGATCTTCTGCAGTTCGGCACCGACCACTTCAGCGACTTCCTTCTTGAATTCGCCGTATCCCTTGCCCTGGTAGCGCTCGACGATGTGTTCAATGGGCTCACCGCTCAGAGAGGACATGATCTCCAGCAGGTTGGAAATGCCCGGCTGCAGTTCCTTGTTGTAGTTTACGCAGCCCACCATGTCGGTTACCGCGGACATGATCTTCTTCTTGGCCAGATTGATGTCATCAAGCAGGTAGATGCAGCCCTTGTTGGTCTCATCGGACTTGCTCATTTTCTTGCTGGGGTCAGAGAGCGACATGATGCGGGCGCCGACCTTCTGAATGACCGGTTCGGGCAGGACAAAGGTCTCGCCATAGCGGTTGTTGAAACGCTGAGCCAGGTCACGGGCCAGTTCAACGTGCTGTTTCTGGTCGTCACCGACAGGAACGTAATCAGCGTCATAAAGCAGAATGTCAGCAGCCATCAGTGAGGGGTAGACATACAGGCCGGCGGTAATGCTTTCTTCCTTGTTGGCGGTCTTTTCCTTGAACTGGGTCATGCGGTTAAGCTCACCCATGTAGGACTGGCAGGTCATAAGAAAGCCCAGCTGGGCGTGGGGCAGGACATCGGACTGCAGGAAGATGGTGCATCTTTCCGGATCCAGTCCGCAGGCCAGATAAAGGGCAATGGCGTCCTTCAGGTTCTTGCGCAAATCCTTGGGGTCCTGATAGACGGTAACGCAGTGCAGGTTGGCGATGAAGACATAGAGTTCATAATCATCCTGATACCTGACGAAGTTGCGCAGGGCACCGATATAGTTGCCCAGGGTCAACTGACCGGTAGGCTTGATTCCGCTTAACATTCTCTTCATAAACATTTCCTCCAAATAAAAAGCACCTCTTTGGGACCCTTGCGGGTGGTGCCACCCAAATTACCCTGTTTCTCTTGACAGGATCACTCACAGGTAACGGCTGTTGCCGGCTTGCGCGACTAGCATGGCCCAATTCATCATCCGCTTCTGATCAGCCTTCCACCGGCGCTGATTCGCTCTGTTCACATCGCGGACGATTACTATCTCATGTTCACAGTCTTTAAGGATATTCTATCACAGAGCCGGCCATTTTCAATTGTGCTTTTCAAAGTTAAGGCAGCGAAGGGAAATAATGCAGGTATAATTCAGGTAGAGGAGGTATCAGGTCATGAATACATACATCAGAATGCAGCTCAATAATATGATGTCCTACCTTAACGGCTTTGAACAGGCCTGTCAGATGGCGGCCTGTGAAGATGACGGCCGCATCGACAAGCAGGAAAGAAAGCAGCTCGACCAGATAAAGAAGGCCTGCCGGCAGTTCCGGGCGGAACTGGAAAGGATAGCCGGATAAACGGTGTTTTTCCCGATATGGGCAATAATGGGGAAAAAGAGTATAATTACTGTGTAAATCAGGAGGCGGTAGTATGGAAATCAAGAAACCCAAGTTGAATATCAAGTGGAAGGCAATCAGATGGAATGCGGTCATTCCCATGTTCATCTGCGCTTTTCTGATCATCTATCTGCTGGTTTCCCTGATCATCGGGCTGTTCTTCAAGGGCGGCAAGGACATGGACATCTACCGGATCGGCAAGTACAGCGGCCGGCAGACCTATGAAATGATCAAAAAGGAAGACCGCAATAATCCCGTTCCCGTCTATGACTACAATTTCTACGGGGAATCCCTGAATCTCTACTTTGACTATTACAGCCTGGATCTGCCCTACAGCAACACCCTGCGCGACAAGACCATCGTGCTGAAGGATTTCTGTTCCGATAAGGTCATCACTCTGGAAGGCTTCAGCGACAAGGCTGATGGCCAGATCGACCTGGCCGGCTTGCCGGATGGCTTCTATGGCGTCTATTTGCTGGAAGGGGAGATCAGTGAACGCGTCTACCTGAACCAGACCGTCAGCTTTGACGATGAATTCCATACCGTCTTGCGTAATGGCAACAGCCGTCACATCGAATTACTGGCCAATAAGGCCCTGTTTGACCCGGCTGATGCCCAGGAATCCCTGCTGGACCGCGACTATCTCTACATCAAGGTGGAAACTGACGCGGCCGAAGCCTACAGTCAGTATGACATTGCCATCATGACTTCCCCGGCCATGAGCGGTGACGCTGCCGTCAGCCCCAAGGGGGAGGAAAAAAACGGCATCGTGGAATCCGAGCAGATGTACCAGCTGGCCCAGGCTGTTTCCGAAAAGCTGACCGCGGCCGGCTATAAGGTCCTGATACTCAAGGACAGCCATGACGAGAATACCATCTACTACGGTACGGAGGGCTTACTGAAAAGAGCCGTTGACGCCGGCGTCAAGTACATGATCCATCTGGACATGGAGATCGACAGCACCATCCCCGGAGTCATCTACTCCAACTACACTACCAACAGCTTTGCCCGCAGCATCTTCACCAGACTGATGAATGCCACGGAACTGTTCAGCGACGAAAGCCGGCTGCACCCCTGCAAGCTGGTGACCAGTTCGCTGCTGAATGACGGGCTGACCTATGATCAGGACTGGGTCATCCGTGAAGCCGGCGGGGCCGTGTTGGGAGGCGGCCGTTTCTCCGCTACCAGCGCCAGAAACGCTTCCTTTGAGGCCAACAATGTCTATGGCATCAATACGGTCAGCATCAGGCTGTGCAACATCAGAGACAAGGCAGCCGTGGAAAGATGGCTGAACAATAAGGATGCCGCTGCCGGCGCGATTGCCGAAGGAATCATTGAATATCTTAAGAAGTAATTGAATCAGCATGTTATTAAAATTGAAAAACGTCACCAAGCAGTTTTCCGGAGAGGACCTGTTTGTCGACGCCAGCCTGGAAATCAAGAACAATGAAAAGGTTGCCATTATCGGCCGGAACGGTTGCGGTAAGACAACCCTTTTAAGGTTGATAACCGGGGAATATGAGCCTGATAAGGGCGAAGTTATCAGAACCTCCGGTCTGACGCTGGGCTATCTGTCCCAGAAGGCCTTTGAGGATGAAGCGATGACGGTCCGCCAGGCCTTTGACCAGATGTACCAGGGCCTTCTGAAGGTCAGGGAAGAGATGGATGAGATCGCCGCTCAGCTGGAAAAGCACTATGACGAAAAGCTGCTCAGCCGTTATTCCGGCCTGCAGGAATACTTTGAAATGCAGGACGGCTATAACTACAACCAGCAGCAGCTCACTCTGTTTACCCGCTTCGGGTTCTCCCTTGATGATCTGGACAGGCCGATATCATCCTTCTCCGGCGGTCAGAAGACCAAGATCGGCTTCGTCAAGCTGTTACTGACCAAGCCGGACATCCTGCTATTGGACGAGCCGACCAATCATCTGGACATGCAGACCATCGAATGGCTGGAAGGCTATCTGAAGAAATACCCCAAGGCCATCATCCTGGTCTCCCATGACCGGATGTTCATCGACAAGGTGGCCTCGGAGATCTATGAGTTTGAGTTCGGCCAGCTGAACCATTACGTTGGAAACTACACCAGTTACATAGAGCAGAAGAAACAGCTGTTTCTCTCCCAGCAGTCCGCCTACCGCCATCAGCAGATGGAGATCAAGCGGCTGGAGGAACAGATCGAGAAGTTCCGCTATAAAAAGAACAAGGCAGCCTTTGCCCAGTCCAAGATCAGATATCTGGAACGGATGGAGCGCATTGAGAAACCGCGCTCTGACCAGCGGAAACTGAAACTCCACTTTGAAAGCAATATCCGCGGCGGAAATCAGGTTCTGACCGTGGATAATCTGACCATCGGTTATGACCGGCCGCTGTGCACGGTCAGTTTCCAGCTGACCAACGGCCAGCGATTGGCCATCATCGGTCCCAATGGGTTGGGAAAGAGTACTCTGGTCAAGACCCTGATGGGTCAGATCGAGGCGCTCTCCGGGGAATTCATGTACGGCCATCAGATCGAGGTGGCTTACTTTGACCAGCAGCTGGCTCAGATCGACTCGCAGAAGACGGTCCTGGAAGAGCTGTGGGATCTCTATCCGGAATATGACCATACGGCCATCCGCAAGATCCTGGGAGCTTTCCTGTTTACCGCCGATGATGTCTTCAAGCAGTGCAACGTGCTTTCCGGTGGAGAAAAGGTACGCCTGGCTCTGGCCAAGATGATGCTTTCCCATGCCAATCTGCTGATTCTGGACGAACCGACCAACCATCTGGACATTGCCGGCAAGGAAGCTCTGGAAGATGCCCTGATGGAGTATGACGGCACCATCGTCTTCGTTTCCCATGACCGCTATTTCATTAAGAAACTGGCCCAGCAGATCCTTTACATTGAAGGAGACAGCACAAAACTGTATAAGCTCAATTATGAGGAATACCTCGATAAGATCAGGGGCATCGAGCCGGCCAGAAAAAAGGAAGAAGAAGTGTCCCCGAAGAAGGAAACGGTTCTGGATGCCAAGACCCAGCGGGAAAACGCCAAGAAGGCCGCGGCTTTGGAAAGGCAGATCAGCCGGGCTGAAGAGCAGCTGGAACAGCTGAGAGCCCTGCGCTTTGAGGAAGAGTATTATCACGACTATCAGAAGATGAATCAGCTTAACGAGCAGATCGATGACAAGCATAATGAGATCGCCCGGCTGATGGAAGAGTGGGAGCAGTATGCAGGTTGAGTATGTCGTAAAGCGCTCCTGGCGTAAGAGTACGGCGCTGAAGATAAAGGACGGTAAACTGTACGTCTACGCTTCCTATCTGACCACTGACGCTCAGATCGAAAAGCTGATCCTCTCCCACCAGCGCTGGATCACCAACAACCTGACCAGACAGCGCATCAACCTGAATTACGATCTGGAAAAGGATGACATGATCTGGATCCTGGGCAAGGGCTACCGACTGACGGTCCATACCGGCTGCCGGAAGAATCTGGTCATAAATGATGACGAACTCATCCTGGAAGGCCGCAGCCTGACCAGCGTTTCCGCTGACCTGCGGGACTACCTCTGCCAGATCGTTGACCGGGAGGTCCGACAGATAAAGGCACAGCTGGGACTGGACTTTACGGTCAGCTACCGCCGCTACAAGAGCCGCTGGGGCTGCTGCTACCACAGCCGCAACACCATCGTACTCAATTATCTTCTCGGCTGTACCCCCTTGGGCTGCATCCGGGAGGTCATCTATCATGAGATCTGCCACTTCAGGGAGCACAATCACCAGAAGGGCTTTTATGATCAGCTGCAGCGACTCTGCCCGGATTACCGCAAGTGGGTCAGAGAACTGAAAAAGTATTCAATTGAATAACAAAAAGTGCTAAAATGTTTATGCAAAAACATTAGGAGGATTATTATGGGAAATTTATTAGTTGCTCAGTCAGGCGGACCGACCAGCGTCATCAATGCCACCGTTGCCGGTGTCATTCAGGCTAATCAGTTAAATCCGATCTATGAGCACGTTTACGGCGGCTTGCACGGCATCGAGGGCATCCTGAATGAGGAATTCGTTGACCTCACCAATCTCCCCGATTTCAGCATCCAGCTGCTGAAGCAGACCTGCGCCAGCGCACTTGGTTCCTGCCGTTACAAACTGAAGAGAGACAATGTTGAAGACTTCCAGAAGATCATCGCCATCATGGATGCCTACAACATTGACACCATGATCTATACCGGCGGCAATGACTCCATGGATACCGTGGCTGCCTTAAGCGAATACGCTGCCGAACATCACATCACCAATCACCGTTTCATCGGCTGCCCGAAGACCGTTGACAACGACCTGGTCATCACTGACCACTGCCCGGGCTACGCTTCCGCAGCCAAGTTCATGGTAAACGTTGCCAAGACTACCTGGCTGGACGTCAATGTCTACACCAGACAGGAAGTCTTCATTCTGGAGACCATGGGCAGAGATGCCGGCTGGCTGGCCGCTTCTGCCGTTCTGTGCGGCAAGGTCGACCTGCTGGTCTTACCGGAAGTCGTCTTCGATAAGGAAAAGTTCCTGGCCGAAGTAAAGAAGTGCATCGATGCCAAGAACAAGTGCTACATCGTCGTCTCCGAAGGCGCCAGATTCGCTGACGGAACCTACCTGGCTGCCGGCGAAGCCAAGAACGACGGTTTCGGCCATGCCATCTTAGGCGGAGCCGGAAACGCGGTCAAGAACATGATCCTGGAATCCGGCGTTGCCAAGAGAGCCAAGGTTCAGGACATGAGCACCCTGCAGAGATGCTACAGCCCCTGCCAGTCCAAGACTGACGTTGAGGAATCCTTCCGCTTAGGCATGTCTGCTCACATGCACTCCATGGATCCGACCTTCACCGGCAAGATGGTCGCTGTCAAGCGCCCGGAGGAAGGCCCGTACAACCCGATCTTCTTCACCGTCGATGCCAAGGATGTTGCCAACTTCGTCAAGCACGTTCCGGCTGAATGGATCCTTGATGACTATCACGGCATGACGCAGGAATTCTATGATTACTGCACACCGCTGATCCAGGGTGAACCCGACCTGATCATGGACAACG
This sequence comes from Erysipelotrichaceae bacterium, assembly GCA_016280635.1. Taxonomy (GTDB): domain Bacteria; phylum Bacillota_I; class Bacilli_A; order Erysipelotrichales; family Erysipelotrichaceae; genus UBA1783. The sequence goes on from JAEEHC010000044.1 coordinate 12,092, forward strand.
GCTCCATCGCTCAGATCGAACCGTTCTATCTGTAAAATCCGATCAGATGACCAAAGCCTTCCCCAAGAGGAAGGCTTTTTTGTGCTATACTGTTGAAGGATGAAAGACATGAAAACGAAAGATGTAATCGTAGTAGGCGGCGGACACGCCGGCATCGAAGCAGCATTGGCCTGCGCCAGAAGGGGACTGAAGACAGTCCTCTGTTCGCTGGATAAAAACTGGATGGCTTCAATGCCCTGCAACCCCTCCATCGGCGGACCGGCCAAGGGAGTAGTGGTCAGGGAAATTGACGCTCTGGGCGGCCAGATGGGCAAGAGTGCTGACGCAACCGCGCTGCAGTTCAAGATGCTCAATACGACCAAGGGACCGGGAGTCCGTTCCTTAAGAGTCCAGTCAGATAAGATCGCCTACAAGAAATACATGCAGGACATCTGCCTTCACCAGCCTAATCTGGAAGTCAGGGAATGCGTCGTGGAAAAGGTACTGGCGCAGGACGGCAAGGTCAGGGGCATCCGGACAGCCGATGGCGAAGAAATGCTCTGCCGGGCTTTGATCCTGACCACCGGAACCTACATGTCGGCCAAGGTCATGATCTCTGACCACATCACCTACGAAGGCCCCGATCATCAGAAGACGACCTTCAGCCTTTCGCAATCGCTCAGAGACCTGGGCTTTAGGACCTTCCGGCTCAAGACCGGCACCCCGGCCCGCATCAAGACCGATTCGATTGACTTCTCCAAGGCGTCGCTGGAACCGGGTAATGATGAGTGCGAAGCCTTCAGTTATGAAACCGAAAGAGTTACCCCGCTGAAGCAGCAGATACCATGTTATCTGATCTATACCCAGCCGGAAACTCATGAAATAATCAGAGCCAACCTGCAGCGCTCCAGCATGTATTCCGGTGTCGTTGAAGGCGTTGGCCCCCGCTACTGCCCCTCCATCGAGGACAAGATCGTCCGCTTTGCCGACAAGGAAAGGCATCAGCTTTTTCTGGAGCCGGAATCGCTTTCCCTGGATACCACTTATGTTCAGGGCTTTTCCACCTCGATGCCCTATGATGTACAGGAACGGATGTTAAGAAGCCTGCCGGGCTTTGAAAACTGCGTGATTGAGAAATACGCCTATGCGATCGAATATGATGCCGTTGACCCGCTGCAGCTTAAGCCGACTCTGGAAACCAAGCTGATCGAGAACCTCTTTACCGCCGGTCAGATCAACGGAACCAGCGGTTATGAGGAAGCGGCTGGCCAGGGCCTGATGGCCGGCATCAATGCCGCCAACAAGCTGTTAGGCCTGAGACCTCTGGTCTTAAGAAGAGATGAGGCCTACATCGGGGTCATGATCGATGATCTGGTAACCAAGGGAACCAGAGAACCCTACCGGCTGCTGACTTCAAGAGCGGAATACCGGCTGTTATTAAGGCATGACAACGCTGACCAGCGACTTACCGAATACGGCCATGAATTCGGCCTGATCAGCGATGAGCGCTATCAGAAGTATCGCCAGAAGGTTGAGGCTCTGCAGAAACTCAAGGATCAGCTGGCTGCCTGCCGTCTGGAGGCGGATGAAGAATTGCTGAACTATCTGGCGGAAAGAGGCTATCAGGAAAACCTGGGTGCGTACAATGCTCTGGAGCTGGTACGCCGTCCCCACGTGGAAACGGCTTTCGTGGCTGAAAAGTGCGCCTTGCCGATCAGTGAACAAATGGCCAGACAGCTGGACATTGAGATCAAGTTTGAGGGTTACATTGCCAAGGCCAGAAGAGAGGCGGTGAATCTGCAGAAGATGGAAAGCCAGTATCTGCCGGCCGATCTGGATTACAGCGCCATGGACAATCTCTCTCTGGAAGCCAAGCAGAAACTGCAGGAAGTAAGGCCGCTGACCATGGGGCAGGCTTCCCGCATTTCCGGGGTCAACCCGGCTGACATCATTACCATCTCCATCTACCTCAGGCAGATGAAGGATAACCGCGAACATAAGACAGGAGAATAACGCATGAATCCAACCAGAAAATCAAACTACGATAAGTTTCCGACCATTGAGGTAAAGGGCTTCGATGAAGAAGCCTTCAGAGGATATCGCGACATTGTCAGTGAGGTCACCAAGGCCAGCCCGCAGATCGTCTGCATCGAGTGTTACCCGGGAGTCCGCGTTGAGGAGATCGGTGAAGCCTTCCGCTGTTACTGGAATCCGACGATGATCATCGACAGTCGAGACATTTTCTTTGATACCGATGTGCTGAATGAAAAGATGGCCAGCCATCTTACCTCTGACAGGGTCAGGGGCGTCATGTATTACGGCTCGGTTACCGACTTCATTGATCTGGCCCGGTTGGAACAGTGCCGCCGTAAGGTAAGCGAAGGCGGCGGCCGGATTTTGATCATTGGTTTTGGTGCCTCCCTGATCAGCCGCGGTGACGTGCTGGTATATGCCGATTTGACCCGCTGGCAGGCGCAGCTGCGCTACCGGGCCGGGGAATGCAACTTCAAGCAGCACAACGCTGATGAAGATCCTCTGATCAAAAATAAGCGGGGCTACTTCATTGAATGGCGGATCGCCGATAAACTGAAGGTCTCCCTGCTGGAGGACATTGATTACTATCTGGATACTGAAGAAGAATATGAACCGGCGCTGATCAGTGGCCGGGGACTGCTGGCAGCCCTGAGGCTGACGGCTAAGCGGCCTTTCCGGCTGGTTCCCTACTTTGACCCCGGTGTCTGGGGCGGACAGTGGATGAAGGAAGTCTGCGATCTGGACCGCTCCCGGAAGAACTATGCCTGGAGTTTTGACGGGGTTCCCGAAGAAAACGCCCTGCGCTTCAGCTTTGGTGGGATCATCATCAACAGCCCGGCCATGAACCTGGTCAAGTACCAGCCCAGAGAACTATTGGGCGGCAAGACCTTCTCCCGCTTCGGGGCGGAATACCCGATCCGCTTTGACTTCCTGGATACCATTGGCGGACAGAACCTCTCCCTGCAGGTACATCCGACGACCGAATACATCCGCAGCAAGTTCGGCATGCCCTACACTCAGGATGAGAGTTACTACATCCTGGATGCTGAAGAGGGCGGCGGCGTTTATCTGGGCGTAAAGGAAGGCATTGATCCTGAAGAGATGATCAGAGATCTCAAGGAAGCCCAACAGGGTTTGCATCGCTTCCATGATGAAAAGTACATTAACCGCTTTCCGGCTAAGAAGCACGACCATTTCCTGATTCCGGCCGGAACGATCCACTGCTCCAGCGCCGGGACCATGGTGCTGGAAATCAGCGCCACTCCTTACATCTTTACCTTCAAGCTGTGGGACTGGGACCGTCTGGGATTGGACGGTCTGCCCAGGCCGATCCACATTGAAGATGGCGAAAAGGTCATTGACTGGAGCCGGGATACCAAGTGGGTAAAGGAAAATCTGGTCTGCCATTTTGAGACCATTCATGATGGTGAAGATTATCAGGAAGTGAAGACCGGCCTTCATGAGCTGGAGTTCATTGAGACCAGGGTGATTACTTCCCGTAAAGAAACTACGCATTGCACCGGTGGCGAAGTCAATCAGCTTAACCTGGTTGAAGGAGAGGAAGTTGATGTCATTTCTCCCGATGGCCGCTTTGAACCTTTCCGGGTCCATTATGCCGAGACCTTCATCATTCCGGCATCCATTGACCGTTATGTCATCAGGCCGGTTCAGCCAGGGGCGGAATATAAGGTCGTCAAGGCCTGTGTCCGTTTTGGCTGAGATGGAACGGTAATAAGCGAAAGAGACCGCTGACAAAGGCGGTCTTTATGATGGGAAAATCACCTTAACTCCAGCATAGGATGGTTAAGCGCTGATACAATCAACCTGGCGCACTCGTCGAAATCTCTCATCCGGCTGATCGATCCGACCCGGCGGCCGGCATCCTTGCTGCTCATGCCGCAATGATACAGTCTTGTTTTAGCGGTTCCATAATCAAGCGGTATGTAGCGGTCATGAAACTTACCGTCATTGCGGTGGAAGCAGATGGCCTTATCCCGGTATTGGGCTAAGAAGTCCCGATATTCACCTGGGCGCAGACAATGACTTCCCTTGTTGTCAGAGATGATGGTTATGTTGATGTTTTCTCTTGCCGCGGCCAGGTGACTGAGAGTTTTAATGCTTATGTAGTCATCAACGATTATGATGCTTTCTTCAGCCGCTGCATAGATGCCTTGGAACGCCATGTCTGCCCTGAATGGTTCGCCATCAAGCAGAAGGATCTCCTGCATTGCGGCAGTGTCGCTGAAAGCCCGAATCAGAATGGAAAGATCATCCTTTCTGAGCAGGTCTTCTTCGACCATCTCTTTCAACTGCCTGAAATCTGCTTCAATGGCATCCTGTCTTTGGGATATCAGATAGAGCTGATGGGAGGGCATCAGCTGGCGGCTTTGTCGGAGGTAATGACTCATCTCGACAAAAGTATTGATTATCCTCACACTTGCGGCAATTGCTTTTGGAGTATGAAGACAGCTGGTAAGCATGGCTACCCCCTGTTCAGTATAGGCATAAGGCAAGTAAGTCCTGCCACCCCTGATGCCGTTTCTCTGCATCGGGATTCCAGTTTGGAATCTCGATAGTTCTTCCTCAGTGAGTTGGAAGCAGAACTCATCTGGGAACCTTTCAATGTTTCTTTTCATGGCCTTGTTCAGATTTCCGGTAGTCACGCCGAAAAAACTGGCAATGTCTGCGTCCAGCATTACCTGAAAACCCCTGATAGTATGTATTTTTTTCCTGATTTCATCTTCCTTAATGAGGTCATTTTTCTCCATGTTCTCTGCAGTCATTTCATCTGTCATTGCCATACTCCATTTCCACCATGACAAATAATATGTATACAGACCGCAAAATCCCTCGTTATCTTTTCCTCAGAGCGTAGCGCCGTGATGAAAAGGCTTATGAAATTAAAAAGCCGGCTGCGCATGCGGACAGCCGGCGTTGACTTTTAGGTTTACTGACGCTTAAGCGTTTTCAGTAACTGAGGCAGGATCAGGGAGAAGAGCACGGCCAGAATGATGCCGGTCAGAATCTTCAACGGCAGTGATCCAAAGACCAGAGCGTTGCTGTAATAACCGAAGACCTTGGCGTCGATGTAGAGTGCCAGGGTGTTCAGTGCCGTTACCAGAAGAGCGCTGAGGGCCGCGATGATGACGACCGAGACAAAGCTGTAGTCATAGCGGCGGGCCTTGGCATACAGGCCAACGATCAGCCCGCTTAAGGCATGGGGAAGAACCCATAATGGCGTGGTGACGGTCAGGCCATAACCGGAAAACAGCAGCTGATAGATGAAACTGCCGATGCCGCCGACAGCCAGGCCGTCCAGCGGTCCGCCCAGAAGGGCACCGATCAGAACCGGCAGAGCCTCAAAGGTGAACTTGAAGTTCTGTAGTTTTATGGGGGTCAGAACGCTCAGAACCACATAGAGGGCAATGAGCATGGCAAGAGTAGTTAGTCGTTTGGTCTTATTCACAGTTGATCGTCCTTTCAGCGGCCAGGGCCAGGTGGTTGGCCAGTATGGCTGTTGTTACGCTTCCCACGCCTTTGGGCACGGGAGTTATTCTCTCCACCAGCGGTTCGACCTGTTCAAACAGGACATCACCGCACAGTTTCTGCTTTTCTTCATTATAACTGATCCCGACATCGATGACGGTCTGTCCTGCCCGGAAGTATTTTCCGTCCAGCGTTTCCATCTTACCGATGGCGGCAACCACGATGTCATTTTCCCGACAGATCGCAGCCAGGTTTTCCGAGCGGGAGTGGCAGATGGTCACGGTAGCGTGGCGGTTCAATAATAACAGGCTGACCGGCTTGCCGATGACCAATGAGCGGCCCAGCACGGCGGTTCTTACGCCTTTGATGGGGATCTGGTAGTAATCGAGGATCTCGATGACTGCCTGAGCGGTAGCCGGGGCAAAGCCTTCGCCCTTACCGGTAAGCAGGGAGGCCAGGGCCAGATCACTGCCGCCGTCCAGATCCTTGGCCGGAGAAATCAGGTTGCGGGCCTTTTCCTCATCCAGCTGTTCAGGCAGAGGCCGGAATAACAGGATACCGTGAATCTCAGGATTGGCATTGACTTCCTGCAGACAACCGAAGAAAGTCGCCTCATCAATATCAGCCGGCATCGCAACCGGCATGACGCGCATGCCTAAAGCCTCACAGCGCTTGATGGCGGCTTTTTCGTAAGCCAGGTCGTCTTCCCTTTCACCCACGCGGATGATGGCCAGAGTCGGTACTGTGTCCTTGCCGGCTAGCTTTTCGACGATCTTTGCGGTTCTTTCATTGATGGCCTTGGCGACCGGCGTCCCATAAAGGATCTCAGCCATGACTTTTCATCCTTTCCGTTACCTGTTTGTATATTCTCCTAGCCCGTCGGCAGCCGCCAGAAAGCAGCTTATCCGTCTGCTCATCCAGCTTATCGGCGTATTGGCGGTCCTTCATCAGTTCGCTGTTTACCAGAACGTTAACTGCCGCTCCCTTAAGGCAGCCTTCAGCCAATGCCGCGGCTGTGGCAATGTCGCTGATGGCCAGCCGACTGCTGATCGGCAGCATCTTTTCCAGCACATCCAGAACCTGATCAGCCAGAGTGAGGATCTTCAAAGGAGCACCGGCGGCTTCACGCAGGCACTCTTCCATGGTCGCTTCTCTTGCCGGATCATCCTTGGCCAGCGAGTAGGCCTGGGAGAGCGGATAAAAGGCTTCAGCATCCTCATCAATGCCATCCAGCAACTGCAACCGCAGCTGTTCAGCCTGTTCGATCAGCCGGTTTCTTTCTTCTTCTGACTCCGCGAACTTCTTCTTGCCGCTGGTCAGATTGCCGACCATGGCCGCCAGAGACGCAGCCAGGGCACCGGCCAGGGCACTGGCGCCGCCTCCGCCGGGAACCGGCTGGCGGGAAGCCAGAGCTTCGGTAAATTCAATAAGGGTTGATTCCTTCATTAACATCATCTCGCTTCTTAGAACAGCCCGGTGATCACACCGTTTTCGTCAACATCGATCTTTTCAGCGGCCGGAACCTTGGGCAGACCCGGCATGGTCATGATCTCCCCGGTCAGGGCAACGATGAAGCCGGCTCCGGCGGAAACCTTCAGGTTACGCACGGTGATCCGGAAATCTCTGGGTGCTCCCAGCTTATTGGGGTCATCGGTAAAGGAATACTGGGTCTTAGCCATGCAGATCGGTAAGCCGCCATAGCCCAGTTCTTCCAGCTGCTTCAGCTGCTTGGGAGCACTGCCGACCAGATCGACGCCGTCAGCGTGATAGATCCGGGTAGCAATCGCATTCAGTTTTTCCATGATCGGAAGATCAAGGTCATATGAGTAAGTGAAGCTGTTGCTCTGCTGACAGAGTCGGATGACTTCTTCGGCCAGCGCCTTGCCGCCCTCGCCGCCCTTGGCCCAGACTTCGCTTAGGGCCACATTGGCATTGAGCTCATGGCACTTTTCCTCAACCAGTTTCAGCTCGGCATCGGTGTCGCTTGGGAAGCGGTTGATGGCGACCACACAGGGGAGATGGTACACGTTGGTGATGTTGGAAACATGCTGCAGAAGATTGGGCATGCCCTTTTCCAGCGCTTCCAGATTTTCCTGACCCAGATCGGCCTTGGCTACGCCGCCGTTATGCTTCAAAGCTCTTACCGTGGCGACAATGACCACGGCATCAGGCTTGAGGTTGGCCATCCGGCACTTGATGTCCAGGAATTTTTCCGCTCCCAGATCAGCGCCGAAGCCGGCTTCGGTAATGGTATACTCGCCCAGCTTCAGGGCCATGCGGGTTGCGGTAAGGGAATTGCAGCCATGGGCGATGTTGGCAAACGGTCCGCCATGGATGAAGGCCGGGGTGTGTTCCAGCGTCTGGACCAGATTAGGCTTCAAGGCGTCCTTCAAAAGGGCGGCCATGGCTCCCTGAGCCTTCAGATCACCGGCCGTGACCGGCTGGCTGTCATAGGTATAGCCGACCACGATGCGGGCCAGCCTCTGCTTCAGATCACTGATGCCATCAGCCAGACAGAGTACGGCCATGACCTCCGAGGCCACGGTAATGTCAAAGCCATCCTGCCTTGGCGTACCGTCAGTGCGGGCGCCTAAGCCGTCAACGATGTTTCTCAGCTGGCGGTCATTCATGTCCACCGCCCGCCGCCAGGTGATTCGGCGGGGGTCGATGTTCAGGGCATTGCCCTGCTGAATGTGATTGTCCAGCATGGCAGCCAAGAGATTATTGGCCGCGCCGATGGCGTGGAAGTCGCCGGTAAAGTGCAGGTTGATGTCTTCCATCGGTACTACCTGGGCGTAGCCTCCGCCGGCGGCCCCGCCCTTGATACCGAAGACCGGACCCAGAGAAGGTTCTCTCAGGGCAACGATGGACTTTTTGCCAAGTCTTCTTAAGGCATCGGCTAAGCCAACAGTCGTCGTTGTCTTGCCCTCCCCGGCCGGGGTGGGATTAATGGCGGTGACCAATACCAGCTTGCCGTTAGGCCTTTCAGCGTACTGCTTGAGCAGCTTATAATCGATCTTGGCCTTGTAGTTGCCGTACATTTCCACATACTGTTCATCGATACCCAGCTCAGCGGCAATTTCGGTGATCTTCTTCTTTTCACATGACTGGGCAATTTCAATATCAGTTAACATGACTTTACCTCCGTGATGGCATGATTCTTTCTGTCAGATTACTCTTAATTAATTATAAAGCATCGCCGCGGCAAACGGCAAAAGAATAAGGGAGATAATCGGACCAATTGGCGATTATTTGTCAGATAACTATTCATTCAGAAGGCAGAATAGTGGTATAATCTTCTTGGAAAAATCAGGAGGATTAATCATGTCTAAACGTACAGTAAGAGATTTAGATGTAAATCAGAAAACCGTATTAGTCAGAGTCGACTTCAACGTACCGATCAAGTCCGGTGAAATTACCGATGACACCCGTATCGTTAAGGCTCTGCCGACCATCAACTACCTGCTGGAACACAATGCCAAGGTAGTCCTGTTCTCACATCTGGGCAAGATCGACCATAAGGATCCAGTCAAGTGTGAAGAAGGAAAGAAGAAGAACAACATGGCTCCCGTAGCCGCCAGACTGGCTCAGCTGGTCAGCTGCCCGGTCAAGTTCGTCCCGGTCACCAGAGGTGAGGAACTTGAAGAAGCTGTTAAGAACATGGAAGCCGGTTCCATCGTGCTGGTTCAGAACACCCGTTATGAAAAGGGCGAATCCAAGAACGATCCCGATCTGGCCAAGTACTGGGCTTCATTAGGCGACCTGTTCGTCTCTGATGCCTTCGGCTCTGTTCACAGAGCTCATGCCTCAACCGTTGGCCTGTCTGAGTATCTGCCCAGCGCCGTTGGCTTCCTGGTTGAAAAGGAACTGAAGTTTTTGGGCGATGCCGTCGACAATCCGGTCCGTCCGTTTGTCGGTATCTTAGGCGGCGCCAAGATCGCTGATAAGCTGAAAGTCATCAACAACCTGCTGGAAAAGTGCGATACGCTGATCATCGGCGGTGGCATGGCCTACACCTTCCTGAAGGCTCAGGGCAAGGAAGTCGGCGAGTCACTGGTTGACCCCGAGCAGATCGAATACTGCGGCGACATGCTGAAGAAGGCCGCTGATCTGGGTAAGAAACTGCTGTTACCGGTTGACACCGTTGTTGCCGACAGTTTCCCGGATCCGATCGATGGTGAAATCGAAACCAAGGTCGTTTCCGTTGATGAGATCCCGGCTGACATGCAGGGTCTGGACATCGGTCCCAAGACCGCTGAACTGTTCGCTGAAGAAGTCAAGAACGCCAAGACAGTCGTCTGGAATGGTCCGATGGGTGTCTTCGAGAACCCGACTCTGGCCAAGGGTACCAAGGCTGTCGCTCAGGCTCTGGCTGACAGCGAAGCTACTACCGTCATCGGCGGTGGCGACAGTGCCGCAGCCGTCAACCAGATGGGTCTGGCTGACAAGATGACTCACCTCTCCACCGGGGGAGGCGCTTTTCTGGAATTCCTGGAAGGCAACGGCTTAACGGGTGTTGACTGCATTGATGAACTTTAATCAGGAGAAATGAAAATGAGAAAACCCGTTATCGTAGGAAACTGGAAAATGAATAAGACAATTGCAGAGACGAAGGAATTCGTCGCCGCAATTGATCCGCTGGTCCATGACAAGGCTACCTTCGGCATTGCCACTCCGTATCTGGATTTACCGGCTGCCGTTGAAGGCTGCAAGAATCTGATCGTCGCCGCGGAAAACTGCCACTTCGAAGACAAGGGCGCCTTCACCGGTGAAGTCTCCGTTCCGATGCTGGAAGAAATCGGCGTCAAGTGGTGCATCATCGGCCACAGTGAAAGAAGACAGATGTTCGGTGACACCAACGAAACCGTCAACAAGAAGGCCAAGAGACTGATCGCTGCCGGCATGACTCCGATTATCTGCTGCGGTGAGACTCTGGAACAGTTCGAAGCCGGTCAGACCGAAGAATGGGTCAGATCTCAGATGAGAGGCTGCCTGGACGGTCTGGAAGCTGAGGATGTTGCCAACCTGGTAATCGCCTACGAGCCCATCTGGGCGATCGGCACCGGCAAGAACGCCACCAAGGAAATCGCCGAGAACACCTGCGCCATCGTCAGAGACGAGGTTCGCAAGATGTTCGGTGATGACACCGCTGAGCGCGTCCGCATTCAGTATGGCGGAAGCGTCAAGCCGGAAAACATCGCTGAATACCTGGCCGAAGAAGACATCGACGGCGCGCTGATCGGCGGTGCTTCCCTGAAGATCGATTCCTTCACTGCCATCATCAACGCAGTCAAGTAACAAGATCACGATTTAACACCTTAAGGATGCAGAACTCTGCATCCTTTTTTGCAGCAGCGTTTTCCCTCCGCCGGCTTTGCGGTATAATTATTGATATAAGCGACAGGCAGAGAAAGGATGGCAGCATGAACAATAACAATGTCATGATGGAAACCGGTCAGCCGGAACATTATCCGACCCTTAAAGAGGTGCGTTCCCTCAGAGAAACGCATGGTCCGCTGATTGCCGTTAACTGGGTTTATCACGCCAGCGGCATGATGATGGGAGATGTTTCTTCCGATGAACTGGATCTGAGACGCATTGGCGAAAAGCTGCAACTGACCCATCGGAAGATGGATTCCTATTGTCCAATCGTCACCAGTATTTATGAAGCGGAAGAAAGCCTTTTGGAGCAGTTGCAGGCAATCTCTGACCGGGAGAACCTGCCGGCCTGGGAATATCTTAAGGTCAATCCGGACAAGAGGTTGATGGTGCTTGATTTCTCCTCTTCCTCATCGATCAGGCTGGTCTATGATGACAGTGACATTGGAAGCATCCCCTGTTTTCAGAGCAACATTGATGAAGAAGCCGTCAGCCAGCAGGATGGCGATGAGGTCTATGATGAGATCGTCAGCCTGCTGCGGGAAGCCTGCAGAGAGGAAAACCTGAAGGAAAGAAGAGAAGAAACCAACCCTTATGCGCCTGACGGTCCGCCATGGGCAAAAGAAGAGCACGATGAAACGATCGAACCTGAACAGCCCGTCAAAAAAGTTGGGGAACATGTGATCGAGAAGGACGGCAGCTGGACCTGCGGGCATTGCGGAGCTAAGGGCAATACCGGACGGTTCTGCTGCGAGTGCGGTTATCCGGGTCCCGGAACAAAGATTTAGGCGCATGATAAAAGCCGCTGCGGCAAAGGTCAGTTGGACAGTTGAGCAGGCGGCTTTTTTGCGTTTTCTTATAAACCCAGACCGCGGGCGATAGTGACGATGAAGTCCTGGGCGTTGGTAATGATTGAGCGGGCGGCCAGCGAACCCCGGTCAGCCAGCTTGTTGGCAACGAATTCGGAGACATCAACGAAGTAGAAGTAGATCTGTCTGACTCTTCCATCCCGGTCAATGCGGTAGGACGGGGTCATGTTGCCGACGGCGATGGAGTGCAGCATCGTGGCTACAGAAATGACGGTCGTGGCCGAGCGGATCTCATCGCGCATCCTTTCCTGAGCTTCATAGACATTGCCGTATACCGGCGGCAGCGGTCCGTCATCGCGGATCGAGCCGGCCAGCACATAGGGAATGTGCTGCTGTTCCAGGCTGTAGATGATGCCGTTGTCGATGTTCTCCTTCTCAATGAATTCGGGGATCGAACCGTACTTGCGGACCCGGTTGAGCAGGTCAAGGTGGTTATAGTGGCCGTTGGGCTGATGCTGCTGGGTGTAGATGTTCTGACCCAGAGCGGTCTGCAGCCAGGCGCCTTCCAGGTCGTGAGTAGCCAAAGCATTGCCGGCCAGCAAGGCGTGGACATAGCCGTTGCGCACCAGCCTTCCGAAATACTCCCGGGCATCGCTGTCAAAGGATACCGCCGGGCCGAGGACCCAGACGATCTTGCCGTGGTCGCGGTCATGGTTGAGAACGCCGAAGAGTTCATCGTAGTCCCGGGAGAAGGATGATTCCCGGCTGCGGCTCTGGCGGAAGGCAAAGCTTTCGGAAGCCTGACGGCCTTCGTTGAAGCCGTCTTCATGAAGGTAAATGCCTTCCCGGCCATCCTCACTGCGGCCGCAGATGACCAGATCACCCTTACGGATGTTGCGGAACTCGGTGACCTTGACCTTCTTGTTTTCATAAACGGCAACGCAGTCCATCCGGCTTTCCTCAGCCAGCAGCCACTTGCCGTCGATCTTGAAGTATTCCGGGAAGATGCTCATGGCATGATAGTCATCCGGGGCGACCCGGTCCATCTCCGCCGGGGTCAGCTTGACGTCCGGTGCGCTGATGAACGGTTCGGCACTAAAATCCGGTGCCGTGTATTCTCTAAGTTTAAAGTTCATTCTGTATCCTCCCTTAACTTAACTTCCATGTCGATGACCTCTCTTTTCAGCAGGCTGACTTCAGCCTGAGGAGAGAGGGTATTGTGAATCGTATCCGTCAGATCCTTCTGACTGCTGAAGATGTAGACGGCCTGGTCGCCATACTGCCTTTCCAGGATCACACCCTGGCTCTGCAGCAGGTGTTCGGCCTTGCTGGTGAGGCTGTAATCAATCTTAAGATAACAGGTCATCACTTCAGTGGGAACGGTCAGCACCGCCTTTTCCGCCGCCAGGGAAGCAGACTGGCCATAGGCTTTGATAAGGCCGGCCGTGCCCAGCAAGGTGCCGCCGAAATAGCGGACGACCACGCAGAGCACATTGTCCAGTTCATGTTTCTTCAGCGCTTCCAGGATCGGCTTTCCGGCTGTTGATGCCGGCTCTCCATCATCGTTGGAGCGGTTGCTGCCCTCAATGATGGCCCCGTAGCAGTAATGCCGGGCTCCCGGATACTTACGGCGGATGGCAGTGAGGTGTTCTCTGATCTGCTGCTCCTGACTTACCGGCATGAGAATGGCGATGAAGCGGGATTTCTTCACCTCGATCTGGCTTTCCGTTGTTTCCTTTATGTGGTACATGGCATCACCATTAACATTATAGCCGACAGAAGCCGGCAGATAAAGAAGCAACCTTGCCGTGTTCACTTGTCAAACTATGGAAAGATGTTAAAATTGATGAGGACAATGTTATAATGTCATTAGTCAAAGGAGGCCTGATTCAATGGCAGAGAAGAAAGTAATATCTTCCACTGAAAAGGAACAACTTAGAAGAAAACTCAGCCGGAGAAGAAAAACCGTAAAGCTCATCTCCAAGATCACCTGGCTGGCCCTGTTTGCCGCCTCAATCGGTATCTTTTTCGTCGTAAAGAGCTTCGGTGTAATTCCTGACAAATATCTGAAACTCCTCATCATCGTGCTGGGCGTCTTTAACCTATTCATGGCCGTTTTCGCCTGGCTGCCGGCCGTCAACAACCTGAACAAGACAATTCAGAGCTGTACCTGTGGTGTGCTGGCGGCGGTGATGCTTTTAGGTGTCATCATCTTACCCGGCTACAAGGGCAAACTGGAGAAACTGTTTACCCCGGTACCGACTGAGGGTACGCTGAACATCAATGCCTATGTTCTGAAGCAGAACGGCGGTTACCGCGATGTTGAGAATCTGGCCGGCAAGAGAGTCGGCATCCAGAAGGATCTGGACGTCGAGTACCAGAACTTCGCCATCAAGGTCATCAACAAGGAGATCCAGGGATCGGACATTAATCCGGTCGAATATGAGGACATCTATCTGGCTGTCGATGCTTTGAAGAGCGGGGAAGTCGATGCCATTCTGCTTAATGAGGACTATGCCAACATCATCGCTGAAAACACCGACTACGCGGATTTCAACGATCTGGTCAAGGTTTTATATGAATGCCCGATCCAGATCCATCTGGACGTCAATACCGCTGACATTGAGAACATGACCAAGCAGCCCTTTGTCGTCGGCATTCTCGGTGAGGATACCTGGCTGCTTGATGGCCTGTCCAAGAACACCGGCTACCGCAGCGACGTCAACATTCTGGTTGTCGTCAATCCGCTGTCCCATCAGATCCTGATGATCACTACCCCCAGAGACGCCTACGTGCCGCTTTACGGCAGTGCCAGCAAGATGGACAAGCTGACCCACTCACCCTACCAGCAGGGCATTAACGGCTGGCTGCAGACTCTTAACGCTTACTATGGTGTGGACATCAACTACTACGCCAGAGTAAACTTCACATCGCTGGCTGACATCATCGATGCTGTTGGCGGCGTGGACATTGACAACCCCTATGCCTTTACCTCTGATTATTACTTTGACCATCTGGTCGATGAAAAGAACGGCGGCCACGCGGCTTACAAGTCAGTTGACTTCCCGGCCGGACCGCTGCATCTGGACGGTCAGCTGGCGCTGACCTACAGCCGTGAGCGTCATAAGGTCAAGGGCGGCGACATGGGCCGTAACCAGCATCAGGCCATGATCCTCAAGGCGCTGATCGACAAGGTCTGCACCCCGGCCATCATCACCAAGGTCGATGCCCTTCTGAACGCCGTTCAGGGCAAGTTCTCCTCTAATCTTACCTTTAAGGAGATCACCGCTTTTGCGGCTTATCAGCTGCAGGAAATGCCGGACTGGACGCTTAATTCCTACAGCGTAACCGGCTCGACCGGCCTGGCTCCTTCCTACCTCGGCCACCGCGACCTGAGCATGGTCTTCGTTTCTCCGGCCACGCTGAATAAGGCCAAGAGCTATATCAAGGCGGTCATGAACGGTGAGGAAATAACGATCGAGTAACGAACAATAAACAGCCTGAAAGGTGCCTTCTGAGGAGGGCGCCTTTTTTGCGCTCATCAAGGAATTACGGTCTCCGGCGGGTAATAATATGGCGGAGGTGGTTTTCAGTGCAGTAGATGCGGAAACCGGGATAATCAGTTTTTCTATCACGGCAGCCGGGGCTGGTATTGCCGCGACTGCGTTCGCTTTCTGGCCAGCGAGCTGAAGGAGGACCCGGTTCATGAGGTTGACAGTGAATATCAGCTGGCTTTTGAACTGACGCAAAGGCAGAAGGAGATTTCCGGTCAGCTTAAGCAGCTGGTCTGTCAGGGCCAGAGCGTTTTGCTGGAGGCGGTATGCGGCGCCGGCAAGACGGAACTGGTCTATGAGACCATCGCTGACCAGCTTTCCCGAGGCCATAAGGTCGGCTTTGCGATCTCCCGCCGTCAGGTCGTTCTGGAGATTGCCGAACGTCTGGCTGCGGTCTTTACCCATCTGAAGGTCGTAGCGGTCTGCCAGGGACATACTCAGGATGTCACCGGCGATCTGATCGTCTGTACGACCCACCAGCTTTACCGCTATAACCATTACTTTGACCTTTTGATCATTGATGAGCCGGACGCCTTTCCCTTCAAGGGAAACCGGACCCTGCAGGGCTTTGCGGCTAACGCCTGCGTTGGCAGCTACGTCTATCTGACCGCGACGCCGGACCGGCAGCTGCGCTTTCAGGTCATGACCAGCCGGATCAGCTATCTCTATCTGGCTAAACGGCCCAGCGGCCGGGATCTCTGCGTTCCTCAGGCCGTCTATGGTCCCAGGTTCTTGTTGCTGGGCTATGGGCTGTTGCGGCTGATGGGTTTACTGCAAAAGGGAAAACCGGTGATCATCTTTACCCCTACCATCGCCATGGGCCGCAGGCTGCACCGTATCCTCAGGCTTTTTGTCTCCTGCTGCAACATTGATTCCACGGTGGCTGAACGCGATCAGCTGATCGGTGACTTTCGGGCGGGAAAGTACCGTGTCTGCGTTTCCACCACGGTTCTGGAGCGGGGCATCACCATTGCCTCAGTCAGCATCATCGTTCTCTATGCCCACAGTAACAAGTTCGATGAGGCCTCCCTGACCCAGATGGCCGGCCGTGTCGGCCGCAGCGTCGCTGACCCCTATGGCGAGTGCTACTTTCTGGCCTTACAGCGCAGTGAGAACATCGACCGCTGCATTGCCAGCATCAACCGGGCCAATGAGTGTCAATAGCTACTGCCTGCTGTGCCGCCGCAGCATCCGGGAAGAAGGCAGCCTGGCGGAGATGTTCTATGTTGACGACTGCATCTGTTCTTCCTGCCGCGGGCAGATGCCTTACTTTCCGCGCACCATTACTGTGGGTAAGCTGAAGATCGAAGGTCTCTATCTGTATGATAAGCTGCTGCGGGAAGCGCTGATCCAGTTCAAGGAGTATAACGATGAAGCCCTGTACCCGCTGTTTCTCTATCCCCATGTTCAGCGGCTGAAAAGGAAGTACCGCGGTTATCATCTGATGGCTCTGCCTTCATCAGCACAGGCTCTCAAACGCCGGGGTTTCAAGGCCGTGGAACTGATCTTCAGCCTGCTGGAAATGCCGGTGATCGAGGGCTTCTACAAGAAGAGCGATGTTGACCAGAAGTCCCGCTCGTTCAAGGACCGTCAGCTCATCCGCTCCCAGATCGCCTTAAAAGCGGATGTTAATCTGGCCGGCAAGAAGATCCTTCTGGTTGATGACATCGTGACTTCCGGGGCCACGATGCAGACGGGTTATCGATTGGTAAGCGGCCGCGCGGATGCGGTAAACGCCCTGACTCTGAGCTATAACCGGCGTTTTCTGCCCGCCTGGCAGCGATTTCTGGCGGAAAAAGTCCTGTGAACAAAAAAGCGGTTTTCCCTTTACCCATCAGTCTTTTTTCCTTTTCCGCCTGCCCGGTCGGCCTAGGGGATGGCTAAGCGCCATTTACAAAGCCGCGGGAAAAGGCTATAATTCAGTTGCGAAAGCAGAAAGGCAAGGTTTCTTACCGTATGTTGGGAAAAGTAAAAATGTTCAGTAAGGAAAAAGGCTACGGCTTCATCACCATTGAAGGTGATAAGGACGTCTTCTTCCATTACTCCGAGCTGGTCATGGACGGATTCAAGACCATTGATGACGGCGCTGAAGTGGAGTTCGATCTGGTCGAGACAGACCGCGGACTGCAGGCGAAAAAGATCGTCAGAAAATAGCTTACCGATGACAGAGGCGCCCGCGCCTCTGTTTTCTTTCCCGCCTACATATGATACAATTTACAGGATGGAGGTTTTCCTATGGCATCATTATTGTCTAAGATTTTTGATTCAAATAAGAGAGAACTGGCGAACCTGGAAAAGAAGGTTGCGCCAATAGAAGCATACGAAGAGGAAATGAAGGGCCTGAGCAATGATGAGCTCAAGGCCAAAACGGCTTATTTCCGGGAAAGACTGGCACAGGGCGAGACTCTTGACGACATTCTTCCCGAGGCTTACGCGGTCGTCAGAGAAGCCGCTGACCGGGTCATCGGTGAGCGCGCCTATCATGTCCAGCTGATTGGCGGCGTTGTCCTGCATCAGGGCGACATCGCGGAGATGAAAACCGGTGAAGGTAAGACCCTTACTTCCATCTTCCCGGTCTACCTTAACGCGCTGGCCGGCAAGGGTGTCCATGTCGTCACCGTTAACGACTATCTGGCGGAAAGAGACTCCCAGTGGATGGGCCAGATCCACCGCTTTCTGGGCCTGAGTGTCGGCCTTAACCGCCACGGTCTCAATCCTTCCCAGAAGAAGGCTGCCTATAACTGCGACATTACCTATACCACCAACTCCGAACTGGGCTTTGACTATCTGCGTGACAACATGGTCACCAGAGTTGAAGACCGGGTCTTAAGAGGATTGAACATGGCTCTGGTCGACGAAGTCGACTCAATCCTGATCGATGAATCGCGGACTCCGCTGATCATCTCCGGCGGCAAGAAGGACACCGCCAACCTCTACATCAAGGCTGACAAGTTCGTCAAGCGGCTGAAGGAAGACGAGGACTATGCCATTGACGTGCAGTCCAAGAGCGTCGTGCTGACGGAGGAAGGCGTTGCCAAGGCGGAGGAGTACTTCCGGGTAGAGAACCTTTACCAGCCGGAATACACCGCCATCGTTCACCATATCAACCAGGCCCTCAAGGCCAACTATACCATGAGCAATGAGGTCGAATATCTGGTCAGAGACCGTCAGGTCTACATCGTTGACGAGTTTACCGGCCGTATCATGGAAGGAAGAGTCTTCTCTGACGGTCTGCATCAGGCCATCGAGGCCAAGGAGAATGTCCCGATCAAGCAGGAGACCTCCACGCTGGCCACCATTACCTACCAGAATTTCTTCCGTCTTTACAACAAGCTGTGCGGCATGACCGGTACGGCCAAGACCGAGGAAGAGGAATTCATTTCCATTTACAACATGCGGGTAACCGAGATCCCGACCAACCGTCCGACCATCCGCGTCGACTATCCCGATGCCATCTTCGGCACCAAGAGAGCTAAGTATGAAGCCCTGATCCGGGACGTCATGGAAAGGCATAATGCCGGTCAGCCGGTACTGGTCGGTACCATTTCCGTTGAGGTTTCCGAATTCATCAGCAAGATGCTCTCGCAGCGCAAGGTCCGTCATGAGGTCCTCAACGCCAAGAACCACAAGCGTGAGGCTGACATCATTGCCAAGGCCGGCCTGAAGGGCGCCGTTACCATTGCCACCAACATGGCCGGCCGTGGTACCGACATCAAGCTGGGGCCCGGAGTCGTTGAACTGGGCGGTCTGGCCGTTATCGGTTCGGAAAGACACGAGTCCCGCCGTATCGACAATCAGCTGCGCGGCCGTTCCGGCCGTCAGGGTGACCCGGGCTGTTCGCAGTTCTACGTCTCTCTGCAGGACGATCTGATGGTGCGTTTCGGCAGTGAACGGATCACCGAGATGTTCAACCAGCTGGGCGATACCTCAATCGAATCCAAGATGGTCTCCAAGGCCATCGAGTCAGCGCAGAAACGCGTTGAAGGCAACAACTTCGACATCCGTAAGACCTTACTGGAATACGACGATGTCTTAAGGCAGCAGAGAGAGACCATTTACCAGCAGCGTGATGAGATCCTGGAAAGCCAGGATGTTCACAGCGTTGTCGAATCGATGTTCCAGCGGGTCGCTGATGATCTGGTGCTGGCTCATGTAGATCCCAGTTCCAAGAACAGCCAGGTCGATAAGAAGACCCTGATCGAGGCACTGGTCAAGATGAATGCCTCCGGCGATAAGGCCAGAGAAGCCATCGAACCGCTGCAGAATCTTGAGGACATCAAGGATGCCGCCTTCCAGGTACTCTGGAACGACTATGAGGAAAAGATCGCTGAGATCAAGCCGGAGATGACCAAGATCGAAAAGGTCATGGTTCTGAAGATCATCGATGCCAAGTGGATCGACCACATTGACCTGATGGACAAACTGAGAAACGGCATCCATCTGCGTTCCTACGCTCAGGACAACCCCTTAAAGGCCTACACCTCAGAGGGCTATGAGATGTTTGAGACGATGATGAACAACATCTCCCGGGAGGTCGTCAGTTTCTGCATGAACTGCCGCATCACCATTGAAAGGAAGTAGAATCCATGGAGTTATATGAAATCAGACAGGGATTAAATGCCTGCAGTGAACGCTTTAACAAGCTGAAGGAGTCTCTTTGACACCGCTTCAAGAGCGAAGCGCAGTGAGGAAATCAGTCAGCTGATGCTTCAGGACGGCTTCTGGGACGACCGCAGGAAGGCCCAGGCGCTGATCAATGAAGCCAACCATAACAATGACCTGATCAAGCGGATGAACGGCCTGGATAAGAGCATCAGCGATGCTCTGGCCCTGCTGGCTGATCTGAAGGATGAAAATGACCAGGAGATGGTCATGCTGGTGGAAGAGGAATACCGGCAGATCGCCAGGGAGTTTGAGGACTTCGAGATCGGCGTGCTGCTGTCGCACCCCTATGACCAGTACAATGCCATCCTGGAACTTCACCCCGGAGCCGGCGGTACCGAAAGCCAGGACTGGGCGCTGATGCTGTATCGGATGTATTGCCGCTACGCAGCCCTGAAAGGCTTCAAGGTAACCCTGCTGGACATGCTGGACGGTGAGGAAGCCGGCATCAAGTCCTGCAGCATGCTGGTGGAAGGCGACATGGCCTACGGCTATCTCAAGGGTGAAAAGGGCGTGCACCGGCTGGTGCGCATCTCCCCGTTTGACGCCGGGGGCCGAAGGCATACATCCTTCGCCTCGGTTGACGTCATGCCGGAATTCAACGATGACATTCAGATCGACATCCGGCCGGAGGACATCGAGGTGGAGACCCACCGGGCTTCCGGAGCCGGCGGTCAGCACATCAACAAGACCGACTCAGCGGTCCGGATCATCCACAAGCCCACCGGCATTGTGACCACCTGCCAGTCGGAAAGAAGCCAGATCCAGAACCGGGAGCGGGCGATGAACATGCTCAAGAGCAAGCTCTATCAGCGCTACATTGAGGAACAGGAAGCCAAGCTGGCGGCCATCAAGGGTGAACAGAAGAAGATCGAATGGGGATCCCAGATACGCAGCTATGTCTTCTGTCCGTATACCCTGGTCAAGGATCACCGGACCAATTACTCGGAAAACAATGTCGATAAGGTCATGAACGGTGAGATCGATGAATTCATCTACGCCTATCTCAAGAGCATGATAAGCGAGTAAAAATTGTTTATTCTTGAAATAATTCAAGTTATAATAAAGAAAAGGTATAGAAACGGAGAGCAGTATGAGTGAAATAATTAAGAACGAAGAAGATTTAGAAAAGATTATTTCAGACATGGACAACATTGACGGGCCGGATATGGCCGATGTTCCCTTATTTCAGGAAACCGCCTTTGAAACACCGTTCGCTCATGTAGAAAAGCCGAGAACTGTAAGTGCACCCAAAGTAAACGCCAACGTCAACGATGAGACCACCGTCATCGGTGCCTCAACCGTCGTTAACAGCAACGTTACCTGCGGCGGCAACATTGAGATTCGCGGCGCCATTCAGGGCAAGCTGGTAGTTCAGGGCGCGGCCGTCATCTACGGAAGCGTGGAAGGCGACATTGAAGCCGGCGAACTAACCATCAAGAACGAAGGCAAGGTCAATGGAAACATTGTCTGCCAGAATGACTTTACCATGAACCAGAACAGCAATCTGGTCGGTAATGTCAATGCCAAGAACGCTACCATCGAAGCTGCCATTCAGGGCAATGTCGATGTCGTATCCGTCTTAAGGATCGGCGGTCTGGCCATCATCAATGGCGACATCACGGCTGAGAACCTCTCAGTTGACGGTGGCGCAGTTATCAACGGTCGGTTAACGATCAGACGTTAAGGAGTAAGTTATGAGTGAGATCATTGAAAACAACAAGACGATCATCGGTTCTTCAACCGTAATCGAAGGTCTGGCCGGCACCATCACCTGCGGCGGTGATGTTGAGTTAAAGGGTCAGTTTAACGGCACTCTGAAGTCTGAAGGCAATGCCTACATTTCCGGCATTCTGCAGGGAAGCATCAAGGCCAACGACATTCTGATCGTTGACGGCGCCAGAATCGACGGCACCATTACTTCCCGGGCAACTCTGACCGTGGAAAAGGGCAGCAAGATCGCCGCTGATCTGAAAGCCAAGAATGCCAGCATTGACGCTCTGGTCAACGGCAACATCGAAGTGAATAACCAGCTGGATATTCTCTCAAGTGCCGAGATCAACGGTGCGGTCAGTGCCGAAAGACTGTCAGTTGCTCACGGCGCTCTGCTGGAAGGCAACATGACCATCAAGCATAAATAGTCTTAGATAAGATCAAGTCAGAAAAGCTCCACAGCGTTTGCAACATGGTGGAGCTTTTTATGTCGAAAGATCAGATTGAGCAGAAATGTCCGGCAGCACGGGGAAATCTGTTATCATATATTCAGTAATATGAGGTGAACATCATGCAATACCGAACTGACAAATACGGAAACAAACTCTCTGTTCTGGGCTACGGCTGCATGCGCTTTACGACCAGAAACGGCAAGATTGATTACGACAAGGCCGAACAGGAGATCATGGAAGCCTACAATAACGGAGTCAGCTATTATGACACGGCCTACATCTACCCCGGCTCGGAAGCCTTTCTGGGCTGGGCTCTGGAAAAGAATCAGATCCGCGACAAGGTCAACATTGCCACCAAGCTGCCGCAGTATCTGGTCTCCAGCCGTGCCGCTTTGGACCGCTTCTTCAATGAGGAACTGAGCCGGCTGCGCACCGACCATGTTGACTATTATCTGATGCACCACATGACCGATTACGTCCAGTGGGAAAAACTGCAGAAAGTCGGCATTGAGGACTGGATCCGGGAGAAAAAGGCAGCCGGTCAGATTCGCAACATCGGCTTTTCCTATCACGGAAACACGGAGATGTTCATTAAGATCCTGGACAGCTATGACTGGGACTTCTGTCAGATCCAGTATAACTACATGGATGAGGTATCCCAGGCCGGCAGGGACGGACTGCGCCATGCTGAGGAAAAGGGCATTCCGGTAGTGATCATGGAGCCGTTAAGGGGCGGCAAGCTGGTCAACATGCTGCCGGAAAAGGCCCAGAAGCTGATCAGGGAAAATGAGCGCGGCTATTCCGCTGCTGAGTGGGGCTTAAGATGGCTCTATGACCAAAGCGGGGTTACCGTTGTCCTTTCGGGCATGAACTCGGTTGAGATGGTCAGGGAAAACTGCCGCATCGCCTCGCAGGCTCTGGTCGGCTGCCTGAGTGTTGAAGACCGTCAGCTGATCAGTCAGATCAGGGCGGAGATTTCCTCCAGTGAAAAGGTCAACTGTACCGGTTGCCGCTATTGCCAGCCCTGTCCCAAGGGAATCGACATTCCCGGCATCTTCCACTGTTACAACACCATGTTCATTGACTCAAAATCGGCGGGAAGAAAGCAGTACATTCAGACGGTCGCTCTGCGTAAGGATGCCGCCTTTGCCAGTGCCTGCATCAAGTGTGGTAAGTGTGAAGCTCACTGTCCCCAGAGCATTCCCATCCGGGAAAAGCTGGTAGAAGCAGACAGAGCCCTCCGGCCCCTGCCCTACAAGCTGGCAATTAACGTCGCCCGGGCCTACATGCTGCGCAAGGGCCGAAACAGCTGAAACAGGTAATTAACAAACACAGAAGAGCAACAAGCTCTTCTTTCTTGCGGTTTGGGGATTTGCCTGAAAGGCAAAATAAGAGCATAATACTTATGATGAAACCGGGAGGTCAGCAGAATGGAGATCGATTACCAGAAGAAAGCCGAAAATGACGCGTCCGGTTTTGTGCTGCTGTCCGATTACGCTCCGGAGATCATTCAGGAGATCCGCTACTTCTCCAGCTACAATTTCGTCGGCGAGCGCATTGACGGCTATGAGGAGCCCTGTGCCATCATGACCAAAGAGGCCGCCCGGCTGATCAAGGCCATTGCCGCCAAGGCCGTGGTCTATGGCTACCGGCTGAAAGTCTTTGATACCTACCGCCCGGCCAAGGCGGTCCGGCATTTCGTCTTATGGGGCATCGAGGATCTTGACCAGCGCATGAAACCCTTCTTCTATCCGGACCTGGATAAGCAGGAGCTCTTCGTCAGAGGCTACATTGCCGCCCAGTCCTCTCACAGCCGGGGCAGTACCATTGACCTGACCCTGTTGGACATGGCAACCGGCAAGGAGGTTGACATGGGTTCTCCCTTCGATTACTTCAGTGAGATCTCTCATCCCGATAACCGCGACGTCAGTGAGGAGCAGTACCATAACCGCATGTTCCTGCAGGATCTGATGGCCAAAGGCGGCTTTCGGCCGTATGACTGTGAATGGTGGCACTTCACCATGGAAAATGAACCTTACCCGGATACCTACTTTGAATTCCCGGTCTGCCGGGATGAACTGAAAAGATAGAAGGCAAGATAAAGCCTCCGGCTGATGTGAACCGGAGGCTTTTAATGTATAACAGGTAATGATTGCTTAGCTGAGCTTTCTGACTTCCAGAAGCTTCTCTCTTAATTCGGCTTCCAGCTTGCGCAGCTCGACTTCGGCAGCCGTTCTCTTCTGGCGGCCTTCGGTCTGGATCTTTAGCACTTCATCGAGGGTCTCGATCAGGGACTTGTTGGTGAACTGCAGAGTTTCAAGCTCGACGATGCCCTTTTCACTGGCCTCAGCAGTGGCGATGGTGCCCTGCTTGAGCGCTTCGGCATTCTTCTTGAGCAGTTCATTGGTCATCTGGTCAACAGCCTTCTCGGCATTGATGGCTTCCTGAGAATGAGACAGGCCCAGAGCGATGACCATCTGGCTCTTCCATAACGGGATGGTATTGACCAGAGTGGACTGAATCTTTTCCGCCATCAGGGTATCGTTGTTCTGGATCAGCCTGATCTGGGGGGCCATCTGAATGGAGATCATTCTGGTCAGTTCCAGGTCATGCAGCTTCTTTTCAAAGCGGTTGATCAGGTTGGCATAGTCATTGGCTCTCTGGGAGTCTTCGGTCAGTCCGGTCTGCTGAGCGGTAGCGACCAGCTTCGGCAGTTCAACTTCCTGAGCGTATTTCAGTTTCTTCTGGCCGGCCAGGATGTACATGGTCAGCTCTTTCTTGTTGATCTCGTTCTTGTCGTAGAGTTCATCCAGCAGGGCGATGTCCTTTAACAGCTGGATCTGGTGACCTTCCAGCAGGTCGCAGATCTTGTTGACATTGACTTCGGCCTTGTCATACTTGGCCTTTAAGCCCTGAACCTTGTTGGCTGACTTCTTGAACCAGCCCTTGATGCCCTTTTCCTGATTGTCGATCTCAAAGCCCTTGAGTTCAACGACCAGATCGGAGATCATATCGCCGATCTGACCGAGGTCCTTGGTCTTGACATCATTCAGAGCGTTGGTGGAGAAGTCAGCGACTTTCTTCTGGGCGTCTGAACCGTAGGACATGATGATGTCGGTCTGGGTGATGTCGATCTTTTCGGAGAATTCATCGACCATCTTCTGGTCGGCTTCCGTCAGCATGGAAGTGTCGAGCTTGGCCGGCTGAACTTCCTTCTTTTCCTCAACAACGGGCTCAGCAACTTCCGGCTCAGCCTTGGATTCCAGTGTTAATACAATTTCCTCATTAGTCATATTATTAATTCCTCCATTGTTTTCCCTGTTAATTATAACTAACTCAAGTCAAAGTCTTCAAGCAGCAGAACGTCAATGTCTGCTTCCTTATCGTTAAGGACGCGCTTGGACTGGCTCAGGATGGCCGCTTCTACCATGTTGCGGGACAGACGGCCGTTGCCGGAGCGGACGGAGTCGTTTTCCTGAACTTTGGTGAAGTAGGCAGTCAGAGCCTCTTTCGCTCCTTCGTCGATCTTGTAGCCGGCGCTCTTGGCGTTGATGACGGCAATGCCGTAGAGTTCCTCACCGGTGTAGTCCGGGAATTCGATCTGGTTGGGGAAGCGGGACTGCAGACCGGAGTTGGACTGCAGGAAGGTCTTCATTTCCCGGGTATAGCCGGCCAGAATGACGATCAGGTCCTCACGGTTGTCTTCCATGGCCTTGACCAGAGTGTCGATGGCTTCCAGACCGAAGGAATCATTCTCCCCACGGTAGAGAGAGTAGGCTTCATCGATGAACAGGATGCCGCCGATGGCGCTCTTGATGACCTGCATGGTCAGCGGGGCGGTATGGCCGACATACTTGCCGACCAGATCGCTTCTCGATACCTCAATGAGCTGGCCGTTGGACAGCACGCCGATGGCCTTGAGATACTTGGCCAGGATGCGGGCGATGGTCGTCTTGCCGGTGCCGGGGTTGCCGGTAAAGATCATGTGCTTGGAGACCTCAGTGGTCTTCAAGCCCTGGGACTTACGCATCTGCTGGGCAGCATAGAAGTCCTGCAGGGAATAGATGTACTTCTTGACTTCCGTCAGGCCGACCAGCTGATCGAGTTCCTTGCGGACTTCCTCGATGGCGTTGTCGACGATGACTGGGAGATAGCGGTCGAAGGGATCTTCATTGATGAACAGCTTGTCATCATGGTAGCTGATCACCGCGCTCTGGGTCTCATTGACCAGATTCTGCAGTTTGTATTCGGACAAGCCGTTGTACAGCAGGGTGACCAGGTTGACCAGGAAGCCGGCGTTTTCACCGTTGTAGCGGTCGCGGATGTACTGGTTCATCGATTCATCAGCTTCCAGAAGCAGGTTCAGGGTGGTCAGACATCTGGTCTTCAGCCCGTTAAGCTTGCTGGGGAAGATCTTGATCATGTCATCAACGCTCAGATCCCGGGTAACCAGGGAATCGGAGATGTTGTTGATGAAACGGGAACCGACGACATTGAGCAGCTTGCTGGTCTTCAGCGAGGTGATGAATACCAGATACTTGCCGGCAAAGCTCAGTTGCTTGATGGTGTTCTTGGCCAGCGAGTTGGTGGTCTCCACCAGCTGCTTGTTGTTGAGAATGTAGCGCTTGGAAAGACTCAGCCTGCTTTCCAGAAGGATCTCCTCAATGTAAGTGAGATAACTGGCTGAGCAGTACTGGATGTTGTCAAAGACGATGACCTGGGAATTGTTGATGGCGCCATAAAGGTCAATGATGAAGTTGTTCTCATCTTCCTTGCTGGAATACTTCTCCAGATCGACGGTAGCGATGCTGTCGTTGGCCAAAAGGCTGTTGGCCTTGAGCTGTCTGACCATTTCCTCAATGGAAGTGTGCCGGCCGGTGTCGTTGCCGCCGGTTACCAGGATGGCGCAGTTGAGGCCGCTGGGCTGCTGGCCCATGACAAAGGGCCGGCGGAAGGCCTTGGAGAGGCCCTTGAGGTATTCGTCCTGACAGAGCACCTGCTCGCCGACGGCTTTCTCAATGGCTTCAAACTTCTCGCCCAGGCTGTTCTGGTCAAAGACGATGTTCAGGCTTTCTTCCTTGCCCATGTCAAAATCTTCACCAAAGTCATTCTTGAGGCTCTGGGACAGTTCGTCCAGGCCGCTGTCGGTGAAGAGGTTATTGATTTCTTCAAACTGCTTATTGATGATTTCGCTGTTCTGCTTCAGCTTTTCCAGCTCAGTGGAGATTTCCTCACCGGTAAAGGGGTTCTTCTTCAGAACCTCCTTGTCTTCCGGGGTAAGCTTGCGGTTTGGGGCATCCTTGCCGAAAACCTTTTCCATCAGTTCTCTTTTTTCTTCTTCTCTTGACTTTGCCATTATCTGCTCACCTTATTCGTCAGAACCTGCAGCCGGGCCAGCTTTGAGTTGTACAGCAGCTTCTTGACCATTAACAGGGCATCGTAGTAGCCCTGCAGGAAACCGTCAACGGTTGCCGTGCTGACCTTGGCCTTGTATTCGCTCATGTCGTTGTTGACGGACTGTTCAACCACCTTGAGATTGTTGGAATGATTCTTGCATTCCTCAATGTAGCGCAGGATGCACTGCTGATAGCCATCCTTCTTGCTGGCGGGATACTTTCCGTAGACGATGTTTTCCATGCAGGTGACTACCTGCAGGTAGCGGGAAGCGTAATTGGTGCTCTCGATCGTCCGGTTGACATGGGGGATGACGGAGCGGTAGGTTGCGGAAGTGTAGCGGGAGTTGGTGCCGCCGGAAGCCGTTGAAGTGGTGCTGGAGACCGTGCGGGCAAATTCATTGACCGACTGGTCCACGAAGTCGCCATTGTTCAGCTTGGCCAGCAGTTCATCCAGGGAATCATTCCAGCTCTTGTTGTTTACAGCCATTATTTAGCCCTCCTGAGAACCGTTCTGGTTCATCTCGTCGACCAGGCCGTCCTTCTTGAGAACGGATTCCAGAGTCTTCATGTCGACCTTCAGGTCGGTATAATAGTCTTCCGTCAGTGATGAGGAGATGGTCTTCAGAGCGCCGTTGATCAGGACGATGGTCTTGAGCAGGCGGTCCTCGGAAGCCTTCAGGTCTTCACTTTCAAAGGTATTGGTACTTAAGCGGACATAGTTCTGCAGGATGTCGGATAACATCGGCAGGTAGTACTGATAAAGCTTGGTAGTCTTGTTCTTGCACTCGCTGAACTCGTCCTCGATCTTCTTGATCTGGTTCAGATACTTGATGCTTTCCGCCAGACCTTCCCGGATCTGCTGGTTGGTGATGCTGTTGGAAAGGGAAGAAAGACGGGCAATGTAGAAGGCGCAGTCGGTCTGAACGGTCGGTTCTTCCTTCTTCTCTTCCTTCTTGACCGGTTCTTCCACGACTTCCTTCTGCTTCTTCTTTTTCTTCTTGCTGGAAGTCAGATCCTTGACGACATTGGCAAAACTGTTGAATCCGGAGGGGAAGCTGTTGGCAAACAGCTTGAGGTCGGAGACATATTCATCGTTCATGAACAGGTCGTAATCCTCCAGCGCTGCTCCGGCGCTGCTGGTCTTGACAATGTATGTATCGTTATCGATGTAAAGCTTGTCGTTATATTCGAAATAAGACTGGAAAATGCTCAGCAGTTCCTTGGTGGAAACGCTGGTGGCTGAACGGGAGACTTTCTTCTGACCGATCTTACCGATTAGCTTGCCGATCAGAACGATGAATCCCACGAATGCGGCAATGGGAATGCCGAAAAAGACTAGAATTAATCCCGCCATCGTAATCAGTTCGATAAGGCTTCCGGCAAAATCGAAGGCTACTTCCAGGAATCCCGAGGTCATCAGGAAAAAGAAAATCAAACCCCAGGGGAAACCGGATTTTCTGCGATAACGTCTGTCATAACTGTAACGTGCCATAACCTTAACCCTTTCTGATATATTATATAACAATTCATTCACCATATTCTATATGTTATGCCGTAAAAAGACCCCGCCAAGGTTGAGGCACTTCCTCGCTAAACCATGGCGCAGATGTGCTAAAATAGTTAGGGTGATTAATGCATGAAAGACGAGATCGTCATCAAGGGAGCCCGGGAAAACAACCTTCAGAATGTTTCCCTGCAGCTGCCCCGCAACAAGTTCATCGTCATGACCGGCTTAAGCGGCTCCGGCAAGACGTCGCTGGCCTTTGACACCATCTATGCCGAGGGGCAGAGACGCTACGTGGAATCGCTCTCTACCTATGCCCGGCAGTTTTTGGGCGGCGTCAGCAAGCCCGATGTCGACTCCATCGAGGGCCTTTCCCCGGCCATTGCCATCGACCAGAAATCCACCAATAACAACCCCCGTTCCACCGCGGGTACCATTAACGAAATGTATGACTACCTGTGACTGCTGTTTGCCAGGAGCGGCGTGCCCTTCTGTCCCAACC
>JAEEHC010000045.1 GCA_016280635.1 Erysipelotrichaceae bacterium
GCAGTGGCTGATTACATTGATTTCTACAATAAACGTCGGTCTCAGCGCAAACTAAAAGGCATGACTCCTGAACAGTTCAGGTTGTCATACCTTTCATCCCGGTCTTTTTTATAAGTGTCCACTTTTTGTGGGGCGGTTCAAAATAGGTCTGCTTTTCTTCTTGTTGCTGTGCTAAAATGAGAATAAGGTATGAACATGAGCGATAAGTACGTATTGGGCATTGGCGCAGCCAATGTGGACATCACCGGAAAGAGCCGCAGGCAACTGATCATGAAGGATTCCAATCCTGGCTTCATGCATGTTTCCATTGGCGGCGTAACCCGTAATGTTCTGGAAAACATCGCCCGTCTTAAGCATCCCTGCAAGCTCATTTCCGCCCTGGGTAATGACCTGTACGGAAAGATGATCGAAGACTATTCAACCAAGGCCGGCATCGACATGAGCAACTGCCTGCATGTGGACGGCTGTTCGTCTTCAACTTATCTGGCCATACTTAACGATAACGGCGACATGCATCTGGCCTTAAGCGACATGCACATCATCGATAACATCACCATAGATGTTCTTGAGCAGCGTAAGGATCTGTTCAGAAATGCCGAAGTCATCACCTTCGACCCCTGTCTAAGGGAAGAAGTCATTGAATACATTTGTACTGAAGCATCTAAATACGCACCGGTCTTCTGTGATCCGGTCTCTTCAGCATATGCAGAAAGACTGAAGCCATATGTCGGTCACGTTCACACGCTGAAACCCAATGAAATGGAACTTGCCATTCTCTCCGGCCATGAAATAAACAACGATTTTGACATGATCCAAGCCTGCCGCGTTCTTACCGAAAAGGGAGTAAAGAGGATCTTCGTCTCCCGGGGCAGCAAGGGATGCATGTACTACAACCATGACGGACAGCTGCTTTTCAAACATCTCAAGCCGGTTGAAAACATGGTAAATGCCTCCGGAGCGGGGGATTCCTTCATGGCCGGAATCATCTACAGTTCCGTAAATGACTTTGACATCGAAAAGACCATCAGCTACGCCCTGGCCTGCGGCATTGCGGCGATCAATTCGGAAATGACGATCAATCCCGATCTCGGGATCGACATGATAGAGAAGATCTTAGAAAGAGGATAAAAATGGATAAAGAAAACCTGAAGAAGTATCTGGACATTTCTCCGGAAGTGCAGGCAGCCCTTGATGAAGGCAGACCGATCGTTGCTCTGGAAAGCACGATCCTCTCCCATGGCATGCCCTATCCGGAAAATGCGGAATTTGCCCACAACGTGGAAGTAATCGTCAAGGAAAAAGGCTGCGTTCCCGCTACCACGGCGATCATCAACGGCCGATTGAAAGTCGGTCTTACTGCTGATGAACTGAACCTGATGTGCACCGGCAAGGATATCGGCAAGATCAGCCGGCGCGACGTTGCCGTATATGTAGCTACCGGAAAGACCGGGGCTACGACCGTCGCTACGACCATGATGCTGGCCTCACTGGCCGGTATCAGGGTATTTGCGACCGGCGGCATCGGCGGTGTTCACCGCGGCGCTCAGCAGACCATGGACATCAGTGCCGACCTTCAGGAGCTGGCCAATACGCCGGTATGCGTCATTACCGCCGGATGCAAGAGCATTCTCGACATCGGTCTGACGCTGGAATACCTGGAGACCTTCGGTGTTCCGGTAATGGGATTCAAGACTGATGATTTCCCGGCCTTCTATTGCCGTAAGAGCGGCTATGGCGTCGACTTCAACTGCCCGGATGCGGCTACGGCTGCCCGGATCATGAAGACCAAATGGGATCTTGGCCTGAAGGGCGGCATCATCATCGGCAATCCGGTTCCGGAAGAATACAGCCTGGACTTCAATGAGATGGAAAAAGTCATTAACAAGGCTCTGGAGATGGCCAAAGAGAAGGGTATCAGAGGCAAGGCTACCACACCTTTCCTGCTGGCTGCCATCAAGGACATTACCGGCGGAGAATCATTGGCAACCAACTTGCAGCTGGCTTACAATAACGCCCGCGTCGCCAGTGAGATCGCTGCCGAATTTGCCAGACTGAAGTAAACATGAAAGCAGGAGAATCAGGTAATGACCTGACTCCTTCTTTTTACTGCGGAGAGGACTAGAGATGGAAAAGAGATACATAATTGAACAGTCAGAACATAAGAAGATCTACCGTGATGGTGACTGCTGCATCAAGGTTTTTGACCGAACCTTCAGCAAGTCGGATATCCTCAATGAAGCCCTCAATCAGGCCCGAGTCGAAGAAACCGGTCTTCTGATTCCCAAGATTAGGGAAGTAACGATGATTGACGGCTGCTGGGCCATCGTTTCCGATTTCATAGAAGGAAAAACTCTGCAGCAGCTGATGGATGAAAACCCGGACCGGATGGAAGAATATCTGAATCTGTTCGTCGCTATTCAGAATGAGATCTGTTCCCATGTTTCTCCGTTATTGACCCAACTGAAGAATAAATTCAACCGCAAGATCGACCTGACCGACTTTGACGCTGTCATGCGCTATGACCTGCACAGGCGTCTGGAGGACATGCCAAGGCATTCCCAGCTCTGTCATGGCGATTTCAACCCGACCAATGTCATCATTACTCCGGAGGGAAACCATTACGTACTGGACTGGTCGCATGCCACCCAGGGTAATTGTGAAGCGGATGCGGCAAGGACATATCTGATCTTCGGCCTGCACGGACAGACGGAAATCAGAGACCGCTATCTGGAGATCTTCACCAGGACAAATGGCATCAAACCGCAGGATGTACTGGCCTGGCTGCCCATCGTTGCCTCCACCCAGTCGCTTAAGGCGATACCCGGTGAACGGGAATTTCTGATGGACCTTGTAAAGTCGGACTACTATTAAACGGAAAACGGAAGTGAGGATATGACATATGCCCGTTTTTGATACCAAGATACAGGAACTTAAATATCAGGCTCTGAAGGAAATTGCGACCAATGCCTATAATGATACGCTGGTCGACAATCTCTTAAGCATACCCAAGAAGATCATTCCCAATGACACGGCGACAATGCGCTGCTGTGTATACAAGGAAAGAGCGATCTTCGCCGAACGGCTGAAAGTAGCCATGGGCGGAAACAAGTCCAAGAAGGGGATCGTCGAAGTAATCGACATTGCCTGCGATGAATGTCCCCGCAGCGGTTATGAGGTCACCTCAATCTGCCGGGGCTGTCTGGCTCATCCCTGCTACAACGCCTGTAAGTTCAACGCCATCAGCTTTGACAATAATCACGTTGCCTTCATCGACAAGAGCAAGTGCGTAAACTGCGGCAGCTGCTCCAAGGTCTGTCCCTACAGCGCCATTGCCAACCGCATCAGGCCCTGTGAGAACGCCTGCAAGGTCAAGGCCATCAATGCCTCGGAAAATCAGGCTGCCTCAATTGATTATGATAAGTGCATCGATTGCGGTGTCTGCATCTATACCTGTCCCTTTGGGGCACTGGTCGATAAGTCCTATCTGATCAACGCCATTGATTATCTGCGTAAAAGTGATGATAACCGCAAGTATAATGTCCATGCCATCATCGCTCCGGCCATCGCTTCCCAATTTGGTGAGGTAAAACTTTCCCAGGTAGTTGCCGGACTTAAGAAACTGGGTTTCAAGAGCGTCGTGGAAGTGGCTCTGGGCGCTGACATGGTCGCGGACAAAGAGGCTCAGGAACTGGCGGAGAAAGGCTTTCTGACCTCTTCCTGCTGTCCGGCATTTGTCAGATTCATTGAAAACAATTTCCCGACTCTTAAGCCATACATATCAACCAATCTTTCCCCGATGGCAACCCTGGCCAGACACATCAAAGAAAACGATCCGGATTGCCGCATCGTATTCATCGGCCCCTGCACCGCCAAGAAAGCCGAAGTCCGCAAGGAAGAGATCAGAAATCTGGTCGATGTCGCTTTGACCTTTGAGGAATTGCAGGCATTACTGGACAGCCGTGAAATCGATCTGACCCAGATGCCGGAAGATGAGATCAATGATGCCTCATACTACGGACGGGTCTTTGCCCGTTCCGGCGGTCTGAGCGAAGCGGTCAGACAGGCTCTGAAAGAACATGGCCTTGAGGACTTTGATCTGCGCAGCTGTCAGTGCAGCGGCATCGAGGAGTGCCGGCTGGCCCTGATGAAGGCCAAAAAGGGTATTCTGAACGAAAACTTCATTGAAGGCATGGCCTGCATCGGCGGCTGTGTTTCCGGAGCCGGTGTGCTGCATCGCTCGGAGAAAAACCGCGCAGCCGTTGATAAGTATGCCAAAGACAGCGTCATGGACGGAATCGGTGACGCCGTGGAAAAAGCCCAGCAAAAGCAGTGAAGGTCTGGCGAACCTTATAAGGTGGAAATTTAAAAGCGTATATTGTAAAATTAAATCAGTCA
This sequence comes from Erysipelotrichaceae bacterium, assembly GCA_016280635.1. Lineage (GTDB taxonomy): Bacteria > Bacillota_I > Bacilli_A > Erysipelotrichales > Erysipelotrichaceae > UBA1783. Next base: position 4,396 of record JAEEHC010000045.1, read on the forward strand.
GTAATCTGGAGGTACAAACATGAATATAGCATTGATCATTGCCGGCGGCGTCGGTGCCAGAATGCACCAGTCCATTCCCAAGCAGTTCATCAACGTCGATGACAAACCGGTCATCGTATATACGATGGAATGCTTTCAGAATCACCCCGATATCGATGAGATCGTCGTTGTCTGCGTTGAAGGCTGGCATGAGATCCTGAAAGCCTATGCCAAGCAGTTCAACATTACCAAGCTTACCAAGGTCGTGCCCGGCGGCGAGACCGGTCAGGCTTCGATCAGAAACGGCGTTTACGCCATTGCCGAAGACCATGATGATGAGGACTTTGTCCTGATTCATGACGCCATCAGACCGATGCTGTCAACAGACATCATTTCCGATGCCCTGGTAACCGCCAGAAAATACGGAAACTCCGTCGTTACCATTCCCTGCCCGGAAGTCATGCTCTACAGTGAAGACGGCAAGACTTCAACCAAGAACATCGACCGCGACAAGCTCAAGAGGACTCAGACTCCTCAGACCTTCCATCTCGGCGATCTGGTAAAGGTCCACAAGAAGGCTCTGGAAATGGGCATTACCACGGCGACGGCCTCAGCTTCCCTGTTTGCGGACATGGGATATACCATTTATTTCTCCCAGGGCTCGGAAAAGAACCTGAAGCTGACCACGCCTGATGACATTGACATTTTCAAGGCTCTGCTTAAGGCCAAGCGCGCTGACTGGATGAAATGATGAGCAGAGATTACCGAATCGGTGCCTACGAAAAAGCCTTCCCTGAAGGCTTTAAAATTGCTGACATGATGTCAATGGCGGCAAATGCCGGTTATGACTTCTTTGAGATCAGCATTGACAGAACTGACAAGCGCATCAGCCGGATCTATGATCCCTATTTTCAATACGAACTGAAGAAGGAAATGAAGAAGAGCCGCATTCCCATCGGCTCCATCTGCCTTTCCGCCTTAAGCACCTATACGCTGGGAAGCAGCGATCCTGAAAAAGAAGCCAAGGCTATCGACATCTTCCGCAAGACGCTTGACTTTGCCCGTTATCTTGATATTCCAATCATCCAGATACCTGGCTGCGACATGCCTAAATTCGACCCCCGAGACCAGGAAACTGACAAGCGCTTCCGCCGCAATGTCAAGATGCTGCTTCAGGAAGCCGAACGCTATGACGTGACCATCGGTCTGGAAAACATGGAAAATGATTACATGGATACCGTTGAAAAGAGCATGGAACTGCTGAAGGAAATGAAGCAGAAGAACCTGCGCCTTTACAGTGATGCCGGAAATACCTATAACGGCAATCTTTTGGCCGGTAATGATTACCGTCAGGATCTGAGAAAAGGACAGGGATGCTATTGCGCCTTCCATCTGAAGGAAGTCAACCCGGTTCGCTATGGCGGACTGTTCTATGGCGATGGCCATGTTGATTTTGCCGGCATGGTAGAAGAAGTCTGGAAGATGGGTGTACGGCAGTATGTTCTGGAATACTGGTATACCGGTTCCGTCAATTGGCTAAAAGACCTTTCCCGGGCCAGGGAAATGTGTGAGAATTGGATAAGGAAAGCTAAAGATGAGTAAATTTGATTTTTCAGCCGAATATCTGCAGGCCGCTCAGATTAATATCAACTGGCAGCTGCTGGATAATAAGACCGTCATGATAACCGGAGCGACCGGACTGATCGGCAAGTATCTCATCGAGGTATTGCTGATGAGAAACCGCCTCAGAGGTCTGCATACCCGCATAATTGCGGTTGGTCGCAATAAGGAGAAATTCCGCGCCCGTTTCAAGGATGTTGAGGACAGTGAGCATCTGGTCTTTTACTGTCATGACGTCCAGAAGCCTTTCGATGACTTCAAAGAAAGAGTGGATGTCATCGTTCACATGGCCTCAAATACCCACCCCAAGCTCTACGCAACCGATCCCATCGGCACGGAAATGAGCAACATCCTGGGGACCTATTATCTGCTGCAACTGGCTGGGGCCAACAAGGGCTGCCGTTTTGTCTTTGCCTCCTCAGGCGACATCTACGGCGATAACCGCTCCGACAAGGAATTCATTGAAGAAACTGACTGCGGATACATAAACTGCAACACCCTGCGAGCCGGCTACATCGAAGGAAAGAGAGCTTCAGAGGCCCTTTGCAACGCTTATCGCGAAGCTGAAGGCATTGAGTTTGTCATTGCCCGTTTCTGCCGGCTGTATGGGCCGACCATGCAGCTCAGTGATTCCAAGGCCATTTCTCAATTCATCAACAAGGCCATTGAAAAGCAGGACATCGTCCTTAAGAGCAAGGGAACCCAGACTTTCTCCTATCTCTACATCTATGACGCCGTTACCGCCCTGCTGACGGTCATCTGCAATGGCGTTGACGGTCAGGCATATAACATCGCCGATAATGATCAGGCTCTGGCGCTCAAGCAACTGGCTGGAATTCTCGCCGAGATTGGCGAAAGCAAGGTCGTCTTTGACCTTCCTGACGAAATAGAACATAAGGGTGCTTCAACCTTCCAGAATGTCAAGCTGGACGGCCGCAAGCTTAAAAGTTTGGGCTGGGAAAGTGTCGTGGACATGAAAGAGGGCCTGAGATATACGGTTGAAAAGATCAGAGAGCTGATTTAGAAAGAGTGATTACATGTTAGAAGAATTAAAGGAAAGAGTATACAAGGCCAACATGGACCTGGTAGCCAAGGGTGTTGTCATCTACACCTGGGGCAATGTCAGTGAGATCGACCGGGAAAAGGGATTAATGGTCATTAAGCCCTCCGGAATCGACTATGACAAGATGAAGGCTTCCGACATGGTCGTTGTTGATGTTAAGACCGGTAAGGTAGTTGAAGGCGATCTCAACCCCTCATCCGATACCCCTACCCACCTGAAGCTTTACAATGCCTTCCCGCAGATCGGCGGCATTACCCATACCCATTCCACCTACTGCGTGGCTTTTGCCCAGGCCGGCAGAGACCTGAAGGCTCTTGGCACCACTCATGCTGATTCCTTCTATGGTGATGTACCCTGTACCCGCAGTCTGACCAAAGAAGAAGTGGAAAACGACTATGAAGCCAATACCGGTGAGGTAATCATCGAGACCATCAGGGAAAAAGGCTATGACGTCATGGCCATACCGGCTATCCTGGTCCGCAATCACGGCCCCTTTGCCTGGGGCAAGGATGGAGCCAGTTCGGTCTACAACGCCGTTGTATGCGAGAAATGCTGCGAGATGGCCCTGAAGAGCTTTGCCCTGAATCCGGAAGCGGAAATGCCGCAGTACATTCTTGACAAGCATTATTACCGCAAGCATGGTCCCAATGCCTATTACGGCCAGATCAAGAAGAGGCAGTAAGATGATACTTAAGGACCATCACGAACACACCTATTCGCTGGAAAAGATGCAGCAGCGGATACTGGGAATACTAAAATACATCGACCGGATCGCCCGTCAGAATAACATCCCCTATTATCTGGCCTACGGCACCCTGATCGGAGCCATCAGGCATAAGGGATTCATTCCCTGGGATGATGACGGAGATATCCTGATCACCAGGGAAAACTATGACCGGCTGATCGATGCAATCATCGCTGATAACGATGACAGATATAAGATGATGAGCATGAAGAACAATCCGGACTGGTTTACTTCCTGCGCCCGGGTCGTTGATACCCACACCAGCATCGGCTTACCGTATTCGCGGCTTTTGAAAAAGCATCATGTCTTTGTCGACATCATGCCGCTTGACGGCGTTCCCGAAAACAAGCTCGTCAGCAAGTTTCATTACGCCCTGATGAATGTTTATAAACTCATGGCAGTCTGCGCTGACCATGAATACGTTGTCGATTACGAGAAATATCCGACCATCAAGAAAATACTCAAGCCTATTGCCTCCATCAAGGGAGCGCGCTACTGGGGTGAAAGAGCCGACAAGCTGGCCCTCAAACGGGATTACAACACCTCTCATCTGATCGGTTACGGTACCGCCAACCGCCAGGAAGGCGAACTGACCAAGGAAGTCTATGCCTCCACGCTGGACGCTGATTTCTGCGATACCAAGCTGATGATACCGGTAGGCTATGATGAGATCCTGCGGAGCCAGTATGGTGATTACATGCAGCTGCCTCCTGAAGACAAGCGCAAACCGATTCACATCTTCGACATCTATGATCTGGGAGAAGATGAGTGATGATTTACTATCTGATGCAGATCGTCCTTTTGGGACTTGACTTCATATATCTGTTCATCAAACTGTTTCCCACCCGTCATAAGGTGGTTTTCCTGTCCCGGCAATCCAATAAACCCAGCAGCGACATTACCCTGATCGAAAAGCGGCTTCACGAAACTGACCCGAAGATTGAAACCGTCGTACTTTGCCGGACTTTGGATGGCGGCCTCAAAAACAAGATCAGCTACATCATGCACATGTTTGTCCAGATGTATCACATCGCTACCAGTGAAGTGGCGGTGCTGGATTCCTACTGCATAGTCATCAGCTGTCTGCACCATAAAAAAAGCCTGAAGGTCATCCAGATGTGGCACGGCCTTGGCTGCTTCAAGAAGTTCGGCTACAGCGTTCTGGGCAAAAGCGGCGGATCATCGCTGACCATTGCCCGGGCCATGCACATGCACGAGAAATATGACATGGTACTTACTTCCTCTCAGCATACCAAAAAAGCCTTCATGGAAGGCTTCAATGTTGCGGAAGAGAAGATGGTAATTGCGCCGCTTCCCAAGGTCGATCTGCTGCGCAACCATGAATACATGAGAGCAAAGGCCAATGAGATCAAGGAAAAGCATCCTCAGATGAAGCAGCGTTTCAACATCGTCTATGCCCCGACTTTCCGGGCTGACGAAACAAAGCTGAAAAAGGCCATTGAGGAGATGATCGATTACATCGATTTCTCACGATATAATCTGATACTGTGCCTCCATCCCATCAGCAAGATCGTCATTGACGATCCCCGGGTGATCATCGACAAGAATTATTTCTCCTATGAGATGGCTTCGGTTGGTGATGCCGTTATCAGCGATTATTCCGCTACTTCCTATGAAATGGCCATCATGGACAAGAAAATCTATTACTATGTCTTTGACCAGGATGACTATGACCAGGAAAGAGGCTTCTATACACCGCTGGAGGAATTCCCCGGTCCCAAGTGCCGTGATCTGAAGACTCTTTTCACGGAGATCGAAAAGCCTGATTATGATCAGCAGGCGGTAAGAGACTTCATTAACAGATACATCGATCCCAGCATAACCGACTGTTGCGGAAACATTGTCTCGCTGATCTTAAGGAAAAAATGAAATGTGCCAGAAACGGCACATTTTGATTTGGTATTTTATTATTGTTCATCCTCAGAATGAATTGGATTGAACAGGCAGAACTGCCGGTCGTTTCTGAGCATCAGCTCAAAGTTATCGCGCGCCTCAGGATACTGATGATATATCGACTTAAGCAGCTGCTTGATGCGCTGTCTTTCGGTATTGCCGTCATTGCCGCACAGATTTTTTGATATCGGCATTTCCAGCTGCTGGGAGAATCTGATGATGTCCTTTTCATAGGCATAGACCAATGGCCTGATCAGGATCATTCCCGATCTTTCCAGAAAGGTTTTGGGCTTGAAGGTAGCGACTTTACCGCCATGGATCATGTTCATGAACAAAGTCTCCAGAGCATCGTCATTGTGATGTGCGAGGGCCAGCTTGTTGCATCCCAGCTCCTTGGCAGCGTTGATGATGGCACCCTTGCGCAGCCGGGAACAGAGAGAGCAGGAGATCTTTCCGGCATTTGTCGGGTGAAGCTTAAGGATATCAGCGATCTGGGTCTGATGGATGAACAGTTCCAGGTCGTAGCGGCGGAAATAGTCGCGGATCTCTTCGATGCCTTCATTACCAAAACCCATGTCACAGTAAACGGGAACGATCTGGTAATTCTTATGTGAAAACTGCCGGTAAAGATGAAGGCAGTAAAGAAGAACGGAAGAGTCCTTACCGCCGGAAACACCGACGCAGATGCGGTCGCCGTCATTAATCAGTTCGTAATCCCTGTCCGCCTTGCGCAGACAGCCCAGTACCTTTTTAACGCTTTTCATACGCTTCTATTATAGCGAAATCAAAGAATTATGCTATTATTATACGGGTGAAAACATGGACGGAATCTTACTGGTAAATAAGCCGAAAGGCATCACATCCCATACCCTGGTTCAGAAAGTCAGAAAGAGACTGGGCATTTCCCGCATCGGACATACCGGTACGCTGGATCCCCTGGCCGAAGGACTGATGATCCTGACGGTGGGAAAGGCCACCAAGATCCTTCCCTTCATGTCGCACTTCTTCAAGGAATATGTTGCCACCATGAAGCTGGGCGAGCGTTCCGATACCCTGGACTGTACCGGTGAGATACTGCAGAAGCAGCAGGTGCCGTCTTTAAGTGAAAGTCAGATAGTTGAAGTGCTGAACAGTTTTCTCGGTGAGAGCGAACAGCTTCCGCCGATGTACTCCGCCAAGAAGGTCAATGGGGTGAAACTGTACGACCTGGCCCGCCGCCATCAGGAAGTGGAGCGAAAGAGCCAGAAGATCGTTATCAGGGAGATCGAACTGCTGGATCATCGCGATGATCAGATAACCTTCCGCTGCCTCTGTTCTACCGGTACATACATAAGAGTTCTGATTGAAGACATCGCTGAAAGGCTGAATACCATTGCCTTGATGAGCAGCCTGAAAAGGACCGCCATAGACAATTACCGGCTGGAAGACGCTCTGGAAATTGACGAGATAGACATCGATACCGCGCTCATACCGGCATATGAGGTACTGCGTGACTATCAGTATGTGGAACTGGAAGACATCAGTGATGTCATCAACGGCCGCCGCATTAAACTTGAAGAAAACGCCGCTGATGTGGTGATGATTACCCACCATGGTGAGGTTCTGGCCTGTTATCAGCGCCAGGATGAACTCCATTATTGCAAGAGAGGTTTATGGTAATGAGATACGACTGCTGCATAGGAAACTTTGACGGCGTCCATAAGGGACATCAGAGACTGATCGCTGCTACGGTAAAGCAAGCACGCGAACATGGCATGATCCCAGCCGCCATTACCTTCGATCCCCATCCGCTGGCTTTTCTAAGCGGAAAACAACAGCCGCTTCTGACCACTCTGGAACAGAAGAAACAGCTGCTTTATCGTTATGGGATTGAAGAAGTCATCATCTTTCCCTTTGATGAGGTAATTGCTCAGATGGCTGATAAAGACTTCATCCAGTTTGTCCTCAATGAAATGGAGATCCACTGTCTGTTGTGCGGAAGTGACTTCCACTATGGAAGCAGGGGAGCGGGAAACACCGAGAAGCTGATCAGCAGTCAGAACCGGAGATTTGAGGTCGAGGTAATTGAAGATCTTTTGGCTGATGGTCAGAAACTGTCCTCCACGATGATCAGAAAGCTCATTGAGGATGGCCGGATCAGCGAGGCGGTTAACTGGCTTGGCCATCATTACGAGATCGAGGGACCGGATAATGTGCTGCCGCCATTGGGAAAATACCTTATTGAAGATGATGGTCAGCAGAAACAGTACAGATTCAATCCCAACAGTCGGATCAGACGGATAAGCTTCATCAGTGAACTGTAGTACTGTCAATATCCGTATGGTTATGGTAAAATGATAAGGAGGTTTAAGTTATGGAATATATTGCTGCAAAAGGAAAAGATAACAACATCGGCATCATTGCCCTGTCCAATGCCGTTTTCTCCGGCATTGCCAGACACTGCCTTGACGATGACAGAGAAGTAAAGCCCTACCGTCCATTAAGCAGAAACTCTGTCAAGTGCCGGGTAGTTGAAGGCCGTATTCATCTCGATGTCGACGTCATGGTCAAAAACGGTTCCAACGTCTCCGATGTTGCCTCCAGAGCTCAGTCTCTGATCAAAAACAGCGTCGCGCAGATGACCGGATACTCCAATACCAGTGTAAACGTTGTCGTAAAGGGGTTCTTCAAGTAAACATGACCAGAAGAGAACAGCGCATCAGGATCATGACCTGCATATATCAGTATCTGTTAACGGGCAAGGATATTGATGACATATTCGCAGAAAACCTTGATGTCGACGACAAGGAATCGATTTCCTATATCATAAATACCACAGCCGGTGTTCTCAATAATCTTGATGAACTGATCAGCCAGCTGGAACCTTTTCTTACGGACTATCAGTTTGACCGCCTGGGCTATCTGGAGCAGTCCATTCTGCTGATGAGCGCCTATGAGCTTAGTCAGGGTGAGATCGATCGGCCGGTGATCATTAATGAAGCCATAGAGATAGCCAAGAAATACTGTGACAAGGACGCTCCGAAGTTCATTAACGGAGTTCTGGATAATCTATGAGTCAGAAGATCTGGTCAATAAGCCAGCTGGTAAGCTACATCAAGCAGCAGCTGGCGAATGACTTTGTATTACGCAACATATCAGTGCAGGGTGAAATCGGTAATTTTACCAATCATTTCAGCGGGCACTGGTATTTTACTTTGAAAGATGATAACGCGCTGATCAACTGCGCGATGTTCAAGGGCTTTAACAGCCGGCTGGATTTCATCCCTAAAAACGGAGACAGTGTCATTGCCACCGGCAATGTCAATATCTTTGAAAAGAGCGGACAGATGCAGATCGTCGTCAACAATCTCCAGATGGCCGGTCAGGGCGATTTCTATGCTCAGTTTGAAAGGACAAGAAAGAAACTGGAACCGCTGGGTTATTTCGCCCCGGAAAGAAAGAAACCGATACCGCCTTATCCCAGCCGCATCGCCGTGGTAACCGGTGCCAATACCGCTGCATTACAGGATGTCCGGATTACGCTGGGAAAGCGCTGGCCGGTAGAACTGCTGGAAGTCTACGCAACCGTACAGGGCAGGGAAGCAATCGAATCCGTGGTAAGTGCGCTAAGAGAAGCGGATAAACTGAAAGCCGATGTGATAATTCTGGCCCGAGGCGGCGGTTCCGTTGATGATCTGTGGTGCTTCAACGACGAAAACATCGCCGAAGCCATCTACCGATGCAACACTCCGGTCATAACCGGTATCGGCCACGAGATCGATACGACGATCGCTGACCTGGTTGCTGACCGCCGCGCTGCCACTCCGACCGCCGCTGCCGTAGCTGCCACTCCGGATTACCGGGAAGTATCGGCTGGTATTAATAAATGCCGTGACATACTGGAAAGCGCCCTTATCAGCCGGCTTAACCAGTACGCTCAGCTATTGGATTATGACTACAGTAAGCTGCTTGGCTTTAAAAGCCGGCTGCAGCAGCTTGATAACAGCATCAATAACAGCCGCAACATCCTTTCCCTGGCTTTGATGTCAAACTGCCGCAACGGTACTCATAAGCTTGAAAAGATCAGAGAAGAAATGAAGAATGCGTTGGTGATGAAGAATGTGGAAATCCGCAATCGCTTCAGTTCACTAAGCGCCTTGCTGGACAGCCTGTCGCCTTTGAAGACCATCAGCCGCGGGTACATAATCTCCCAGCAAAAGGGAAAGATAATCAAATCAGTCTGTCAGATCGATGAAAATGAAAACATCCGACTTACCTACAGCGACGGTAAGGTCGATGTAAGAGTAGTAAAGGAGTAACATCATGGAAGAAATGCAGCTTACCTTTGAAGAAGCGATCAACAAGTTAAATGAGATCACCAACCGCATCCAGAAGAGCGACTGTTCTCTCGATGAAAGTTTTGCCCTTTTTGAGGAAGGAGTCAAACTGGCTGATTACTGTGCCAGAAAACTTGATTCATATAACCAGAAACTCAACGAACTGACCGGAAAGCTGGAAAGCAGCAATGAACAGTAAGTTTGAGCGTTACCTGGAAGGGCTGATCAGAGAAGAATACATAGTTCATCAGGCAATGAACTATTCCCTTCTGGCCCGCAGCAAGCGCATCAGACCGCTTCTGATGCTGACGCTTCTGCAGGACCTTGGTGTCAGTGAAGAGCAGATGGAAAGATATTTTCCGGTTGCCGCCGCCATTGAATGCGTTCATACCTATTCGCTGATCCATGACGACCTGCCGGCTTTTGATGATGATGACTACCGCCGCGGTCAGCTCAGCTGCCACCGCAAATTCGGAGAAGAAACGGCTATTCTGGCCGGAGACGCTTTGCTGACTGATGCCTTTGATCTGGTTGCCGGAAGCGATTTTGACCCGGATAGAAAAGTTAAAGTCATTTCCCTTTTGAGCCGCTGCGCCGGTAGCAACGGCATGATCAAAGGCCAGGCGCTGGACATGCAGTTTGAAGGCAGAAGAGTTGCTCTTGACGATCTGGTAGCCATGGATGAACTGAAGACCGGCAGGCTTCTGATGTTACCTCTGCTTTGCGCTCTGGTTCTTACCGGTCACGATGAATACTATGATCTCTTCAGCAAAGTGGGAAAGTTGATCGGCATTGCCTTCCAGATCCAGGATGACATACTCGATGTTACCTCAAGTTCTCAACAACTGGGCAAGAGCACCAGTGATCGGGAAAATGACAAGGTGACCTATGTTTCCCTGCTCGGTATTGATGAAGCAAAGGAAAAGGTCAATGATCTGTTCAGTCAGGTCAGAGACCTGCTTGCCGGTAAGTATCCCGAAATACAGAAACTGCTTGACAGAGTTGAAAAAAGGACCTGGTGACCATGCGGCTTGATAACCATCTGGTAAACATCGGTCTTTTTACCACCCGCTCCCGGGCTCAGCAGGCGATCAGGGAAGGCCAGATAATCATAAACGGCCGGCCGGCACATAAAAGCGGGATGGAAGTTAACCAAAATGATGACATCCGCTTCGTCAAGCCGGAAATGACCTTTGTATCCCGGGGCGGTTATAAGCTTTGGGCGGCTCTGAATGCCAATGAAATTGATCTGAAGGACAAGACAGTACTGGACATTGGGGCCAGCAGCGGTGGGTTTACCGACTGCTGCCTGCAGGCTGGGGCTAAGAAGGTTTATGCCTACGATGTCGGTCATGACCAGCTGGACTCATCCCTGCGCAGAGACTCCCGAGTATGTGTGGGTGAAGGAATTAACTGCCGGAATCTGAAAGCACAGGATTTTTCTGAACCGATTGATTTCATCTGCATGGACGTTTCCTTCATCAGCTGTACCAAGATGCTGGATGCCATTGAGTCAGTCCTACGAAAAGAAGGTGAGGCCGTCATCCTGTTTAAACCGCAGTTTGAAGTCGGTCCGCGCTATCTCAATGGACAGGGCATTGTGTCAGATGCTAGAATAACAAAGGAACGCCTGGATGAGACCATCGCACTGATCCGGGAAAAGAACATGGAAGCTGTCTCGGTTATCGATTCACCGATCAAGGGCGGGGACGGCAATAAGGAATATTTGATTTATCTGCGCAAGAAGTAACAATCAGGCATTATAGAGGTGCATTTACATGATTGAAAGCTTACATATTAAGAACTTTATCCTGATTGAGGAACTGAACATCGAATTCAAGGACGGCTTCAGCGCTTTCATCGGCGAGACCGGCGCCGGCAAGAGCATTTTCATTGACGCCATCGGCATTCTGCTAGGCAGCAGGCTGACCACGGCAATGATCCGTAAGGATTGCGAGCGGACACTGATTGAAGGCAGTTTTACCGTTGACGAAAGGATCCGCGGGATTCTGGAAGAGGCCGGTTTTGACAGTGATCAGCTGATAGTTTCCCGTTCACTGAGCGCTGACGGCAAGAGTGCCATCCGCATCAATCAGCAGCTGACTACCGTAGGCTTTGTCAGGGATCTTTTTGCCCCCTGCATCGACATTCACTCTCAGAATGACAATCAGTACCTGCTCAATGAAAAGTACCACCTGCAGCTTCTGGATGAATACTGCGGCAGCGAAGAACTGCTGAAAAAGACTTCCGAACTCTACCGCAGCTATCATCAGCTGGAAAAGAGAGAAAAGGAACTGGAAGCCACCAGTTTCAACGAATCGCAGATCGAAATGATCCGCTATCAGATAGACGAAATCGAGCGGCTGGAGATCAGTGAACTTGACGAAGACGAAGTTATTGAGGGAAAACTGAAAATGGCTGCCGAAAAGGAAAAGGTCATGAAGAGCATCGAGGAGATCCGCGACCTGTTTTCCAATGACGGCATTCTGGACAAACTCTATGCATTTAACAGGCTTTCTTCATCTCTGGCTTCTCTAGAGGTAATCTCCCCGAACATTCAGAAGATAAATGATGCCTATTACGAGATCAGCGACAACTATGAGACGATGATGGACGCGCTGGGATCAAATGACATTGATGAAAATGAGATCAACCGGCTTAATGAACGGCTGTTTCAGCTGCAGAAAGCCAAGCGCAAGTATAATACGACCCTCAAGGGATTACAGGAATACCGCCAGCAGCTCAACCACCAGATCGAGGAATATGATAACCGCGATTTCATCCTTTCTCAGTTAAAAAAGCAGAAGGACGAGGCCTATCTGGCTTATCAGAAGGCTGCTGAACAGCTTTCCCAGCTGCGCCGTCAAAAAGCGGTAAGTCTGCAGGCTGACATTGAAAGGCAGCTCAATGACCTTTCCCTGCCTAAGGCGCGCTTCGTGGTCGAGTTTAGTGAAGGAAAGCCATCGGCAAAAGGCAGCGATGAAGTCCGCTTTACCATTTCGATGAACAGCGGACAGAATCTGCAGCCTCTGGCTAAGGTAGCCAGCGGCGGTGAGGTCAGCCGGCTGATGCTGGGGTTAAAGGTCATCTTTGCCCGGCTTCAGGGCAGCCGCTGCATCATCTTTGATGAGATCGATACCGGGGTATCCGGTTATGTCGCTCTTAACATCGGCTTGAAGATGCACCAATTGGCTAGAGACATCCAGGTCTTTGCGATCACGCATCTGCCCTCGGTGGCGGCCTGCAGTGATAATCACTATCTCATCAGCAAGAAACAAAGCGAGCAGTCCACTCAGACAACCGTCGAACTGCTTGATGAGCCGGGTTTCATTGAACAGCTGGCCATCCTGTCCTCCTCAGCCGTCTCTGAGACGTCCCTGAAGGCAGCTGAGGAACTGTTGGAAAACGCCAGAGCGCGCTGTCAGGAAGAAGCATGAAGACGGTAAGCGAAGCCATTGAGGATTATCTCTATTCCATAAGGGTCATCGAGAATAAGGCAGCTAACACCGTTACTTCCTATCAGAACGACCTTAAGCGCTATGAGGATTATCTGAAGCGCTTTGAAATAACGGACATTACCGAGGTAAATTCCCAACTGATCCAGGAGTTCATCGGCGATGCCCTAAGCGAACTGTCACGCTCATCAGTAACCCATCTGATCACTACCCTGCGGGGATTTCACGGTTATCTGTTTCTGACCTATAATATTCCCTCACCGATGGGAAGTTTGAGCATCCGCCGGACTCAGGATCATCTGCCGCTGTTTCTCAATGAAACCGACATGAATAAATTGTTGGAAAGCTGTGATCTCAACGATCCGAAACAGTATCTGCATCATCTGATCCTGCAGCTGATCTACGTATCGGGACTGCGGGTATCAGAACTGTGCAACCTGCAGATAAAGCAGGTTAACCTGTCCCACAGCCAGTTGCGGATTTTCGGAAAAGGTTCAAAGGAACGGCTGGTGCTGATCAATGATCAGACCTGTCAGATGATGAACCACTACTTCACTTTCATCCGTCCCGGCTTCAATCGAAAGAAAAACAATTCACTGTTTTTTATCAACCATCTCGGTAATCCCGTCAACCGCCAGTATGTCTTCAATCTGATCAAACAGAAGGCGGAAGAATTAGGGCTTAATACCGCCATTTCACCCCATAGCCTGCGCCACAGTTTCGCTACCCACATGCTGGCCAGCGGTGCTGATTTACGCAGTGTGCAGGAATTGCTGGGCCACAGTGACATCTCTACGACCCAGATCTACACCCATGTACAGAACGAACAGCTCCGGAAAGCCTATGATCTGCTTCCCCGAGCTGAGAGAAATGAGAATACGGAATTTAAGGAGGAAGAGAAAAATGTTCAGAACATTAAGTGAATGCAAAAAGTTCATTGAGGAAAACGGCATTGAGATTATCGACTTCAAGATGGTCGACATTGACGGCCGCTGGCGCCATGTATCCATCCCGGTAGAAAGGTTTACCGAGAATACCCTGAAATACGGCATCGGCTTTGACGGTTCCAACTATGGCTTTGCCCCGGTAGAAAACAGCGACATGGTCTACATTCCTGACCTTTCTACCGCCTTTCTGGACAGTTATGCGGAAGTAAAAACGCTGGTCATGACCGGTGATGCCAAAGTCATCGGCAAGGACAGCAACTACGACTTTGATCAGTATCCCCGTAATGTACTGAGAAGAGCGACTGAATATCTGAAGGAAAGCGGAATCGCCGACGAAATGCTGATTGGACCGGAATTTGAATTCAACATCTTTGATAATCTGCGCTTAAGGATCAGACCAAACCTGATTAATTATGAACTGACCAGTGATGAATCCACCGTAAATGAAGACGGCATATTTGGCGGTGAAAGCCCAAAGTATCAGATTCAGCATAAGGCCGGCTATCACGCTGATCTGCCTTCTGACAGTTTCTATGATCTGCGTTCCCGAATGGCCTTGGAAATCCAGAAACAGGGCATCAAGGTCAAATACCATCACCATGAAGTCGGAGCCTGCGGTCAGCAGGAGATCGAAGTTGAGCTTTGCGAAGTAAACAAGATGGCCGACAATACCATGAACATCAAGTACGTGGTCAAAAATGAAGCCCAGAGAGACGGTAAGATTGCTACCTTCCTGCCCAAGCCGGTTTATGGCGAAGCCGGTAACGGAATGCATGTTCACATGCTGCTTAAAAAGGACGGAAAGCCGGTATTCTATGACGCTGAAGGCTATGGCGGTCTCTCTCAGACAGCTCTGTGGTTCATCGGCGGTTTACTCAAACACGCCAGAAGTCTGTGCGCCATTACCAACCCGACTTCCAACAGCTACCGCCGTCTGGTCCCGGGCTTTGAGGCACCGGTGACCATCGGTTATGCCATGGCCAACCGCAGTGCCGTTGTCCGCATTCCCGCCTATGTAAAGAATCCGGATGAAAAACGCTTTGAACTGCGCAATCCTGACGCTACCACTAATCCGTATTACTGCTATGCGGCTATACTGATGGCCGGACTGGATGGAATCAGAAACCGGATCGATCCCAAGGCGAATAACTGGGGACCGTTTGACTTCAATCTCTACAACCTCTCCGATGAGGAAAAGAGCAGAATTCAGTCATTGCCGGCCTCATTGCCGGAAGCTCTGCAGGCACTCAAAGATGACCATGAATACCTCATGCAGGGAGGCGTATTCTCAGAAAGACTTCTGAACATCTGGATCAGCCGCAAGGCCAAAGAATATGAAGAGATCGAAAGGATACCGCATCCGGCGGAAATTGCCAAATACCTCGATCTGTAGAAAAAGACAACTGACAGCTGGCTGTCAGTTGTTTATTGATAAATCGTCAAAGCGGTTCTATAATGAGTAAACGAATTAGAAAAAGAGGCGATCTGATTGGGAATTATTGAATTACTGCTGCTTGGCGTCGGCCTGGCCATGGACTCCTTTGCGGTATCCATCTGCAAGGGGATGGCTGTCCAGAAATTATCCGTAAAACAGTGTCTGACCTGCGGCATCTGGTTTGCCGTATTCCATTTTGCCATGCCTCTGATCGGTTATCTGGTAGGCTCGGGATTTGAGACCTTCATTCATTCCTATGCCCCCTGGATAGCCTTTGGATTACTGGCATACATCGGCATTTCGATGATAAGAGAAGCCCTGGAAGATGACGAAGAAGAAGCCGATGCCAACTTCAGCTTCAAAAACATGCTGATGCTGGCAATAGCCACCAGCATTGATGCACTGGCTGTCGGCGTTACCTTCGTAGCTGTACCCGTAAAGGTCCTTTCCGGCAGTCCGATGGTAAATACCATTTTTGCCTGCGTTGTGATTGCTCTGATCATTTTTGTGATTGCCTTCAGCGGCGTCATCATCGGAAATCAGTTTGGCAAGCGCTACAAGTCCGGTTCCGAGGTACTTGGCGGAACAATTCTGATCTTCATCGGCATCAATACGCTGATCGATTCAATCAACAACACCAGCGAAAACGCCACAATATATTCACTGCTGATACCGCTGGTAGGAACGCTGATCGGTTCCGGCTATGTCTATGTCAGAGGTAATAAGCTGACGGAAAAACTGCGCGTCATTCTGGCTGGCGGATCCATCGGCATCATGATGTCAATTACCGTCTGGGGACTGATTGAGCCTTCATTCCACTTCCACATTGATCAGGAAAAGCAGAAACCGCTGATCATCTTCCTGATATTCCTTTTAGGAGTGATCCTGCAATATGGCATCGACCATCTGGTTCCCCATACGCATGCCTTTTCCGAACTAACGGAAGGCATGAAGAGTGAGATGGACCATTCCTTCCGGGTCATGATGTCAGAGGTCATCCATCACATTCCTGAAGGCTTTGCCCTGGGAGCGGTATATGCCGGCTACTATCTGGAAAGCGGCTGGATCTCATCATCAGCGGCCATCATCATGGCAATAGGCATCGCCATTCAGAACTTCCCGGAAGCACTGTTTGTCGCCCTGCCGATCAGGGAAAAAGGAGAGCAGATCGGAAAGGCCTTCATGATGGGCTGCATATCAGGCATATCGATCCCGATAGTCGGCGCCATTACCATCGCCATTACCATGCTTCTACCACAGTTTCTGCCTTATATTCTGGCGCTGGCCGGCGGCTCGATGATCTTCAATGCCGTTGAAGAGATCCCGACAATGGCGGTTGATGAGGATAATGACAAGTCGACGATTGCGTTCATCATCGGTTTTGCCCTGGTAATGCTGATGTTCTTTATTAAATGAAAATGTTCCGGTCAAATGGCCGGAACATTTCCTTTTGTGATCGAATAGTAGATTAGATCTCTTTCGATGCCAAGATAGGTCATTTCCCTGGCAGAATAATGGTCATAGGACATCCCGCATTTTTTCATGACTGCTTCTGACGCCTTGTTTTCGGGAAAGAAGGAAGCGTAGACTATCTTCATCTTTCTTTCTTCAAAAAGGTAGTCAAGAAAGCACCTGAGCGCTTCCGTGACGTAACCGCGGTTCCAATAACGCGAACCAATCCCGTAGCCGACTTCGCAACTGTCCGGCTTTTCATCAAAATACAGAATGATGCCGATCATCTGGCCGGTTTGCTTAAGCCGGATGGCAAACATTCCTTGACTATTGACATAATTGCTGATGTCCACATCTTCCTCCTTTTCTGCGTAACGGCAGACAAAGGTTTTCAGAACTTCACAGTCATGAGAAATGTTGGTGAAGTAATCATGGCGGTCATCTGGCGTTAGCCGGTCAATTATGAGTCTTTCCGTTTCCATGAATCTCCCTTTAGTCAAGCGTGATCTCGCCATTGCCGGAA
This sequence comes from Erysipelotrichaceae bacterium, assembly GCA_016280635.1. Lineage (GTDB taxonomy): Bacteria > Bacillota_I > Bacilli_A > Erysipelotrichales > Erysipelotrichaceae > UBA1783. The sequence goes on from JAEEHC010000045.1 coordinate 21,845, forward strand.
ATGTCGATGGCTTCGCCTAGATAGGTAGGAAGCGGTTTGAAAAGGCACCATAAAAAGTCCTTGCAGCGGCCGGCACATTCCCGGATGTCCCAGTAAAGCTGTGACATGAAGCGGTGTCCCACCGCTATGGTACCTTCAGCCTGGATTCCTAACGCCTTGGCGTCATAGAGAGCCCGGTAAAGATGATACTTCTGGGTTACCACTACCGCCTTATTGACGCCAAAGACGGCCTTAGCCCGGTACATTGTTTCGTAAGTGGAAAAACCGGCGTGATCAAGAAAGATGTCCTCAGAGGCCACTCCATGGGCGATGGCATAGCTTCGCATGACATTTACCTCATCATAATCAGACTGCCCATGGTCGCCGCTCATCAGGATCTTGGGCGCTACACCGGCCTTGTAGAGCCTGATCGCGGCATCCAGACGGTCTGATAATAATGGCGAAGGTGAATCACCCCAGACCCCGCAGCCCAAAACGATGATGCACTGATATTCATCACTTTCCAGTGAGTTTTCAACAGAGCGCATACGTGGCCTTGATGAAAGACAAACAATCAGATTCATCGTAATTGTCAGAATCATCACCAGAATGATAAAGATGAGCAGCAGCCTGATCATCCCAGTAAATAATGATGTCTTACCCTTTTTTGACAAAAAGATCACTCCTTCGCTTTAAATATTAGCACATTAAACAGCTTAATTAATATATCCCATAAGAAAAGCACGGCTTGTGCCGTGCCTGTTTCTCTGCTTAAGCTTTCTTTTCCTGAGACTGCTGTTTCTGCTGTTTTTCCGCTTCTTCAGCTTCCAGCACGCGATAGGCAACCTTTCCGACCAGTGTCTTGGGCAGTTCATCGCGGAATTCGATCTCTCTGGGCATGGCATACTTGGCTATGCGCTGAGAGCAATAGGACAGGATCTCCTGCTTGATGGAATCATCAGCAACGATACCGGGTCTGAGAACGATGAAGGCCTTGACTCTTTCCATGCGGTAGGAGTCCTTGACGCCGATGACGCAGCTGTAGAGTACCTTCGGATGGCCGTCAATGACATTTTCTACCTGAGAAGGATAGACATTGTAGCCTGAGGTGACGATCATTCTCTTGATCCTCTGCTTGAAGTAGACGAACTTGTCCTCATCCATGTAGCCGAGGTCGCCGGTATGCAGATAGACTTCGCCGTTGGCGTGGATCTTCAGGGTATCAGCGGTTTCTTCGTCGTTTTTCAGATAGCCGAGCATGACGCTGGGGCCGGAAAGGCAGATCTCGCCTTCCTCGCCGACCGGTACTTCTTCAGTAGTACCGGGCTTGCAGATGATATAGTCGGTATCAGGGAAGCCGACGCCGATGGACCCTTTCTTATAGGTGTCATATGGGGTAAGGCAGCTGGCGGTGACACATTCAGTGGTGCCGTAGCCTTCACGTACCTGGATATTGGCGTTGTGCTGGTGCAGGAACTCATCAACCTTGGCTTTCAGCTCAATGGACAGTGAGTCGCCGCCGGAGAACATGCCCTTCAGGAAGGACAGGTCAGCGCCTTCCAATCCCTTGGTCCTTAACAGGGCCTCAAACAGGGTAGGAACGCCGGCAATGTAATTAGGCTTCTTCTTGATGAGGTTCTGCGCGTAGGTCTTGACAGAGAACTGCGGGATCAGGATCAGGCCAATGCCGTTGGTGATGCAGGTATGGATACCGATGCCTAAGCCAAAGCCATGGAAGACCGGCATGACAGCCAGGATCTTGTCGCCCTTGCTGACCGGGCAGCCGAAGGCACCGATGGTCTGCAGGCTCAGGGCATTGAAGTTGAGGTCGGTAAGCATGATGCCCTTATTGGTACCGGTGGTTCCGCCGGAGTAGAGGATGGCGGCAACCCGGTCGATCTTGAATTCAATATGGGGAAGGGGTAACGGGTACTTCTTACCCATGTGGATGAATTCCTTCCACTTCAGGGAGTAGGCCTTGTTGGGATAACCGGCATACTTGTCACCCTGCTTTAACTGGAAGGGCACCTTGAGATAGAACGGCAGTTCATCGGCAACGGTAGCCATGATGATGATGACCTGATGGTCACACAGCGATCTGGCAGCAACGACCTTGTCGTAGAACTGGTCCAGAGTCAGGATGGCCTTGGACTCGGAAATGTTCAGGTAGTAGGTGATCTCCTCCTGCGCGCTTAACGGGTGGACCATGTTGGCAATGGCACCGATGCGGCTGATGGCATAGAACATGTCGACAGCCTGCGGACAGTTAGGCATGCAGATGGTAACGGCATCGCCTTCACGGATGCCGATGGCGGTAAGAGCCTTGGCAGTATCTTCGATCTTGCGAATGAGATCGGAATAAGAGGTCTTCTTGCCCATAAATTCATAAGCTTCTTCGCTGTAATGCTTGGAAGCGGTATTGGCCAACATTTGATACATGGTTTCCGGACGATAGTTTACATCGTGCTTCTTTTCAAAGAAACCATCAAATCTCTCTTTTTCGTACATTTTTTTTCCTCCAACAGTTAAAATACTACCATAAATAAGCTAGGTATTCTATATTTATTTATTTTCCCTCATCCTGTATAATGACATGGTGAAAGTAGGGAAGTTATGTTTCTAAAACAGATACGTTTACAGGGATTCAAATCCTTTGCCAATAAAACCATCATAAACTTCGATTCCGACTACATCGGTATCGTCGGTCCCAACGGCTGCGGCAAGAGCAATATCATCGATGCCATCAAGTGGGTATTGGGTGAACAGTCAGCCAAGAACATGCGCGGAACGACCATGACCGATGTCGTTTTTGCCGGCTCTGAAGGCAAGCGCGGCGTCAACATGGCTGAAGTAACGCTGGTCTTTGATAACAGCCGCCATTATCTTAATTCGCAATACGAGGAACTGGAGATCACCAGAAGACTGTCCCGCGACGGCAGCGTTTCCGAATATCTTCTGAACAATTCACCCTGTCGTCTGAAGGACATCGTCGATCTGACTCTGGATACCGGGCTTTCCCGGGATTCCCTGTCGATGATCTCCCAGGGCACCATCCAATCCTTTGCCGATGCCCGGCCAATTGACAGAAGGTCGCTTTTTGAGGAAGCCGCCGGCGTTGCCAAGTACAAGAAGAGGAAACTGGAATCCCTCAGCAAGCTGCAGCGCACCCAGGAAAACATCGACCGTCTGAATGACATCGTGGCTGAACTTTACCGTCAGGTCGCTCCATTGGAAAAACAGGCCAAAAAGGCGGAGGAATATGCCGTAAAGAAAAAGAGACTGACGGAGATCGAGGTCGCCGTCATCGTCAGCAACATCCAGAACATCACCAGCGACCTGCAGACCATCGAAAAGCAGCTGTTTGATCTGGAATACCAGGAAACCACTACCAAGGCTTCCGTCCAGATTCTCGATAACGATTCCTCAGCACTGAAAGAAGAGATAAATAAGATTGATGCCGATGTTCAGCTGCTGCAGGACAAGCTGTTAAGGATCCTTGATGAGGTACAGATTCTGGAAAAGCGCAAGGTTGAGGTCGACGAGAAGAGAAGATATCTGAAGGAAACCGGTACCACTGAGGATAAGATCAAGGAGACCAAGCAGTTGCTGGACAACGCCTATGAGGAATACCAGGACCGCCTTAACCGCAATGATGCCCTGAATACTGAACTGGAACTCTTGTCAAATCAGCTCAATGACATCAACTTCACCATCAACGAAAACCAGCAGAAGAACCTTCAGCTGGTTTCCCGCTACAACCAGCTTAACAGCCGGCAGTCGGTATTGGAAAACATGATCAGTTCACCATTTGCCAACCAGCAGGGTGTCAATACCGTCATTAAGAACAAGACTGTTCTTCCGGGCATCCATGACGCTTTGAGCAATCTGATAAAGGTTGATGACGGTTATCAGCAGGCCGTTTCCCAGGCTCTGGCTGCGGCCCTGTACCATATCGTGACCAAAGATGTGGAAAGCGCCAAAAGCGCCATCCGCTTTTTGAAGAATAACAAGTCCGGTAACGCCACCTTCCTGCCTCTTAACGTGCTTAAGCCACGCTATGTCAACAAGGACCATCTGTTCATCTGCGAAAACACCCCGGGTTTCCTGGGGCTTGCTTCCGATTTTGTCGACTGCAAGGAGATGTTTGATGTTGTCGTGCTGTCCTTATTGGGCAACGTACTGGTAACTGAAGATCTGGACAGCGCCACCGAACTGGCCGGCCGGCTTAACTATGGCTACAAGGTCGTGACTCTGGATGGCGATGTCATTTACCGGGGTGGCACGCTTTCCGGCGGCTATAACCGCCAGACCGATTCGCCGCTGACCTATAAGATGCAGTTGGACGAAGTAAGAAAGCAGCTTTCTGACCTGCAGCTGGAAATGGATTCCCTCAATGGCACCATCAACAAGCTTTCCAAGGACCGGGAAGAAAAGGATAACCAGCGCGTTGCCGTCAAGGTCCAGCTGGCCTCCCTGAAAGAACTGGTCGATATCAAGCGCGACAAGTACGAAAAGCTCAAGGAGGAATATGACCGCATCAAGCCTGACGATGAGCAAAACAGCGAAAGCTTCGCTGATGAACTGATCTCCTCGCTTAACCGTGCCTATGCCGCCAAGGATGACCTGACTTCTCAGATCAGACAGAAAAGAGAAAGACGGATCGCAGCAGCCAACGAATATCAGCGCAAGTACAATCAGCTGCGCCAGGCGCGCAATGACCAGATCGAGATCATCAACAAAACCAATGAGATCAAGATCGAACAGGCTTCTCTTCTGGCCAACCGCGACAATCAGCTGGAAAGACTGGCCCGCGACTATTCACTGACTTATGAATACGCTGCCGGACAGCAATATGATGTCCAGCTTGATGAAGCCAAGGATGAGGTCATCAGGTTAAGGCAGGAGATCGAAGAACTGGGCAACATCAACCCGGATGCACCGAAGTCCTATCAGGAAGTCAATGAGCGCTATACCTTCATGACTTCTCAATTAAACGATCTTACCGAATCGAGAAACAAGCTGCTTGAAGCCATCAATGAGATGGATGAGGTCATGACCAGCCAGTTCTCGGAAGCCTTCAATAAGATCAATTCCTCACTTTCTGAGGTATTCTCGATCCTATTCGGCGGCGGCAAGGCCAAGCTGGTACTGGAAGATCCCAACGACATTCTCAATACCGGCATTGACATTGATGTCCAGCCACCGGGAAAGAACATCCAGAACATCAGGCTGTTCTCCGGCGGTGAAAAGAGTCTGATCGCCATCTGCGTGCTGTTTGCCATCCTGAAGGCCAGACCGGTACCGTTATGCGTTCTCGATGAGGTCGAGGCCTCTCTGGACAGCGGCAATGTCGACCGTTTTGCCCGCTACATCCACCAGTTCTCCAAGGATACCCAGTTCGTGGTCATTACCCACCGTCCGGGTACGATGACTGAGTGTGATGTTCTCTACGGAATCACCATGCAGCATAAGGGTGTTTCTACTGTTTTGAAAGTAAAGCTGAAGGAAGCCATGCAATACGCCGGGGAGGAAAAGGATGAGCAGTAAGCGTTCATTTAACGATTATCTCGATAACAACCGCAAGATGACCCTCTCTGACCGCATCATCTCCCTTTTAGGCGGCAAGACCAGCAATAACGATGACATCTATGAACAGCTTCTGGTACTGCTTATCCAGGCTGATGTCGGAGTTGACACTTCAGAAGAAATCATCGATCAGCTGAAGGAGCAGATGCTGCAGGAATTCCTGCCCTCTAGCCGTCAGATCGTCGACAAGCTGGCAGAGATCATGATTGATTACTATCATGACGCTCCCGCAAGCGATGCATCGCTGATCATGTTGGTCGGCGTCAACGGCTCCGGAAAGACGACCACGATATCCAAACTGGCTGATCTTTACCGCCGTAAGGGCAAGAAAGTCGGATTGATCGCTGCCGACACCTTCCGGGCCGGAGCGGTTTCTCAGCTGCAGAGTTGGGCCGAAAGGTTATCAATTCCCTGCATCAGCGGCAAGGAAAACGCCGATCCGTCCAGTGTGTTGGTTGACGGCTGCCGTTATTTCCGGGAGAATCCGGTTGACATCATCATTGCCGATACCGCCGGAAGAATGCAGAACAAGAACAATCTGATGAAGGAACTGGAAAAGATGATCCGGGTGACCGCCCGGGAAGTCGGACAGGAAAACATGGAAGTTTTGCTGACGCTGGATTCTACCATCGGCCAGAATTCCCTTTCGCAGGCGGAGGGTTTCCTGGCTTCCGGCAAGCTCAACGGCATCATCCTGACCAAGATGGACGGTTCCTCCAAGGGCGGCATCGTACTGGCGGTTAATCATAAGTACAAACTGCCGGTACGTTATCTTACCTTTGGCGAAAACATCGAAGCCATCGAAGAGTTTGACATTGAAGAATACATCAACTCTTTAGTAAAGGGAAAATAAATGGATCGCTTTGAATTCGTCAATGAACTGCTGCCGTTCTACGATAAGCTGCTGACCGGCCGCCAGCAGCAGATCGCCAAACTGTACTACTATGAAGACCTCTCCCTTTCTGAGATTGCGGAAAATCTTGATATCAGCCGCAACGCTGTTCATGATACAATAAAAAAGGTAGAGAATCTTCTTACCGAATATGAAGATAAACTGGGGTTATATGCCGCCTACAACCGGAGATCTGAGCTCTACGAAAGCCTCAGCGGACACGTTGATGAGGCCGGCAGGAAAATAATCGATGAATTGATTAAAATGGAGGATTAGTACTATGAGTAAAGTAATGGCCGTCAACGCCGGCAGTTCATCACTGAAGTTCAAACTGTTTCTGATGCCACAGGAAGAAGTTCTTACTGAAGGCGTCGTTGAAAGAATCGGCATGGAAGATGCCATCTTCACCATCAAAGTTAATGGTGAGAAGAAGAGAGAAGTTCTGCCGATCAAGGATCATCAGCAGGCGGTCAACATGCTGCTGGATGCCCTTATCAGCAACGGCATCGTCAAGGATCTCAAGGAGATCAACGGTGTCGGCCACCGCGTGCTCCACGGCGGGGAAAAATATCCCGAATCAGTAGTCTGTACTGAAGAAGTTGCCCAGGATATCCTGGACATGAAGGACCTCGGACCGCTGCACATGGTAGCCAACTATACCGGCTATGCCGCCTTCCACAATGCCTTACCGGAAGTCGGACACGTAACCGTCTACGATACTTCCTTCCATCTGACCATGAAGCCGGAAGTCTACCTCTATCCGATCCCGCTGGAATACTATGAAAAGTACAAGGTCAGGAAATACGGCTTCCACGGGACTTCTCATAAGTACATCACCTACAGATACGCTCAGCTGGTCAACAAGGATGTCAAGGATTCCAACATCATCACCTGCCATCTGGGCAACGGCGCTTCCCTGGCTGCCATCAAGGCCGGTGAAGTCGTCAATACTTCGATGGGCTTTACTCCGCTGGCCGGCATCATGATGGGCGGCCGCAGCGGTGACGTTGACCCCTCGATCATCCCCTATCTGATGGAAAAGACCGGTCAGTCCGCTGAGGAACTGATCAACACCTTCAACAAGAAGAGCGGTTTGCTGGGCATTTCCGGCGTCTCCAGTGATGCCAGAGACATTCAGGCTGCCGTTGACAAGGGCAATGAAAGAGCCATTCTGGCCCGCAAGATGTACGCTCAGCGCGTTTCTTCCTTCATCGGTTCCTACTTCGTTCAGTTAGGTCATACCGACGCCATCGTCTTTACCGCCGGTCTGGGCGAAAATGACAAGAATGTCCGTAAGGAAGCCTGTGATCTTTTGACCGAAGCTCTGGGTGTCAAGGTTGATGAGGAAATCAACAACAATGCCAGAGGCAAGGAAATCAAGATCTCCACACCCGATTCCAAGATTGACGTCTGGGTAATTCCGACCGATGAGGAGATCATGATCGCCCGCGACACGGTCCGGCTGCTGCATCTTAACTAAAACAATGAAAGCACAGAAATGTGCTTTTCTTGTAGGCCTGTCAATACAAAACATGAGCAGTTATGATAAAATGAAGGCGGTGATAAAAATGGAATTCAAGGACATCAGAAGAATAATTCAGCAGCACGATTCAATCGTCATTTACCGGCACATCAACCCGGATTACGACGCCTTTGGCGGTCAGCTGGGTTTAAAGCATCTCATTAAGGTAAATTTTCCCGATAAGAAAGTTTATTGTTACGGCAAAGAGATGCTCGATAATCCCAGCTATCTGGAACCGATGGATGAAGTCAGCGAAGAGGTCATCCGCAATTCACTGGTCATTACCGTTGATACCTCGACCAACGCCCGCAGCGATGATCAGAGTTTTCTTTTAGGAAAACAGATCCTCAAGATCGACCATCATCTGCGTTCTGAGGAAGTTACTCCCTACGCTTATGTTGACCCCGAGGCATCATCAGTATGTGAGATCATAACCAGAATGGCCATGGAACTGGGCTGGATCGTTTCCCAAAGAGCAGCTGAACTGCTTTTCGGCGGCATGCTGACTGACTCCTGCCGTCTTTCCATTCCCAACGTGACCGGCGATACCTTCCGGGCGGCTGCCTTCCTGGCCGATCAGCTGATCGACATCTCCTGGGTCAACCGCTGCGTCTTTGATAATGACATTGAAGGCTTCAAGGCTGGTGTCGCATTTGAAAACAAGATTCAATTCGCCGATGATCTGGCCTATTTCAGGACAAGCATTAATGACATGCACGAATTCGGTCTTACTGACGGTGAGATCAAGGATTATGTCGACCTGATGGCTAATATAAAGGGTGTAGACAAGTATGCCGTCTTCGCCCAGATGGAAAACGGCAACTATACCGTCTCCCTGCGCTCCCACACCGCTTCGGTAGTCCACATCGCCAATAAATACGGCGGCGGCGGGCATGCTCTGGCTTGCGGAATTCCGGAAGTAACAGCTGAGCAGGTAGAGGAGATAATCGATCTGTTAATAAAGGCCAGGTAAAATGACAGTCTTACTGCACAACCGCAGCTGTTACAGCATCCTCAGTTCAACGATAACTGTCGATAAGCTGATCAGTTTTGCCAAGGATAACGGCTACCGATCCATTGCCCTGACTGACATGGGCAATCTTTTCGGTGCCTGTCAGTTCATCAAAAAGTGCAGTGAACAGTCCATCCAGCCGATACTGGGTCTGGAAACAACGGTAGAAATTGATGACAGGAGCTTCAGCTTCCTCATCTATCCGAAAAACGCCTCCGGCTATCTTAAACTGCTTTCTCTCAGCGAAAAGCTGGCTTATGACGGTGCCATCACCATGAATCAGCTGAAGGAACTTTCCGGCGAATGCCTGATCGTTTTGGGCTATCTGAACGGCTACCTGCATCATCTGATCATGCAGAATCAAATGGAAAAGCTGCAAACGGTCATGGAAAGGCTGCCGGAAGGCTGGTATGTAGCCTTACCGCCGGCTAACGGAAACATGGACTACAGCCGCTATCGGGAGATCATCATCCCGCTGGCCGGCCGCCTTAAGAGAAGACTATTACCCCTTAAGCTGGCTGTATACACCAACAAGGAAGAATTTGAAGCCTATCAGACTGCTTTGGCCATCGGTAATCAGACGACTGTCAGCGATGACCAGCTGGTCTTTAATGACGATGGAGCATTGATGAGTGCTCAGGAAGCTGAGCGCTGCTTCAGCTTTGAGGAACTTTTGGAAACCGATAAGTTTGCCGCTCTGATCGATCTTAACCTGGAGCGGATCCACGCCCAACTGCCTCATGATCTTTCTGAAAACGGCCTGAGCGACCGGGAATATCTCCGCCAGCTCTGCCAGAGCGGACTTAATAAGCGCCTTAACGGCCGCAGCGACCCTAGTTACCAGAAACGGCTGGATTATGAGCTTTCGATCATCAGCCAGATGCACTTTGAAAACTACTTTCTCATCGTGTATGACCTGGTATTACAAGCGCGCAGGCAGGACATCAACATCGGACCCGGCCGCGGCAGCGCCGTCGGCTCTCTGGTTGCTTACTGTCTGGGAATTACCCATATCGATCCAATCCGCTATGGGCTGTATTTTGAACGCTTTCTTAATCCGGAAAGAGCCAAGATGCCCGATATCGACATTGACATTCCCGATGCCAACCGCAGCGACATCATCGCCTACTGCCGCAAAAGGTATGGCAGCGATAATGTTGCCCACATCATTACTTATCAGACTTTAGCCGCCCGAGCCGTGCTGCGGGATGTTTCCCATGCCCTTAACGGCTCGGAAAACGCATTGGATACCATGCTGAAGAGCCTGGACAAGAACAGCAAGACGACGCTTTTGCAGAATTACCGCAATAACGCCGCCTTTAACCGGATAATCCGTTCTTCGGATGAAAACATCAGAATCTTCCGCATCGCCCTGATGCTGGAGGGACTGCCCCGCAATCTTTCGACTCACGCTTCCGGAATCGTCATTTCCGACCGGCCGATCAGTGAAACCGTTCCGGTAATAAGGATCTCGGATAATCTTACCACTCAGTATTCCATGGAATATCTGGAAGGCTACGGACTGATCAAGTTCGACTTTCTTGGCCTGCGCAACCTTTCCACCATTACCGAAATAAGCAAGAGCATTGACCCCGAAAGCAGGAACCTGGACATCCTCAAGCTGCCGCTTGATGACAGAAAGACCTATGACCTGCTTTGCGCTGTCGATACCAACGGCATCTTCCAGCTGGAAGCCGATGCCATGAAGAGCGTTACCAGAAGACTACAGCCCCGCAGCATTGAAGACATTGCCATTGTAAATGCCCTGGGGCGTCCCGGTTCCTCATCCTACATCGACCAGTATGTAGCCAACCGTGCCCATCCGGAAAAGATCAGATATCTGCATGAGGATTTCCGGCAGATTCTGCAGTCAACCTGCGGCATCGTCATCTATCAGGAACAGATCATGCAGATCGCTCAGAAGATCGCCGGTTTCTCCCTTGGCAAGGCCAACATTCTCAGAGAAGCAATCTCCAAGAAGAAATCAGAAGCCATTGAAGCCCTGCGCAGCGACTTCTATCAGGGCGCCCTAAGCCGGGGCTACAGCCGTCAGGTAGTTGATGAAAGCTACCAGATGGTCATGAAATTTGCCGGTTACGGCTTCAATAAGTCGCATGCCATGGCTTACAGCCTGATCTCCTATCAGCTGGCTTATTACAAGGCCAACTATCCCCTGCATTTCTATTGCGCCATCCTCAACAGCGTGCAGGGCAACAGTTCCAAGATCAACATGTATGTCCGGGAGTGCCGCCGCAAGGGCATTGAAGTGCTGCCTCCCGACATCAACCATTCAACCGGAAGCTTCATCATTCATCAGGGAAGGATTCTCTTTCCCTTAAGCGCCATCAAGGACATTTCCCAGAGCCTTACCGACCGGATTATCGAGGAAAGAACGCTCAATGGACCATATGACAGCTTTCTGGGCTTCTATCAGCGTTTCTGCGCTTTGGAAAAGGATCCCAAGTACACGGAATCTTTGATCAGAGGCTGCGCTTTGGACTGCCTTAATGAAAGTCACACGACCATGCTGTCTGGATTACCGGTATTACAGAAATACGTTCAACTGGCCACGACGGCTGCTGATTCCCAGATCTCCCTGGATTTCGGGCTGATCGAAGACAAGCCTGAACTGGACCGCTATGTCGATAACCGCGATCAACTTCTAAGTGACCAGTTCAATTACCTGGGCGTTTATCTCAATTCACTGCCGACGGAAGATTACCGCCAAAAGTATCCGCAATCCCGCTTTGCCTCCGACATCGTCAGCTTACGGGGTGAAGTCGAAGCCATCCTGATCGTCAATTCCGTCAAGCAGCACCGTACCAAAACCAATGAGCAGATGGCCTTTGTCAGTTGCATGGACGAATCCGGATTTCTGGATCTGGCCCTGATGCCTAGGGAATACCAGCGCTATTCGGCCGTTCTGAAAAAGGGTATAATCATACATGTAAAGGGCAGAAAGGATGAAAGGGATTCAGTCAAGGTTAATGAACTGGATCTGCTGAGGGCTTAACATGCACAAGATACTGATAGTTGACGATGAGATCAGGATCCGGGAAGTCATCCGGGAATACGGGATCCTTTATGAGTATGAAGTCTATGAGGCTGAGGAAGGCGGTAAGGCCATCGAAATGGTCGAACAGCATGATTTTGACTGCATCATTCTGGATATCATGATGCCCAATCTGGACGGTTATACCACCTGCAAGCGCATCAAGGAGATCAAGAACGTACCGATAATCATGCTGTCAGCCCGCAATCAGGAAGATGACAAGCTCTATGGCTTTGAACTGGGAATTGATGACTATGTTTCCAAGCCCTTCTCTCCAAAGGAACTGATGGCCCGGGTAAAGGTTGTCATTGAACGCAACAGCCCCAAGAAACCTGACATCATCACCATTGACGGCATCCGCATTGATGATCAGGCTCATGAAGTCTACATTGACGGCCAGAAGGCCCATCTAACCAATAAGGAATATGAATTGCTGCTGTATCTGATCAGCAATGTCAACAAGGCCGTCTCCCGCGATACGCTGTTGGAGAAGATCTGGGGATTTGATTCCGACAGCGGCGACCGTACCGTCGATACTCACATCAAGATGCTCAGAAAACACATCGGTGACTATGGCAGATACATCGTTACCGTCAGAGGAGTAGGATACAAATTTGAAAAAGAACAGTCTGTTTAATTCCCTGCGTTTCAAGTCCTGGTCGTATTTCGTGCTCTTTGCCCTGAGCATTCTTTTGCTGCTGCAGTTCTTCCAGCTTATTTTTATTGAACCTTTTTATAAGAGAACGCTGCGCAACGAGATCCGCAAGCTCAACTCAGCCATCACGGATATCTATTTCACCGAAGATGAGGAAGTGGACATCAACGGCCAGATCAACAGCCTTATCGCCGAGAAGAATGCCTGCATTCTGATCTATAACCGCGATAACGGCAAATCGGTAGGCTATGATGCCTTAGGAGAAGGAGACTGCGCCATCTACCATGAGTCGGTTGTAAACCATGACATCATTGACCAGCTTGATGAAAGTGAGCAGGACAGCCTGTTTCTGGAAGGACAGCTCGTTGAGCTTTCCAACCGCGATGTGATGGTCTACGGGACTAAATACACAAATGAAGAGCAGAACTACCTGATCTTTGCCAACTTTCCCCTTCAGGCGACCAATTATCTGACGGAAACGATGCAGTCGCAGTTTCTGATCCTTTCCCTGATGGTGCTTGGCTTAAGCTTGCTGATCTCCCTGCTGTTTTCCCGGATCATTTCCGAACCGATCGTATCGATAACCAATGAAGCCAGAAAATTAACCTATGGAGACTTTGATCTTCATTTTGAGAGCTCGGACATCAATGAAGTCGACCAGCTGGCCCAGACCATTGATCTGGCAGCCAGCGAGATCGAAAAGGTTGAGGATCTGCGTAAGGAACTGATGTCAAACGTAACACATGACATCAAAACGCCGCTTACCATGATCAAGGCCTATGCTGAGATGATAAAGGACATCTCCGGTGATAATAAGGAAAAGCGTAACGAACATCTCGATGTCATAATCAATGAAACCGACTCACTCAGCAAGCTGGTCAATGACATGCTTGATCTTTCCCGACTGCAGGCTGATGCCGTCAGCATGAAGATTGAACCCTTTGACCTGTCGACGGAGATCAGCAAGTCAGCTCAGAGATTCCAGTCGCTGGCTGACAAGGAAGGGGTCACCATTGAACTGGATTGCGATCCGGAACTGATCGCCATGGGAGATCATTCCCGCATAAATGAAGTACTGTACAATTTCATTTCCAATGCCCTGAAGCATTATGGCGATGACCATAAGATCATCATTTCCGGTAAGTTTGTCGACAAGTCGACGATAAGAGTGGAAATAACCGACCACGGTACCGGAATTGAAGAAGAAAACCTGCCCTATATCTGGGACCGCTATTTCAAGATCGACCGCCAGTACCGCCGCTCCCAGGCCGGAACCGGATTAGGTCTGGCCATCAATAAGGCCATTCTGGAGGACCACAAGAGCAATTACGGCGTAATATCCGCCCCGGGCAAGGGATCGACCTTCTACTTTGAACTGAAAGCCTATGAAGTAAACTGAATGCTGATAGACGGCATTCTCTTTTTTTGGGGCAATGATGAATGAAGGTAGCACGCTTGCAGATGAAAAGGCGATGTATTATAATTTTTCTAAAAGCAGGAGTGAAATAATATGAGTGATTTAATTAATCTGTTAGCTACTGACGAGAAAGAAGAAGACATCGTCAGTCAGGTTGCCAAGGAAGCAGGTGCATCCGAAGAGGAAACCAGAAGCGTATTGACCAGCGCCTTACCGGCATTGCTTGGTTTAGGCGGCAGTTCATCCAATTCCGGAAGCGGCTTATTCAACCTTTTAGGTGGCAGTCAGCCCCAGCAGAGCAGTAATGCCAATCCATTAGCTGCCTTACTTGGCGGCGGCCAAACCCAGCAAAACACCAGTGCCAGTCTTTTAGGTTCATTATTGGGCGGTGGCCAGAGCCAGCAGAGCAGCGCTAATCCGTTAGCGGCCTTACTGGGCGGCGGTCAGCAGTCTCAGCAGAACAATGACAGCCTTCTGACGACCCTGTTGGGCGGCGAAAAGAAGAAGCAGTCAACTCTGGCATCTCTGGCGTCCAGCCTGGGCATCAATTCCAAGACCATCGGTCTGATCCTGGCAGCTGCAGCCCCGATGCTGTTAAAGAACATCGGCTCCCTGATCTCCACCGATACTTCCAGCAAGAAGAAGAAAAAGGAGACCACTACTTCAACAGCCAAGAAGAAAAAGAAACAGGAAACTGATGAAAGCGATCTCTTAGGTCAGCTGACCAGCCTGCTTGCTTCCCAGAAAGAGGAAGAAGAAGAGGAAGAAGAGGAAGAGGAGCCGGCCGGCAACGACCTGCTCGGCTTACTCGGTTCAACCCTGTTAGGAGGAAACCAGTCAACGGCCAAGAAGAAGAAACAGACTACTACTTCCAGCAAGAAGAAAAAGACTGAAGACAGCGAGATCTCTCAGGAAGACGTTCTCAATGCCCTCACTCAGCTTCTCAATAACAAGAAGTAGTCAGAAATATTCAATAAGGAGGATATTACATGGTTGAAAAGAAAAAAGTAGACGTCAACGAAACGCCCGTAAAGGCCAAGACCGTTGCCAAGACCAAGGAAGAACGGCATAAATCTGCCATGCCGCAGAGAATCATTGCCATCGTCTTCTGGCTGCTGGCCTTTGCCTGCGAGATCGCTGCCATTCTGGTATTGAACAAGACTTTATATGTCGGTGACGCCCAGAAACAGATGATCTGGCTGATCGGCTTGCTGGTAGCTGACCTGATCTTAGTCATCATCGGTTCCCAGTTCTGGAAGAAGGGCAATGACATTGACCCGGCATCCGAGAAGAACAAGGCAAAGTATTTCCTGCAGAATCAGATGGGTCTCATCGTATCCGTCATCTGCTTCTTCCCGATCATCCTGTTATTACTTAACAACAAGGATCTCGACAAGAAGACCAAGAGGATCGTTACCGCCGTTGCAGCCGTAGCGTTGCTGATTGCCGGTCTGTTCTCCGCTGACTGGAACCCGATGAGCGAAGAAGAGTATAAGAAGACCGTCGCTGATTATTCAACAACGGAAATCTACTGGACCAGATTCGGTCATTCTTATCATACTTCCAAGGATTGCCCGTCATTAAGCAGAACCACCGAAAACAACCTCTTCCATGGTTCCATCACGGAAGCTCTGGAAGCCGGACGCAATGACCCCTGTGATTTCTGCGTCGACCAGTCATAACGATCACAACAATCATTAAACAGGAAGCCGGTTAGCCGGCTTTTCTGCTTTTGTGAAATAATTGTGAACTTTTCTCGGGAAAAAATGAAAGCGATTTCTTGAAATCATTTTTTCAGAGAGTTAGAATTAATTCAGAAATGGTTAAAAACCAAAATACATAAGGAGGAAATTATGAAGAAATTTCTAGTTGTCCTGATGAGTGTCATGATGGTTCTTTCCATGGCCGCCTGCGGTCCGAAAGAACCCGAAAAGGAATCATACTCATTCAAGGTCTGGTGCGCAGACAATATCGTTGATCTGACCAAGAGCCAGCTCGACAAGTTCGCTGCTGATCATCCGGAATACGCTCTGACTTTCACGGTCGAAGCTGTCGGTGAAGGCGACGCTGCCACCTCAATGATCACTGACGTTGAAGCCGGTGGCGATGTCTACTGCTTCGCTCAGGACCAGCTGGCAAGACTGGTTCAGTCCAATGCTCTGGCAAAACCCGGCCAGCAGGCCGCTGCCACCATCAAGGCTGACAATGATGCCGGTTCCGTAGCTGCCGCTACTTTCAGCGGTGAGCTCTATGCTTATCCGTTAACCAGCGATAACGGCTACTTCATGTACTATGACAAGACCGTCGTAAAGGAAGAGCACATCGATGACCTGACTGCCATTCTGGCTGACTGTGTCGCCGCCAACAAGCTGTTCTCATTCGAAGGCACTACTTCTGCCTGGTATGAAGCTGGCCTGTTCTTCGCTACCGGTTGCGTATCCGACTGGGTCATGAACGGTACCGATATCGTTGACTACCGTGATACCTTCAATTCCGATGCCGGCCTGATCGCCGCCAAAGCATTAAAGGAAATCGTCACCAATAAGAACTTTAACTCTTCATCATCAGCTGCTGAATTCATGAGTGGTTCCGCCGTCGTCGTTTCCGGTGTCTGGGATTACGGCACAGCTGTTGAAGCCTTAGGAGACAACCTTGGTGTTACTGACCTTCCGTCATTCACTGTTGATGGCAAGTCCTACCACATGGGTTCCTTCGGCGGTAACAAGCTTGTCGGTGTCAAGCCGCAGACTGATGCCAAGAAGGCTGCCATCGCTTCTCAGATCGCCTTATATCTGACCGGTGCAGAATGCCAGACTCAGAGATTTGAAGCTGTTGCCTGGGGTCCGTCAAACAAGACTGCTGCTGCCTCTGACGCTGTCAAGGCTAACCCGGCCTTAGTCGCCCTGGCAAAGCAGAATGACTATGCCGTTCCGCAGGGCCAGTATCCTGGTGCCTGGTGGGATATCGGCAAGGCTATCGGTGCCGGAATCAAGGAATTAGGCCCGAACGCTACCGACGAACAGCTGAAGGCTGTCTTACAGCTCTATGACGATTCACTGGCTGCCCTTCTGACCGTTGACCCGGCAGAAGCCAGAAAGTGGACTGTCATTGGCGGTATCTTAGGCGATTCCTGGACACAGGATGTTGTCATGACTGAAGATCCGGCTGGAACCTGGAAGACCGACGTTCTCGAACTGCATGCCGGTGAGGAATTCAAGGTAAGACGCGGCGCAAGCTGGGACTTCAACTTAGGCGCTACCGGTCCGGGTGGAGACAACTTCAAGGTCGAAGAAGATGGCAAGTACATCATCGTCTTAACCATGGACAACGATGATGCCTGGGAAACCGGCAAGGTTGAATTAATCAAGCAATAATTCAATTACATCGTAACCGCACTTAAACGGGTTGAGGTTGTATTATCAACCTCACCCGTTTTGTTTAATCTGAAGCAGAATAATGCTAAAGATACACTAAGAGGGTTCATATGGAAAATAAGAAAGACTTAGAATATCTGAAATTGAATAAGTTTCAAAAATTACTGTATGGATTGAAGAGCTTTTTCGCCGCTATCCCCGGCTGGTTTGCTTCCCTGTTCAAGGGCATTGGCACTTTCTTCGCCAATCTTGCCGGCCGGATCAAGAATGAAGCGCTGGATATTGTCACTACTTTTACAAACGGTGATTTCAAGACAAAGCTTTCCTACCTGGTCATGGGCTTTGGTAACATTGCCAGAGGTCAGGTATTAAGAGGCATTCTGTTCTTGCTGTTTGAAGTAGTATTCATCTTCTACATGATTACTACCGGCGTACATTGGCTCTCCAAGCTGTCAACGCTGGGAACTCAGGGGCCCTTTGAGGAGTATGATCCGATTCTGGACCAGTATGTCATGAAATATCATGATAACTCCTTCAGGATCCTGCTGTACGGCATCCTGACGATAATCTTCATTTTCGCCTTCATCTATACCTGGAGGCTGAATGTCAAGCAGAATAAGATCGCTGAAGAGATCCTGGCCAAGGGCAAACCGTTAAAGAGCGGCAAGCAGGACCTGCAGTCACTGCTGGATGATCAGTTCCATAAGACACTGCTGGCTTTACCGCTGACCGGAATCATCGTATTTACGGCATTACCGATCCTGTTCATGATATTGATCGCCTTTACCAACTACGATGCCAACCACAACGGTTTCTCCAATGCGCTGTTTACCTGGGTAGGACTTGATAACTTCAATCAGCTGATCAGCTGGTCATCAGGTTCATCCAGTTTCTCGGCTACCTTTGGCGAGATTCTGACCTGGACGCTGATCTGGGCATTCTTCGCCACCTTTACAAACTACTTCCTGGGTATCATGGTTGCCTTATTGATCAATAAGAAAGGCATCAAGTTCAAGAAAGTCTGGCGTACCATCCTGGTCATGACCATCGCCATACCGCAGTTCATTTCCCTGCTGTATGTTTCCAAGATGTTCTCAACATCCGGTCTGGTTAACCTGTGGCTGCGCGACATGGGCTGGATAGATAAGGCCATACCCTTCTGGGAAGATCCGATTCTGGCAAGAGTAATGGTAATTTTGATCAACGTCTGGATCGGCATTCCCTATCTGATGCTGA
>JAEEHC010000004.1 GCA_016280635.1 Erysipelotrichaceae bacterium
CTTCGTCGAAGTTGAAGACAACAAGGTCAAGGTCAGAGTCGGTGAGGTCGACCATCCGATGCTGGAAGCCCACTACATTACCTGGATCGCTCTGGAATCCGAAATGGGCTGGCAGATCAAGTATCTGAAACCCGGTGAGGAGCCAAAGAGATGCTTCCATGTCTGCCCCAAAGACAAGCCGATTGCCGTCTATGAGTATTGCAATCTGCATGGACTTTGGAAGAAAGAACTCTAGTTTTAGCCAAGATTAAAGAAACAGAAGGCCGTTGTACTCTTCTGTTTCTTTTTTGTCCGCACCCCTGAAATAGACCTATTTCCCCATATGTTTATTTAGTATTCTCAAACCATATTTTTTTATGCTTCAAAAGACTGCCAGCAAGCCAAGCTCACACTCTCAATCCACCAGTAAAATCAGGTTTAGATGAGTGGTGAGCACTTTTTTGATGTACAGATCTAAATATCATGATCAAATAATTACCTTATATAATCTATTCCCAACTTATCTTCAGTTTCCTGTTTTCCAGAACACAGTCCAGCAAATATAGATTAATCAGGCTTTGATATGGTATTCCCGATTCCATCGCCTCATTTTTGAAATAAGTGATGATACGGTCATCTAAATTGATTGTAATCTGCTTTTTAAGTTTGCTGACATAGGGATTCTTAACAGCTTTGCTGAAGTCGTATTCCTTTCTCATTTCATCCATACTTCTAGTCTCCTTTATACCATTTTCTTTCTGCATTGGTTGCCTTTCTGGCGGAAATGATCCTTATTATTTCATCCTCTCCCCGATAACAATGACAAACTACCAGCATCCTTAGGCGATGGCTGTAGCCCATGATGACAAATCTTTCTTCAACTGTCGAGTGGTCCGGGTCAGGAATGAGCAATGCTTCAGGATCATAGAATACTGTAGAGGCCTCTTCAAATGAGACATCGTGTTTCTTTATGTTGTATTCATTTTTGGTGGAATCCCACTCAAATCTGATTTCATTCATATGTATATTATAATTATTATATATTTTATTTTCAATATACATATTTGCTTTTTTCAGCATTATATTGTATTTAACATCCTTCCTTGCCAAGATAAAACCCCGGTAAAGGGGTTTGAATGGTTTACTTCAGATTACAGAATGTCATCGGCTTCATCAAATCTTGAGGAAGGATTGATGACAATGGTTTCCACATTTTCTATGGCTTTTTCCAATAGCGGCTGCCAGTCAAAGCGCCTTTCAAACATCTCGCACTTTTCAATCTTCGGTTTGGTTACCGGATCCTTGGGATCAAAGATCGTGCAGCAGTCCTCATAAGGCAGGATGCTGGTCTCGTAGGTGCCGATCCGTCGGGCCAGATCGATGATCTCCAGCTTGTCATAGGTTACCGCCGGCCTGATCACCGGCAGGGTGGTAACGCAGTTGATGGCTTTCATGGAATCCAGCGTCTGGGAAGCGACCTGTCCGATGCTCTCGCCATTGACGATGGCCAGACAGCCTCTCTTTTCCGCCATCATCTCAGCCAGCCGATACATCATCCGGCGCATCAGGGTGATGGCATAGGACTCATCGGCATATTTGTAGATCTGCAGCTGGATCTCGGTAAAGGGGATGACATGCAGACGGATCTGACCCTGATAGCCGCTGATCAGCCTGGTCAACTCCTTGACCTTATTGAGAGCCTCCTGAGAAGTATAAGGCATGGAGGCATAGTGAATGGCTTCGATCTTTACGCCTCTCTTCATGGCCAGATAACCGGCGACTGGTGAATCTATGCCGCCGGAAAGCATCAGCATCGCCTTGCCGCCAACGCCGACCGGATAGCCTCCGGCTCCCAGAATCGTTTCCGCCATGATGTAGGTATAGTCATCCCGGACTTCTACGATCAGCTCATGATCGGGGTTGTGAACATCGACCTTCAGCCGGTCATCAAAGTTCTTCAGGATGACGGTAGCAACCTGTCTGTTGATGTCATCAGAGTGCAATGGAAAGTTTTTATTGGCCCTTCTGGCCTTGACCTTAAAGGTACCGCTCTTGTCTTCCATGATCTTATAGGCGGCTTGCTTGATTTTTTCAATGTCGTTTTCCACCTTCAGCGAGCAGGAAAAACTGCGGATGCCAAAGACATTCTTCAGAATGGGAATTACCTTCTGCGGATCGGTTCCGTGCAGATGGACATAGATGTGGTCGCGGGTCTGCTGGAAGGTCAGATCAGGGAAACTGGAAAGAGCCTGGCGCATGTTATCGGCCAGGCGGCTGATGAAGTCCTTCTTGTTCTTGCCCTTGGTGGTCAGTTCACCATAGCGGATCAGAATGTTTTCATATGTCAGTTCAGCCATAAGCTTCAATTACCTCCCTGATGGCTCTTAACAGAGCGTCGATGTCTTCTCTGGTATGCTCATAACCAAGAGAAATGCGGATGGTGCCCTTCAGTCTGTCCGGCTCATCGTACATGGCCGCGATGACCTTGCTGAAGGCGTCATTGGAATCACAGGTCGACTGGGCTGATACCTCAAAGCCCCTCTGGGCCAGGGCATTCATCATGACCTGCGATGTAACCGTCAATGCCGAGAAATTGATCAGATAAGGAGTGCCGTTTTCCGGTGAATTGATGACCACCTTATCGATCATTTTCAGCTGCTGATAGAGATAATCGTGCAGTTCTCTGATCTTATCACCCTGCTGTTGCCGTTTTTCCAGAGCCAGCCGGACGGTCTTGGCCAGCACGATGTTGGCAGGAGAATTAGCGGTACCGCCGCGCAAATGGTTTTCCTGCTGGCCGCCGGAGATCAGTTCAGCCAGCTGGACGTGCTGCTTGGCAACCAGAAAGCCGGAGCCCTTCAGACCGTTTATCTTGTGGGCGGAAAAGGAAGCCAGATCGACATCCTTCAGATCGATATCCTGCTTTCCCAAAGCCTGAACGCAGTCCACATGCAGGTAGCAGTTATGGTGCTTCTTTACGGTCTCGCGGATCTCATCAAGCGGATTGATGGCACCGGACTCATTATTCACCAACATCAGACTGACCAGAATGGTATCCGGGCGCATGGCCTTTCGGAGTTCGGCCGGATCGATGCTGCCGTTTGGCGTTACCGGCAGATAGGTGATCTCAAAGCCGAAGTATTTTTCCAGCCAGCGGCAGGAATTGATTACGCTGGAATGCTCTACGGCGCTGGTGATGATGTGTTTCCCGATCTCTGCTCTCTTTAAGGCGGTCCCCTTGATTGCCAGGTTATTGGCTTCCGAGCCGCCGGAAGTAAAGATGATCTCTTTAGGAAGCACATTTAAAAGCCGGGCAATCTGGCTGCGGGACTTCTCCATCAGATTGTGAACTTCCATGCCGGAAGGATAGATTGCCTCGGAATTAACATAGTACTTTCGCAGTACCTGATCGTAGGTATCCAGGACCTCATCAGCGACCTTCGTTGTTGAGGTGTTGTCAAAATAAACCATCGTCAGGCTTCCTTCTGCATCGCGATCTTCTTGTCAATGCTGTCGGAGAGCTGGCTGGCCAGCTCCGGGTCGACCGATGACAGGGCGTTTACAGCCATCTTGCAGGCCTTGGTATATTCGCCATTTCGGTAGCATACTTCCGCGGAATACAGCGAGGCGTCAACGTCCGGGTAATAGGGACGGTACTTGTTGCAGGTGATGATGAATTCCTCGATCTCCTGAGCGGTAGAGATCAGGGAATTAACGTTCCGGTAGAGGCTGACAATCAGGTTCTGGGCCTCATTGATCGTCTCGTTGACCCTTTCAATGTCCACGGAAGGCTGACGCAGCTGCTCAGCGATCTCAGAGAGATACTGTTCGCTGCGGGCAATGTCCTGATCGTATTTGCTGGAGATGTTAGGAAGCTTGGAAAGCTTGATGGAGGCCTTGGATTCATTGAGAACGATGATAAACCGGCTCATCAGTTCCTGAACCCGCAGCTCGCTGGTGCGGGTATTGTTAAGCAGGTTATTGATGTCCTTAACCTTCTTCAGGCAGTCCATGATGTCATTTTCCACTTCCTTGAAGGTAATGATCAGCGTCGTAGCCGGTACGCTGCCTTCGCTCTGGGTCTTCAGCAGCTGTTCATAGGCTCTGCGGCTCTCCCGGTAACGGTTATCGCAGTCCATGAACTGTTCATTGAGATTGTCGAGACGGTAGCGTTCAAAATCCGCCAGTGAATTCATCCTGATCTCATCGAGAATGCGAATGATGCTTTCCAGACGGCCCTGACAGTTCTCCTGACAGACGGTCAGATCGTGGAAGGCATTCTTTTCATCAGAGACATTGCTGGAAAGCTGGTTGATCCTGGTATCGCAGTCGATCAGCAGGTTATCGATGTTTTCCAGATCGCATTCCTTGATCTTGGCCAGGATCTGATTAAGGGTGGCATTGATTCCTTCCAGATTCCCGCCGATGTTGAGGTGACCGATGTAGGCTCCCTGTTCTTCCAGAACGCTGGCCTCATTGCGGCACTCGTTGAGGCGGCCCGGCAGAATGTTGCGGCTCATCTGGATGACTTCCGGGAGCTTCTGCACCAGGACATTGAGGTCTTCAATGGAACCGCCGATCTTTTCCGCTATTTCGGTGGCATCTTCATACTTGGAAGCATCCATGACGGCTTCAAAGTCAGAGAACTGGTGGGAGATGCCGTTGGTAATGCGGTCAAGGGCTTCCCAGCAGAAGGTGTAGTTATTGGGATTGTCATTGATCATCGTCTTGATCTCATGGAACTGGTTCTTCAGCTCGTTGATGCGCTGACGCTGAATGGTAGACTGATTGAGGACGGTGGAAAGCACGCCCTTGAGTTTATCAGCCAGCTTGTCTGTCGCTTCAACCAGCAGATCATTTTCATCAAGCTTGTCACCGCACTTGGAAAGTTTGGATGCTGAAAGCAATTCATTGGCATC
The DNA here is from genome assembly GCA_016280635.1 of Erysipelotrichaceae bacterium. Lineage (GTDB taxonomy): Bacteria > Bacillota_I > Bacilli_A > Erysipelotrichales > Erysipelotrichaceae > UBA1783. Next base: position 4,899 of record JAEEHC010000004.1, read on the forward strand.
CTGAAGATTGTTGACGATCTCCTTGAGATTGGTCTGAATGGTCTCGTAGTCCTTCTTGCACTGTTCCGAGGTCTCCCGGACATTAGGATTTACCCGGGCAATGGCATCAGTCTTGGCAATGTCAACATTAAAGGGATGGCTTTTCAGCCCATTGACCCTGACCTGTCCGTTATCGATGCGCTTCTTCAGTTTCTTCTTGCGGCTGACAATGATGACCACAAGAACCAGAATGACCAAAATGACCGCGATGATCGCGTAAAGCCAGATTGAAGTCTTCAGTTTATCCCAGATTTCCGCAAATGACATACATACCACCTCAATTGTATTTTATCACATTATAACTCTCATTGTTTAGTGCTCTGCCGATACTTTTTCCATGCAGAAAGTGTTTGACAAAGCAGGTGAATAATGATAAGTTAATAGGGCCGATAGCAGCACGTAAAGGTTATTTCCCCGCGTTGGCATGTTGAAAAAAGTAGCTTGCTGTTAAAGTGAAAGGCCAACACGCTAATAATTGATTTACGCCTGTTAGTAGAAAAACTAGGAGGAAGAAAGAA
>JAEEHC010000046.1 GCA_016280635.1 Erysipelotrichaceae bacterium
ACTGAAGGTGTGGTTCTGTTGCCTTCCGGGTTAGTTATGACGACTGGATCGCCGTTTTCAACGACAGCGACACATGAATTTGTTGTACCTAAGTCAATACCGATAATCTTACTCATGATTTATTCCTCCTTTATTCGCTGACCTTAACCAGGGCAGCTCTTAATAATCTATCCTTCAGACGGTAACCGGTCTGTAAGACCTCAATTACCGTATTGGGTTCTATTCCTTCAACCTTATCCGTCATGATGGCGTGAGCCTCATTGGCGTCAAACGGTTTATTCAGGCAATCGATCTTTTCGACCCCTTCATTGTTGAGGGCATGCATCAGCTGATCATAGGTCAGCTTGACACCCTTGACGAAGGAATCTTCCGGATCCTTGCCCATCAGTGCCAGTTCCAGGGAATCCAGAGCCGGCAGGATGGCCAGGGCGAAGGACTGGATGCGGTACTTGTTGGCTTCATCAGCCTGCGCTTGCAGTCTCTTCTTGAGGTTTTCCGTATCGGCGTAGGCCTTGTAGTAAGCATTCTTGGTAACCCCGATCTCCTGTTTGAGCTCTTCAATCTCCTGTTTCAGTTTTTCAACTTCACTGAGTTTCTTTTCCTTCTTATGCTCCTTCCGGTTTTCCTTACCTTCAGTTTCCTCCTTCTGAGGTTCTTCTGCTGGTTTTTCTTCCTCCGGCAATTCTTCTTTTCTGTTTTCTTCTTCCATGTCTTATCTACTTCTTTCTCTTATATTGGTTTTCGATGAATGAGGTGGTGAAGTCCAGTAAGGACAGGATGCGGTCATAGTTCATCCGGCTGGGACCGACGACCATCAGCCGGCCTTCCTCATTGCCAATGTTGAAGTGGCGGGAGACCACGGCCATGTCATTGAGCCAGACCAGTTCGCCGTTTCCTTCCGGCGCAACGATCTTTAACGCGTTGCCCGAGGATTCCAGGGTCCGCCAGGCGCTGGAGTCTTCCAGCATCTTCATCAGTTCCTTCATCTTTTCCAGATCAGCGAATTCCGGCTGGTAAAGCATGTTGCTGGCACCGGAATAATAGACGTTGTCCGAGGCGAATCTGACGAAGGCCTGCATGAAGGCATTGAACAGTGCTTCATGACGCTTGACGGCGTGAGCCAGGATTGGCTTGATCTCGTTCATCTTTTCCACGATCTCATTGATCGGCGTACCGCACAGACGGTCATTAAGGATTGCCGTGCAGTTCTGAATGTCTTCAACGGAAATTGATTCGCTGAAGTGGAAAGTCTTGTTTTCCGTATGGCCCTGGTCGGTGATGAACACCGCTACGGCACTGGTATCATCCAGCGGGAACAGCCGGATGTGGGCCAAAGTCTGCCGGTTGGCATCCGGACCAAGGACCAGGGAAGTAAGGTTGGTCATGTTGGACAGGACATCGCAGCTGGTCTGAATGACTTCATCCAGCGGCAGATTGCGGTAGTAATTGGCAATCTGGTTCTTTTCGTTCTCGTCCAGCTGGCCTGAGAGCATGTTTTCCACGTAATAGCGGTAGCCTTCCGTGGAGGGGATCCTTCCGGAAGAGGTATGGGTCTTTTCCAGTAATCCCTGCTGTTCCAGATAGTTCATCTCGTTGCGGATGGTAGCGGATGAATAGTCCAGACCGTAACGCTCAACCAAGGTCTTGGAACCGACCGGTTCAGCTGTCTTGATGAACTCTTCAACGATTGCCTTGAGCAACTGCTGCTGCCTTTCTGTCAACATGTTCTCACTCCCTTTCTGGCACTCTTTTACCAGTACTGCCAATATTATAATCCGCATTTTTAGCACTGTCAACACTCAAGTGCTAGCACTCTCTGACATCTTTCAAAGAACCTGTTCACGCTGTATTTTCTTCGGAAAATCAAACCATCAGAGTGAGGTGGTGATATAATAATATTGTTAGATTGGGCTTGAAAGTATGATTTATAAATATGTAATAGGTCAGCCGCTTATGAAGACCTTTTCCACGGTAAGAGACATCGAGCCATCCGCCGATTCTTTGCCTTTTTTTACGCAGCGGCGCACGCAGAAACATCTCTATTTCCACTATAAGTTGGAAAAAGACGATATCATTTACGGCTTAGGCGAAAACATGGGAAACATCAACAAGCGTGGCAAAACCTATGTATCCTATAATACCGACAACCCGCGGCATCGAGAAAACACGCCTTCACTTTACAGTGCGCACAACTTTCTGATCGTGGACGGACACGATCATTTCGGTGTTTTCTTTGATACCCCCTCCAAGATCACCTTCGACATTGACAATACCACTGATGACGAGATGTTCGTCCGCACTGCCAACGACAATTTGGACATCTACATAATTACCGCTTCCGACAGTAATTCCATTGCCAGAGAGTTTCTTTCCCTGATCGGCCGGCCCTTCATGCCTCCCTTATGGGCCTTTGGCTTCGGCCAGTCCCGCTGGGGCTATCAGAATGAAGCTGACCTGCTGGCGGTAATGGAAGGCCATAAGCTTAACAAGCTGCCTCTGGACTGGCTATGCATGGATATTGACTACATGGATCACTTCAAGGACTTTACCGTCAACAAACTGCGCTTCCCTCTACTCTCCCGTTTCGTTGAGAAGACCAGGGAAAAAGGCATCCATCTGGTGCCCATCATCGATGCCGGCATCAAGATTGAGAAAGGCTATGATGTTTATGATGAAGGAATAGAGAATGATTATTTCTGTCACAATAAGGATGGCGGCATCTTCAAGGCGGAAGTCTGGCCGGGCATGACCCATTTTCCCGATTTCTTCAAACCGGAAGTGCGCAAATGGTTCGGCGACAAATACGAATCTCTGATAAAGCTTGGCTTTGAGGGGTTCTGGAACGACATGAATGAACCTTCGATCTTCTCCAGCGAGTATTCCCGCTATCAGGGAAGGCTGGATGTCATAAAGAGTTACCTCAATCCTCATCACAAGGAAGACAAGGCTGAGGAAGCTGCCCACTTTGACTACCATAACTTTAAGAACAGTGTCGAAGGCAGGGAAGTCGTTCACCACCTGGTTCACAACCTTTATGGCGGCTACATGACCATGGCTTCCTCTCAGGGAATTGAAAGGCATTATGACAAGCGTTTCCTGCTGTTCTCCCGGGCCAGCTGCATTGGCGCTCACCGCTACGGCGGTATCTGGACCGGCGACAACGAATCCCGCTGGGATCACCTGCGCACGGAATTCCATCAGCTGCCCGGGCTGAACATGTGCGGATTTCTGTTCAGCGGTGCTGATACCGGCGGCTTCGGCGGCAATTGCACCAGAGAACTGCTACTAAGATGGCTGGCCCTAAGCGTCTTTACCCCGCTGATGCGCAACCATTCCGCCCGCCATACCAGAAAACAGGAATGTTACCGCTTCGGGCATACCAAGGCGTTTCGCAATGTACTGGGACTGCGCTATCGTTTATTACCATATATCTATTCTGAATTCATGAAGGCCGCTCTAAGCGGTGACATGTACATAAAGCCTCTGGCCTTTGTCTTTTCCGATGAAAAAGGCAGAAACTGTGAAGACCAGCTGATGGTCGGCGAATCGATCATGATTGCGCCAATCATGGAAAAAAGACAGACACAGCGTAAGGTGTATCTGCCCGAACAGATGACAATGGTGACTTACAGAAATCAGCAGTTCAGCACGGAGATCATGGAAAAAGGTGAACACACAATAATCATCCCTGAAGATGAGGTAGTATTCTTCATCCGACATGATCATTGCATCATCATTGGCAAGCCGGCAATGAATACTTCGGAAGTTGATCTTGATGATGTTGAACTATTGGGGGACGGAAAGGAATACCGACAGTATCTGGATGATGGTTACACCAAAAATGCCAGTATGGATAACACCCGATTATGTAGTCGAACTACTGCGTAAAAATGGTGGAGCTTAGAGAGCTCTACCATTTTTGATACTCAAGAAGTATTCGATGTATCAGGACTGGAATATCAGTTTAATAATACCCGATTATGACACCACCGCGCTCAGCATAGAAACTGTCCAGGCCTCTGGTGGGATAAATGGATACCTTGACCTGCTTAAAGGCTTCCGAAATTTGCTCTTTCAGCATCTGAGCGGTTTCTTCATTAAGGCAATGGGAGATGATGACTCGCTGAACATCGCCAGCCGTCTTCTTCATCTGCTCAACGATGTTCTTGACCATGTTCTTGACGCCTTTGGCCTTACCGACGATGGATATGCGGCCTTCCACACCCATGCCGATGCCCCAGATGTTCAGCTTGGTGGCCAGGAAACCGACAATGCGGTTCATCCGGCCGTTTCTGACCAGGTTTTCAAAGCTGCACAGCGAGAAGACGATGTGCAGTTTTCCTACCATTTCATTAGCCTTGGCAACGACCTGCTCGTAGTTGAGTCCCTCGTTGATCCAGTCAACAATCTTCTCCACTACTAACATTAAGGACGGCCCAGTGCCCAATGGGTCGACGATTTCAATTCTCTTATCCGGATATTCCTCCAGAACCATTTCCTTGGCGGAAGTAACGCTGTTAAAACTGCCGGAAAGATTCTTGGAGATGGTCAGGGCAATGTTCTGATCATAATCCTCAAACTCATTGGCCCATAAGCCCGGCGCCGGGCAGGCTGAGGTATGAATGGTGCTCTGGCTTTCCAGATAGTCAATCATCTCCGTAGTATTGAGATCGTCCGTGTCCACAAAGTCACGGCCATTGCTGGAGAGAACAAACGGAACGGTCACATAACGGATGTCAGGATTTTCGGTTTCCAGTTTCTTGAAATCACAGCTGGAATCACAGACAATGTTCCACATAAGGGTAACCTCCTTTTTTTCTATTCAACAGCTTGATAGCTGTCTTTTTCTTTTTTCAGTCTCGGGCCAGGATATCCTGGGCGATTGGCTTGTAGAAGAGCTTTTTTATTCTCTTGAAATCAGAAGTTGTGGCCAGAATCCACATCAGCTTGGTAACTACCGCTTCCGTGGTCATGTCGTAGGCCTCCAGAATACTCTTCTGGGTCTTCAGGTGATGACCGACCTGATAGACGGTCATGTCGGAGCCCTCATTTTGAACCTGGGTACTCATGACGATGGTCTTGCCGTTTTCCACGGCATAGTCAATGGCCTGCTGGAAGCCGTACTTTTCCAGCATCGGCAAACCGCCGACGCCGAAGCTTTCCACTACCAGTGCGTCATTGCGCTCCAAGAAATACTTCAGGTAATCGCCGGTTATGCCGGGGATCAGTTTGATCAGCGCCACCCGGTCCGATAACTGATGGCTGAACTGCGGCTGGGTGCTCTTGGGCTGGTCAAGGTAGCGGATGATATGGTTATCCTGAATGACGGCCAGGTAAGGGTAATTGATGCTGGCAAAGGCCTGGAAACTCTTGGTGTTGATCTTACGGGCCCGGGTTCCCAGAATGACATTGCCGGAAAAGACGATTGAAACGCCGCTGGAGCGGTCATCGCAGCAGTACCGGAAGGAATCCAGCAGATTCATCTTCGCGTCCGTGGTTGACAGATTGATCGGCCGCTGCGAGCCGGTCAGCACGATCGGCTTGGGCGAATTCTGGATCAGATAGGACAGGGCAGCCGCACTGTAGGCCATGGTATCGGTACCATGGGTGATCACAAAGCCGTCATACTGCCCATATCTTTCCTCAATGGTCCGGGCAATGGTTAGCCAGTGGTCACGGGAAATGTTGGTGGAATCCAGAGAAAACAGCTGAAAGTTATCGACCTGGCAGAATTCGCTGAGTTCCGGCAGGGTATCGATGAGCTGCTGCGATGAAAACAATGGCTTTAGTCCATCTTCAGTATTGGCGGAAGCTATCGTTCCGCCAGTTGCGATCAGCAGAATCCTCTTCTTCATGTCATTCCTCTTTTATAATTTTACCACTATCTTCAGGGTAAAGTGAAACTTACGCTATTCCTCGATGATTTTTCTGATTTCCCCAGCCAGTTCACTGTCTCCGTCAAACAGCCGGACATAGCCCTGAAGGCTTTCGGCCTTCTTGCGCAGGTTGCCCTCCACATCATAGATGAAGATCCGGGCTTTACCCTTGCCGTTTTTGGCTTCCTGCATGACATTTACGCCGGCAGAGTTTCCGTCAAAGCCAATGACGATCGAGGGGCGGTGCTTGAAAATCTCGTGGGTAATGCTCTTGTAAATGCCCATGGCTGAACTCTCTATGGAAACCCTGACTTTGACATCAGCTTTCCTGAGCCGCTTTAATCGGCCCTTATCGACCACGGTGGGGCACATGGCATAGACTTTGAAGCCTCTGTTATGGTCAACCAGATACTTCTCATAACCGGAAATGGTATCACCAATCAGGAAGAAGACTTCCTGAGGATCCAATTGGGCAAGCAGCTGATCGATGATGGCCTGTCCTTCCACCGTCATTTTGGTACTGCGCTTTTCGGTATTGAAACTGCCGCCCATCAGAACGATCGGGTAGCGGTCCCAGGGCAGTTCCTCAATCTTATCTTTAAGCAGAGTCTGGACATCATAGATGGCATCGGTTGCCCACAGTTTCTGGGACAGCTGAACATCATCGTTCTGCATCCTTTCTGTCAGCACCTCTTCAATATTGCGTCCCTGACTGAGCTGTTCAAAGGCTTCCTGCTTATTGCGGAAGTTTTCCAAAGAACGCTTCAATACCAGCTCATCAGCCTTCTTCATGGCCATCAGGTCCTCACGGTCAAGTTCCAGGGTCCTTTCCATGGACAGCTGCTCGTCGATCGGGCAGGTCCCGTACAGTGCCGCACCATCGGTACCCTGTACACACAGGATGCCGGCCTTCAGATACTGCTTGAGGGGATGCTCTTCCAGGGAAATGATGTTATTCAAACGGACATTGGAGGTTATCTGGAACTCTAGAACGATGTCATTGTCTCTGATGTTCTTTAATAACCGTTTACCTTCCGGAGTATTGAGATTGGCGGTATATAAGCCGTGGCCAATGCGCATTAACGGCATCTTCTGGCCCAAAGCCAGCGAGGAGCGGACACAGTCGATGCTGTCGGCGACATTGCTCTTCTGGCTGTCGTTTTCCCCGGCGTGGACCCGGATGACGAAGTCAGGCTGCTCACGGGCGATCTTAACGATCTCCTTGATGACCGGTTTGAGCTCGCGGATACTGTTGATCTCCTCACCGACGATATCGCAGCCGGAGACATACGGATCAACAGATACGGCCTTTAAGACCTGCAGGTTTTCCTGCAGATAAGTCTGCGGGGTCACGTTGTCCTTGATGATGGTTAAGGGAATGCGCCGGATGGCCGCCAGAAAGCGGATGGTTACCCCGGTCTCTTCCTCAATGGCCGGGAAGATCTCATGGACTTCTCTGAGCATCCTGATGGAATCATATCTTTTGACCAGAGTGGTATCGCTCATTTCCACATACCTGATGCCCTGATCGCGGTAGACCCGGGCAATCCATAACATCTTGTCCTGAAACAGGCTGTTGTGGGCAAAGCGGGGATCCTTGTCATCTTTCAGCATCTGATGAACATAGCTGACGATGTCCTCATCGGGGATCTTATTGATACCCTGCAGCCGGATGGTCTTTTCCGCCGGCCGGCCTCTGGTAAAGACATAGCGGTACAGGTAGACCTTTTCCAGATTGGTGAAGACCGCCTGCCCGTCCTTCAGAATGGTCAGGGAGGAGCGGATCTGGACAATATTGTAATGGGCATCATCGGGATTATTAAGGATCAGATCGGCGAAGTTGATGAAGGTGTTGTCGTCGATCTTACGCTGCAGATACTTTCCCTGCAGAGGGGAATCGGAAAACTGCCTTTCCACGCGCTTGCGCTGAACATCCAGGGCCTTCTGTTGCCTTTCGGTCAGCTTCAGTTGCAGCTTGCGGACATAGTAAAGTGGATATCTGATCTGATGGACAATGCCCAGAGCGATCAGGATGTCGGGGTGCAGGTTGCCGTTAGTATGAGTGTGCAAATCGGTATGGAACTTGTAATCGCGGATGATGTAGGTCTTGATGATGGTCTTGTTGGCATCCAGGGTGTATTCCTTGGTCTGGCTCATCAGCGTCTTGGGCAGAGCCGGAATGGCGGCCTTCATTTCCACGCTGCCGTCAGGGTAAATGTTGGCCACCTTAGTGTTAGCCAGCCGGAAGATGTAGACTTCCCGGTTGCGGGAATCGATGTAGCAGGGGACCTCACCTTCAATGATCTTCAGACCGTTGGCGTCAAAGCTGATGGGAAGCTGACACAGTTTGGCCAGATTGGTGATCAGGTTGCCGCTGTGGTGGTTGGGAGTGGACAGAACGTAGTAAAGCCGCTCGTCCTGTCTGAACAGATCGATGATGATGTCCTTTTCATTATCGAGGTAGAATCTGCCGAATTTCTCCATACATCCTTCCTTTTTTTGATAGTATAATACAAAAACCTATTTCCTGCGCAGTTTTTTGAAGCGGATAACATTTATTTGGCAACAAAGATTTTTATTCTATAATATTTCTGACGACAATCCGGATTTTCCGTTCGTTATATAGATAGGAGGGACTGAAGTGGCAGTCAACTACCAGATAGCCCAGCAGCAGTTTGCGATGCTCTATGAACGCAACTACCAGCTGGTCTACCGCATCTGTTACACCTACATGAAGAACCAGTATGATGCTGAAGACTGCCTGGAAGATGTCTTTGTCAAGGTTTACAGCGGCAACATCGAGTTCAACGACGAAAACCACGAGAAGGCCTGGCTGACCGTGGCCAGCATCAATACCTGCAAGGACCACCTCAAGCAGTTCTGGCGCAAGAAGGTCGTAGCCGATGAACTGATTGAAAACCGGGCAACGGTCAGGTACAAGGACAATTACCTGCTGCAGGAGGTCATGAACCTGCCGGAAAAATACAAGGATGTCATATACCTGCACTACTACCTGGGCTACAAGAGCGAAGAGATCGCCTCAATGCTGAAACGGACAGCCTCAACGGTCCGTAATCAGCTGGCTGAGGGCCGGAAACTTTTGAAGATAAGATTGGAGGAAAGCGAAGATGAGTGATCTTAAGGAATTCAGAGATGCCATTGACAGCATCGAAGTAACCGCCGAGCAGAAAAAGCGGATGTACAGCAACATCATCACGAAGGCCGAAAAGCCCCGCCGCTTTTCCTTCCCCTCTCTGGCCCTTAAGCTGGCACCGGTGCTCTCGGTCTGCCTGATCGCCGTAGTGGCCGTAACCCTGATCCTTCCCAATGCCTTCAGGGGCAAGGAAGCATCAGATAATATCTACAATAACAATCCCACCAGTTATGAAGGTGGTCATGCCGGCAAGAATGCTGAAAGCGATAAAACCGTTGAGACGCTCGTCATTGACGGCATTGAATGCAGGCTGGAAATATACGACATTACAGACAGAGATATCAACGATGGTTCCTTTGCCCCCAACTCAGTAGTAAGCACATCCGCTGAGGAACTGACCATCAGCTGGGCTGAAGGCGACAAGCTCTACGTTCTAAGCAGCCAGCAGGCCGCTGATGAAGACAGTCTGTGGCAACTGAAAGATACGGTAATGCAGCAGTTAAGGGAAGAATAATGATCTTCCTGTCATATTTCTCCAGGGTCCGCACCATGCGGACTTTTTTAGATATGAAAAGCGGATCACATGGTCCGCCACTCTTTTAATTCCTTATCGGCTTTGGTTTTTCTTTCCTCACCTGGCTGACGGAAGAACAGCCCCTGGGCAGCGGTAAGCTGCTGCAGCAGCGTCTTCAACGCTGAAGAGGGATTGTAGACCGTCAGATAACTGTCGGTGGAATCAAATGTTATCAGAGTACTGTCCTTTTCCAGCAGAATCTGCAGGAAGACATTTTTCTTAGGCCGGGTAAACATTCTTACCAGTTCAGCCGGCTGGGGATTCAGCTGCCATTTTTCTTCACTGACTTCCCTGACCAGTATGTCGCGGTAGCAGTTCAGCTTCAGCACGATCTCCGCAAAGCTGCCATGCATTCTTTCCTTATTTCCTCGGGAAAGCAGATACTCTTCCACGGCAAAGAACTGTCCGGCAGAACCTACCGGAACCTGCCGGGGCAGGAAATCAATGACCCAATACTGCTTCTCAAGCAGTTTTTCGATCAGTTCATCATTATTCATAATTCGCCTTCCATTCCCCAGATTCAGTCTACATCTCATCAATGGCCTTCTGCACAATGGCTTCGGCGTCATAGCCCACGATGTCCAGCATCTCGGCCTTAATCAGCCTGGTGCTCTTGATGCCGAAGAAGTCCATGGCCAGTGATTTCAGATAACCATAGCTGTAATCCGGAACATACTGGCCGCCGGCCGTGGTAATGTAGGTGAGCCTTTCCGCCTTGCACAGACCTACCGCTTCTCCTTCGTCAGTGTAACGGCAGACCAGACCAACAGCGTAGATGTTTTCAATGTAGATCTTCAGAAGGCTGGGGAAAGACAGATCCCAGTACGGGGCGGCAATGACGATTTCATCGGCCTCAACAAAATCCCGGGCATATCTGAACATCTCATCGTCAAAATCTCCTTTGCCGGCCAGTTCCATTCTCTGATTGACCCTTTGACGGTCCATCGGCTGAATGTTTTCATCGGGAAGATATACTTCCTTATATTCCTTTCCCAGTTTTTCCAGATAAGCCTGGGCGAGGCGGGCAGTCCTTGACTCTTCCCTGACGCAGCAGTTTATGTACAGTATCATATCTATCTCCTTAACTTATGGAAAAGTCTGCCGAAAAGACAGACTTTCTTGTTCATTGATCAGCCAAGATGCTGATTGCCGCCGTTGTTCTTGACAATGACGTCGTGGGCTCCGCCTTCAACTATCGAGGTAGCGGAGACCAAGGTGAGCCGGGCATTTTTCTGCAGGTCGTGAATATTGGTGACGCCGCAATTGCACATCGTGCTCTTGATCTTGGAAATGGTCAAACCGACATTATCCTTCAGCGGGCCGGCATAGGGGACATAGGAGTCAACACCTTCCTCAAAGGACAGGCTGCTCTTACCACCCATGTCATAGCGCTGCCAGTTGCGGGCCCGGTTGGAGCCTTCGCCCCAGTATTCCTTGACATACTGGCCGTTGACGATCAGCCGGTCAGTCGGTGATTCATCAAAGCGGGCAAAGTAGCGGCCCAGCATGATGAAGTCGGCACCCATGGCTAAGGCCAGGGTCATGTGGTAGTCGTAGACGATGCCGCCATCGGAACAGATGGGCACATATATTCCGGTCTCCTTCAGGTATTCATCCCGGGCTCTGGCCACGTCGATTACCGCGCTGGCCTGCCCCCGGCCGATGCCCTTGGTCTCCCGGGTAATGCAGATGGAACCACCGCCGATGCCCACCTTGACAAAGTCCGCGCCGCAGTCAGCCAGGAAGCGGAAGCCTTCGCCGTCAACCACGTTGCCGGCTCCGACCTTGACGCTGTCACCGTATTTATCCTTGATCCATTCAATGGTCTTCTTCTGCCAGACGCTGAAGCCTTCCGAGGAGTCAATGCAGAGGATGTCCGCGCCGGCTTCAATCAGAGCCGGTACCCGTAACTGGTAGTCCCGAGAGTTGATGCCGGCACCAACCATGTAACGCTTCTGCTCATCCAGCAGTTCATTGGGGTTATCCTTATGGGATTCATAGTCCTTGCGGAAGACAAAGGCGACCAGCTGCTGACGGTCATTGACCACCGGCAGGGCATTGAGCTTATGATCCCAGATCATGTCGTTGGCTTCGGAAAGGCTGATGCCCTCCTTGGCGTAAATCAGTTTTTCAAACGGAGTCATGAATTCCCGGACCTTGGTCTGGGGATCCATCTTACCGATGCGGTAGTCCCGCGAAGTGACGACCCCTAACAGCTTGCCATGGGCAGAGCCGTCATCGGTAACGGCCATGGTGGAATGGCCGGAGCGGCTCTTCAGAGCGATGACATCAGCCATCGTGGCATCCGGTGAGATGTTGGAATCGGAAAGCACGAAGCCGGCCTTGTAGTCCTTGACCTTCTTGACCATCCGGGCCTGGTCTTCAATGCTCTGGGCGCCGTAGATGAATGACAGACCGCCTTCCCGGGCCAGAGCGATGGCCATCCGGTCATCGGATACCGACTGCATTACCGCTGAAACCAGCGGGATGTTGAGTTTCAGGGCCTTTTCGTCCGAGCCCTGATAACGGGTGATCGTCGTGGAAACGTCGACCTTGTCGGTCGTACAGTTCTCATCAGTGTAGCCGGGAATCAGCAGATACTCGGAAAAGGTACGGGAAACGTCATTCAAGAACTCAGCCATCTGTCTTACCTCCGTATGATTGTATTCATTATACCCATTTTTCCTTTGAAATACAGTAAAAATCGCTATGTATCTTCCGGTTTATCCTGGTCAGGTTATTATCCCGCTAAAGCGCTGATGTGCTAAAATCTAGGTATGTGTGGAAGATACTTTTTTGCTGAAAACATTGATACCTCCAGATACCTGAAGATATTGGAGCGCAAGCATGACCAGCAGATCCTGGACCTCTGGCAGAAGGGCGAAGTCTGCCCCGGCCAGATTGCCTTAGTGGAGCTGGATCAGGACTGCGAACTGATGAAGTGGAACTATCAGCTCTTTGACCGCGCCCTGATTAATACCCGCCTGGAATCCATCCGGGATAAGAGGTTCTATCAGCAGGATTACCGTGAGCACCGCTGCGTAGTAGTTGCCAGCGGCTTTTATGAATGGAAGGACAAACAGCGCCACTATCTTACCACCGACAGCCCGGTCATTTATCTGGCCGCCATCTACCAGACAACTGATGATCTCTCTCGGTTTTCCATCATCACCAAGGAAGCAACTTCCACCCGCGACATCCATCACCGCGTACCCATCGTTCTGGACTATCGGCAGGCCGAGGCTTACCTGAAAGGAAAAATGACCCTGACGCAGTTGGAAGATCTGCGGCCTCATTTTGAGATCCGGAAGGAATACGAAAATCTGTCCTTGTTCTGAAATTATGTATGATATAATTTAGTGGTTTAGGAGATAACGTTATGAAACTATCGAACAGTTATTTTTATACTCTGAGAGAAGACCCCAAGGATGAGGAATCCGTAAGCGGCATTCTGCTTAACCGCGGCGGCTTCATCCGCAAATCCAGCGGCGGCGTCTACATGTTCATGCCCCTGGGTTACAAGGTCAAGACGAACATTGAAAACATCATCCGCGAGGAGATGAACAAGACCGGCTGTCAGGAACTGATCATGCCCTGCCTGATCCCCGAAGATGTCTATGTCTCTTCCGGCCGGCGGGAAAACTTCGGTTCCTCCATGTTTGCCCTGAAGAACCGCTTCGGCAAGCAGATGGTTCTGGGGCCGACCCACGAAGAACTGTTTGCGATCGCAGCCGGCATGAAGATCAAATCCTATAAGGACATGCCCTTCTCCCTGTATCAGATGCAGACCAAGTTCCGCGATGAACCGCGGCCCCGCTTTGGTCTGATCAGAGTCGTGGAATTCGTCATGAAGGACGCCTATACCTTTGACCGCGATCTGGAAGGACTGGATGTTGCCTATCAGAAGATCTTTGATGCCTATAAGCGCATCTTTGACCGTCTGGATCTGGATTACCGGATCGTCAGAGCGGATACCGGCGTCATGGGCGGTCTGCTGTCCGAAGAATTCCAAGCCATCTCGCCGATCGGCGAAGATACCGTGGTACTGTGTGACAGCTGCGACTACGCCAGCAACATTGAAATTACCGAAAATGTGGAACCGAAAGACCAGGTTGAAGATGAAAAAGCCCGGGAACTGGTCGCCACTCCCAACTGCTCTTCCATTGAGGATGTCTGTGCCTATCTGAAGCAGCCTCTGGAAAGATCCGTCAAGGCTCTGTTAATGAATGTTGACGACAAGCTGGTCATCTTCTTCATCAGAGGTGACCGCGAGCTCAACGAGACTAAGGTACTCAAGCTTCTGGGTGCCCGGGAGATCAACTTCGCCAATGACGAACTGATCGCCACCAGCAACGCCGTACCCGGCTACACCGGCCCGGCTGATCTGAGCGGTTGTCAGATCGTCGTTGACCGGGAAGTTCTTCCTATGAAGAACTTCATCACCGGTGCCAACAAGGAAGGCTATCACTACCTCAATACCAATCTGAAGGACTTCCGCTATGACCTCTCCGGCGACATCGTCAATGTAAAGGAAGGCGACATCTGCCCGCACTGCGGCGGCCGCATCCGCTTCCAGAAAGGCATAGAAGTCGGCAATACCTTCAAGTTGGGAACCAAGTACTCCAAGGCCATGAACCTGTATTATCAGGATGCCAACGCCACCCTGCAGCCAGTCGTCATGGGCTCCTACGGCATCGGCGTGGGCCGCTCGATGGCTGCCGTCGTTGAACAGCATCATGATGATAACGGCATCATCTGGCCCATCTCCATCGCCCCCTATAAGGTCGGTATCGTGCTGATCAACGGCCGGGATGAGACTCAGGTTGCTATGGCCGAAAAGCTCTATGACGAGCTAATGGCCAGAGGCATTGAGCCGCTGTTTGACGACCGCGATGAAAGACCGGGCGTCAAGTTCAAGGACATGGAACTGATCGGTCTTCCGATGCGCATAACCGTCGGCAAAGGCGCTGTCGATGATCAGGTCGAGTTCCGCTTAAGAACCGAAAGTGAAAATACCATCCTGACCAGTCAGCAGGCCATCGACAAAGTCGTTGAGCTGTGCTGTCAGGCTGATTCCCACTGATTTCCATAGTTCATAAAATTTGTTTATATTATGGGGGCTCTTAAATTAAACGTGGTTTAGCGTGGTTTAGGAGAGTAACCCATCAAAAACTATTAAATTAAACGTGGACGCCCAAGTGATGGAAATCACTTGGGTTTTCCATAGGTAAGAATGAGTAAAGCGCGGCTTCTGAAACGCCTGAAATTGTGATATCCATAGGCTGATTTTATGATTGTTTTCAGCTGGTTGTTGAGAGATTCCGCAACCGCATTGGTAAGCTTGGTGCGGTTCTGAGACCTGGCTATCCCATTGGCTATTCCCGCCTTCCATTTAAGATAGGTATTGCCAACAGAGATCAGGGAATCGTTTCCGGAATCGATAAGCCTCTTCGATATGAACTCAATGAATTCCAGAGCTTCATGATAATTGACCTTCTGGTCATACCTGTAGAGGTCCTGAAGGATGTTGTAGGCGGTAAGCAGA
>JAEEHC010000047.1 GCA_016280635.1 Erysipelotrichaceae bacterium
GAAGTAAGAACCATGACCAGCAGCAGTTTGACCATGCTGGCGGTTCCCTTGGCCATGCGGATGTCCAGCCAGTAGCGGAATCGTTTTCGCAGGGTTGTCTTTTTCATAGGATGCTCCTTCTATTCTCTTTCGCGGTTGTACTCCTCAGGATCCATCCAGTCAATGTTGTAGTCTTCCTTGAGGATCTTTTTCTTCAGCTGGCGGTACTTCTGCGGATAGTCTTCATCTTCCTTCTGCTCTTCCAGGGCATCAAAGAGCTTCTCCTCAACCTCATCAATGACATTCAGATATTCTTCACTGTCTTCCACCGGATCAAACTTAGGCGCGGTGCGGAAGTATTCCAAAGTCATCTCCTTAAGGTCCAGCCCTTCCTGGTCGAGATACTGATACAATTCATCATCCAGGTCTTCCGATTCATCGCCATCCAGCAGATAGCGGTTGGCGATGTAGGTGCGGTAATAGTCCCGGACCGGCTCATAGACCCGACTGTCCTGGTCCATGATCTTTCTGGCCAGTTCAATGCACATCCGGCAGCACTCATTGGAAAGCCGCAGCCGGCCACATCTGGCATAGAGGTCCATCAGGAATTCATAGACCGAGATCCGGTCGATGATCTTGCGGGTATCCTCCTCATCGTAGATGTTGTCAGCCAGCTGTCTGATCTGGTCAAGCTGGGGCTTGATCTTGAAAATCTGGTCGTTGTCAATGTTGACATAAACGGCGTCTCTTAATTCCAGTATCTGATTCAGTATTTCCTCATAATCCATGTTTTCTATCCCCCTGAGTATTCCTATCTCTTAAGTTCCTTCCAGTTCAGATCGTTAAGCAGTTCGCTGTCCAGCGCGTTGCCGGAAACCCCATAGACGTCACCGTACCGGTTCTCATAGACATGATCAGCGGTAACGTCAACGCTGACATTCTGTCCATAACTGTTGGTATAGGTGTTTACCCCCATGATCGCCTCGGAGCGGGCGGCGCTGATGCGGC
The DNA here is from genome assembly GCA_016280635.1 of Erysipelotrichaceae bacterium. GTDB lineage: Bacteria > Bacillota_I > Bacilli_A > Erysipelotrichales > Erysipelotrichaceae > UBA1783. The sequence goes on from JAEEHC010000047.1 coordinate 988, forward strand.
TGTCGGAGGCCATCTTCTGATTCCAGCTGTCCATGATCATATTGTGCATGGCGGCGCTGTTGGCGGCCAGAGTCTGCTGCAGCCGGGCCTGGGAAGCCTGAAGGTTGCGCATCGACTGCTGGGCCATCTGCTGGAACTGCAGGGTCTGCTGGATGTTCATCTGCTTGCGCTCCACGACCTTCTGAGCGTAGATCCTACGCAGATCCTCGGCCATGTGGAAAGTCGAAACGAACGCCAGGAAAGCCTCGGTAGCTTCCTTTTCGTATTGGGCCGGGGTAATGACGATGAACTTGTTGGCTGAGCCCCAGTCAATGGCATCGCACGGCCGGCCGTGGCCGAATTGAGTCGAACTCTTTTCCGCCTGTTTCTGCTTCATTAATCCGCCTAACAGCCCGCCCAGCGGACTGATGGCGCTGAGCATCGAGGTGGAGGCGTAATACTCGATGCCCTTGTAGTCCATGCCGGCAATGACGACGCTGTTTACTCCGCTCTTGGCCACGCCTTCGTAGCGGACCATGAAGGATTTCATCAGCGAGTTATTGGCCTGGGTTGGCGTACCAAGCTGGGCTTCAATGTCAAAGGCCTGCTGGTATGTCTGCATCATCTGCTGGTAGTACTGCTGAATGTTGCGGCCAATGACGCTGGGCAGATCAGCCTGCGCCGTCGGCGTCAGATTCATCTGCGCCATGGCCTGAGCGAACTGGTTCAGATAGGCTTCCGGCTCGATGAAGTCGCGGATGGAATCCCAGATGACCGTGGGAATGCTCTTGAGAGTCATCTTCATCATCTTGTTGACATAGGTGGTAAACATCTCATCGGTCAGTCCGAAGATCATGATGTTGCGCTGGGTATCGATCAGATGAGCCGTTATGAAGAACGGTACCGATTCATGCTGAAGCTTATCGACCAGCGCAGCCCCGGTAAGCCAGCCCTGTGGGGCCGCTGCGTAAGCCAGTGTCCGGCCCTGCGGATCCTTGAGTTCCTGAATGTTCGTCATTATTGTCACGCTCCTGTTGTTTATATTCTAATTCTACTATTCAGGCCCAGCGAAGACAAACGATTTATGAATCCGTACCATTTCTGACAGCTGATGGTTTTAACGAAAAAAGGAAACCGCATGGTTTCCTCTACTTCTTTACGACGTTTACCTTGACTGTGCCTTTGGTCACGCCAACGGTCTTCAGTTCCATTACGTAATAGCTTTGCGGCAGTTCAATGGTGACCTTGTCGTTGCCGCTGACGGTAACGCTCTTAACGATAATGCCGACGATGACCTCAGGCTGAGCATCCGGATCAGAATCAAAGACGGTCGCTTCGGCGAAATCGATCTCCAGCTGTCCGCTGTTCAGATCGGCTTCAATTACCACTTCCCGGTTATTGCCGACGTAGAAATAAGGTGTTTCCGCGGTTTCACCATCCCCGGTGTTGACCTCAATCCTGGTGTTGTCAGATGAGGTGGTGAAACTGAACTTGGCACTGCCGCAACCGGCCAGCATTACCAGAGCTAATAAGATGACTAAGAGTTTCTTCATTGTTTTTCCTCCCTGAATAATTATAAAGCCTTTTCGGTTTACTGCCTAGCCTGAGGCCTCTGTAGTATTTCTGTTGACATACAGGGAACGCCTCAGCAGGTCATCGATAATCCCCGTAAGGAAAGAACCCGGGCTTTTCCGGAAAGCCTGAAGACCGTATGAAACTTTGCTACTTAAAAAGGCTCGCGAGAGCCTTGTTTTTGCATGTAATTAAGCAACAGACTAAGAGGGCATCTGACGGCACCGGCATTAAGCCAGTGTACAACCTTTATATCAGCCACTGCTCTTTTCGACCTTGGCAGCTCTTGTGAATCAATGACGATCAGCGGATGCCGGTTTTCGCATTAACAGACACCAATGGCAGAATTGTGATTCAATGCCCGCCTGTCAGCTTCAGCACCCTTTCCGGCCGCTCTTGTGATCTTCCAAGGAACAGGCAACTGTCGAGCCGTATTCGACCAGACCGACATCAGCCGGATCCAGGGTTACGCTGCCGTTTTCAAGCACAAAGGTGGGAATGCCGACATCGCCGATCTCTTTCATGCGCTCAAAGACCGGATTGGTATCTCTGAGATGGGTAAAGGCGGACATGTTGCGGATGTTCTCGCCGATGTTGATGTATTCAAATTCGTCTTCCCGGCCGATGATTTGCTCATGAATGTAATCGCAATACGGGCAGGTAGGCATGCCATAGATTTTGATCATAGTATGTTCTCTCCTTTTTCCTTACTTTTTTATTTTATCAAAATTCCCCGGGTAATAATGAGCTCACTGCTCTCCGGCCGGCTTTTTGAGGATCCCGCTTAAGACCTGCAGGTTAAGCAGGCTTCCCTCTCTGACCAGCTGGTCAAAGTCTTCCGGCTGCCGCCCTTCCAGCGGCACCAGCATGACCTCAAGGTCTTCAGCGATATTCAGGGTTATTTCATTCTTCAACTGCTTACCGGTGAAGCGGTAAGCTGTAAGCCTTTCCCCTTCGCTGATCAGCTTCTGGCGCACCAGCCAGTTATAGGCCAATTCCAACAGTTCCTTCTGAGAGCCAAAGGGAAACAACAATACCGGATCAACCTTCTTCAGCTTTTCCAGCTGCCCTTCGCCGTCTTTCAATTCAATTAAGCTTTCCGCATCTTTGACCTTAAGGAAGGAGTTAATGATCTGACGGCGCCTGGATAAGCCGATCCCGGCTCCGATCAGCCAGCCGGCCAGAATGATCAAAACGGCCATCAGCGGCTTACCAACCGTCAGTAGCCAGGGCAGGCCGATCAATAGAGGCGCCAGAAACAGGACCATCAGAACGATCCCGTAGATCAGATCATTGCGGCGCTGGCGCTCATCCATCCTTCTGACCGCATTGATCTGCATGATCAGTCGATTTACCGTCTTTTTGACTTCCCGCTTATCCATTCTTCACCTCACTGAATGACGCTCTGGCGGTTAATGTCGACGACCGGGAAGTTTTCCTGCTCAGCCAGCTTGTCCAGCAAGGCATCAGCGTCGTTATTGAACTTGTATTCCAGCTCCTGCGGATACAGCGGCAAAAGCTGGTAGAAATTGATCTTCTTACCGGAAGACAGTTCGACCTTCATCGGGTTGAACTCATTATCCAGAGCTCTCACCAGCATCAGCGAACAGAAGCCGGTATTATCGGCGTAGGGTTCCGGATTGGCACTGGTGGCGATGGTATGGCCGTAGCCCAGCCAGGAATCACTGTCGATGGGCAGCCGGCCGGTGGCCTTGAGCATGCGGATCGGCCAGTAATCCCTTTCTTCACTTGACTTAAGGTTCCAGTCCTTCGGCAGAAAGATGACATATTCGGCGTATTCCAGCTCATAATCAGCCAGATTACGGGGTACATTCATCCGGTAAGCCCCGCAGCCCATGGTCACCAGTTTCCAGTACGGATGGGCCTCATCCGGCTCGATCATGATGACATCCAGGTGAATGTCGGGAGAGACGAGCTCGTGGAAGACGTTTTTGTATTCACCTAATGCACCGGTAACGTAAGATTCATATTCATTCAGTTCTTCTTCGCTGTATAGGCATAATTCCTTCTTACGGTCTTTACCCCAGTTAAACAGATTTCGCAGTTTCATGATCATTCTTCCCTTCTCAGTTCTTTACTTACATTCTACCACATCCCGGGCCGGTAAAAAGCGGACCGGCCGGTCCGCTTCAGGTTAATTCATGAATGCTTCTCTTTTCTTCCCTGCTCTGATCAGCATCATGGCGGCCAGCGATGCCAGCATCACACCGCTCCATAAGACCAGCCGGCTTTCATCGCCGGTATCCGGTACTTCATTGTTCTGGATGGTCAGCGTCGTTGATACTTCGCCGTCATCAAAGCTGATCCGCACTTCATGCTTACCGATGCTGAGCTTCTGCAGAGTCTCGGGTTTCAGATGGATCAGCGTGCTGCCCTTTTCGGCAACGTAATCCTGATCCCGGACCAGTTCAACACTATCAATGGACAAAGCCGTGAAGTGGTTCAGGCAATTTTCATCAAAGCGGCTGCGTACCACCCGGATCAGATGCTCCAGGTCGCTGTCCTTGCTCCAGATGCCATCAGCACCTTCGGTGATCTCATAACTGATGGCCTCTACTTCCTCATGGACATGGGGATAAATGAGTACCGATTCGCCGGTCAGCGGCTGCTTATTCTGGTCGATCAGGAAGAAGCGCAGGGCCAGGATACCATCCTTTTCGGCTCTTTCCCAATACGGTTCAATGTCATAGCGCACGCAGTACTTGTCCTTGTCGGCAACGAAGACGACCTTACTGAGATCAAGGTAATGGATGACTGACTGTTTGTCTTCATCCTGATAGCGGACCTCCATGGCAACTGAGACCTTATCAAACTGCCCAGCGGCAATGTTGGTGATGGCCAGGTCGGCATAGTGGTGATCATCAATGACGATCTGCTCGCCCTGCAGGGTCAGCTTATTGTCAAATACGGTAGCGGTGTAGGGTATCTGAGCGTCGCCGCGGTAGGCCGGAGCAATCTCAACATGAACCTCATGAACCTGATTGGTCTCCCAGTAATACGGGGCCGCGACAATAAGCTCAATCTGTCCATAGTCGCCGGAGTATAGCCGGGCCACATCATGAGGAACCTCATTACCGAAGTCAAACCATTGCTTGGTCTGTTCGTTGTAGTAGAGTTCATGCAAGTCAGTGCCGTGTTCATCCTTGATGGTAAAGGCGACTGTTCCCTCAATGGCGTAGCCGATGTTATGCCAAGTTATGAAGACCGGCAGCACCTTCTCGTCGGTATAGTAGAACAGGTCGGCGAACTCCACATCGGTAGCGACCATGCCCCGCTTGAGGTTCTGCTGCCACTGGCAGAGATCAGTGCTGAGGGCCAGCTTGCCGCTGGCGGTTAAGGTGCGCTGCGGGGTAGAGGTGTAGACAACCGACAGGCCCTTGGCCCGGCAGTTTTCCCGGTTAAAGACCGCCGCGAAGGTGCAGATGTCAATCTTGTCGACAAAGATGTCCAGCGGGCCATGCAGGATGGCGGTATTGGTGGTGCTGGAAGAGTCATAGCGGCCTTCCAGGGTATAGACCTTCAGATTGGAACCCTTGACATGGTTCTCACCGGTCTCCATGTTGGCTTCAATGCTGGAGGTGGCGGAAACCAGGCAGATGCCGCTGTTGTCATCGGTGGCGACGAACTCGTAGATCTGATCGCGGTTGATCAGGCCATCGCTGTTTTCCACCTGCTTCAGGCGCATGCCGAAGCCGTATTCATCATATGAACTGGGATACTTCTCCAGGAAGTAGAGCTTGCTGGCGATGATGGCAAAGTTAGTATTGTTGGCATAACCCCAGTTGGTCAGGTAGTTCTCGTTTTCACTGAGTTTATAATCATGAACGTCAACCCGGTAACGGCAGCGGGGATTGTTGCCGTCAAAGTAGCCATTGGCCCTATAGCCGTCAACAACCAGCGTCGTACGGTCGGACAGGCTGCGGTTGGTCAGGAAGAAGGACGGTTCACCCTCAACGATGTCACCGCTGGTGAAGATGTTGCCCTGGCCCATGATGGTCTCGGCCTCATTGTAGCCAAACACGCAAGCCTGTGCCGTAGAGATGTTGCGGTAGTAGGCCGTCTTCTGGTAGGCTACGGCGATCATCTCATCGCGTCCGGCTACTCTTGGGTTGAAGTAGTAGTACTTACCGCCATCGGGCAATGGGGATCTGACCTTGTTGGTGATCAGTTTGTCATTGTCCAGATCAACGATCATGCCGGTGACCCAGGTGGTCTTGCTACGGGCTTCAATGTCGGTTTCTTCCGGATTGGCCACGATGCAGCCCAGGTAAAACCAGTTCCTTTCATTGGTGGAAGCGGCAACGTCAAATTCGGTGATGTCGTAATTGCGGAAGGTCGGTAATTCGTAATAATCGTCGGCAAACTTACCGGTCAGCGGATCCTGCTTCTGGTAGACGACCCGGGTGTGACCGTCAATGCAGGCGATGCGGAACAGCGCCGTGGTCTTACCGGTGGAAACGATCTGAACCTGGCTGTCGGCGAAGGTGTCAGCGGACAGGGTCTGCAGGGTCTGGCCGCCGTTAACCACGGTTTCGCTGAAGCCCGTGGAATTAAGTTTATAGTGATTTAAGGTTTCTTCACCATCACCGCCCAGTAAAAGCGTACCATTCTCATTGGTCGCCGCCATGTCGGTATCGATGAACTCAATCTCTTCACCAGGGCTCTCGCCAAATCCCGGTCCATCCAGCTTATCGGGATGGCTATCATACAGCCGCCACGGTCCGAAGGACTTGGAGAACAGGTTAAAGCTGAAGAAGGCAATTGAGCCGGTGACCCGCAGGGTGGCAAAGGAGTCGATCAGGAAACGGGTAGCGTCCTTGTGTTCCTCTTCCACGGTTCCGACCACCGCCGCAAAGTCCATGTTGGCGCCGCCGGCTGCCTCCAGGGAACAGACGCCCTTCAGGCCGACACCGGCATACAGCTCGAAGCCGGCTACCACGTCATAGCGCTGAACCAGGGTGTGGTCAGCGGCTGAGAAAGCCGCGGAAATGCCTTCAGAGAGCTTGTTCCAGACAAAGTTGGCGGTAATGCCGGACTTGAATTCGCCGAAGATGTTAAAGCCCAGATAGAAGGGAATGACGATCGGGGTGGAGACCAGGAAGTACTGGGTCACACCGCCGGATAACTTGGCATCAAAGATGCCGCCGAAGGAGCCGTCAAAGTTTCCGGTCTTCTCATTATACTTGCCGCTGCAAAACAGCGAGAATGAGGCATTAAAGGACCAGTAGGCATCGGTGGCCAGGGAGCAGCGCTTGCTGTCATTCATCTTGCCGGTACCGCTCTTGAAGCGGTCGGCCTTACGCCAGAACTCCTGCTTGAAGGGCTCGATGATGCTTTCGCCTTCACCGCGGGTCTTGGGATTCCAGCTCTCTTCAAACAACGAGGAATAGCTGGTCTTCAGGCTTTCAATGTCGAAGGTGGCGACGATGATGAAGCCGCCATCAGGCAGATAGCCGACGGTTACCGGGACCTTGAGATAATTGACGGTCAGGGAAACGATGCCGGTACCGCCCATGACATCGGTCAGCGGGACATCGGTCTTGGCATTAGTCAGAGGCAGTTGTTCTTCACTGACGCCCGGCTGGATCAGGGCATTTTTGACCCAGGTATTGGTGAGCACCTGCTCACTGACGCCCATATCAAAGACCAGGATGTCGTTGGCCTTCAGCAGGCCGCCCTGCTTCAGCCAGTCTTCCGACTTGCTGAACATCCGGGAGACGGTGCCGCCCGGGGTGACCTGAGAATAGCTGGTAAAGGAAGTGATGCTTCTTTCACTGCCGTTGTCTTTCAGGGTGATGCTGGTGGGCAGGGAACGGTTGCCGGTAGCGGTAACGATGACCCGCATTTCCAGCGGCTTGCTGCCGGTCTGAACCAGCCATAAGCCGGTGTCCTCCGTCAGCATGTCCTTGCCGGCCAGGTCGACGCAGCGCAGATAAACGTCGTTTTCCTGCGATTCTTCCAGACGGTAATAGAGAATGTCGCCGGCTGTGACCCTCTTGTCCAGAATGGTCTGGGCGCGGTAGTGCTCGGCCTGAACGTCAACCATGATGTAGTCAACATCCTGCATCTTGTCAAAGCCGCATAAGCCCGGCTCACCTTTTTCGGTAGTGTACTGTGATCTGGTAACGGTATTCCCGTTAGGATCCTTGTAGGAGATGGTTACCAACGCATTGGCAATGCCGACGCCGGCGGTATCTTCCACCCGGAACGCTACCGTGGTCCGGTCGATGACAAAGATGTAGCCGGTGGCGTTGTCGCCGACATCAATGACTTCGATAAGATCGTCACCGGTCTCCTGCAGGCCGATGCGGTTGGCCTTGACAGCCAGCTCGCCGCTGCCCTGCAGGATCGAGGTAATGTCGCCGCCATGGTCATAGCCGCCGGAAAGCAGGAAGTCATCAACCGCGTAGATGACGCTGTTTACGGTGTCGGGATCGATCAGCTGATAGTTGAGCAGGGAATCGATCTCCTCCTGCAGCTTGCGCTGCATCGGGCTGCTCATCACTGAGCCCACGCGCACTTCCGAGTATTCCTGCGTTACTTCCTCGTTGACATATTCGACGGGATCATTGAGGATCGGTCCGGGCTGATATTCCGGTATCTCGCCGCCGTCGGAAAAGCCGTCATCCGCGGCCCGGGTTGCCGGCATGGCCGTCAGCATCATAAAAAAGGCCAGAAACAGGACAATGATCTTCTTCGCGCTCTTCATGGTAAATTCCTCCGTGAAATACAGATGTATGAAACACTGATAGTTTAATAAATTATATCATTGAAATTTTACCGATGTAAAACGCAACTCGCATAATTTCCCGGCCATGATAAAAGCCGGCTTTTTCCGCCGGCTTTGTTGATCATGCTATTGGACGATGTCTTTCCTGATTACTTGACAAACTCAATGTAAGCCATCGGGGCAGCGTCACCGCGTCTGACGGTAGTCTTGACAACGCGGGTGTAACCGCCGTTTCTGTCAGCGTAACGGGGGCCGATCTCATCGAACAGTTTCTGTAAGGCAGTCTTGCCGGTAGCCTTGTCAGCGACGATGTCTCTGACGTAGCTGGCAGCTTCCCTGCGGGCAGCCAGATCACCCTGCTTGGCTAAGGTAACCAGTTCGTCAACGACGGTTCTCAGTTCCTTGGCCTTCATCTCGGTGGTCGTGATCTTTTCATAAACGATCATGTCGGTAGCCAGATTGCGCAGCAGAGCTTTACGGTGATCAGCGGTACGTCCTAATTTGCGATTCTGCATCTCAGTTTTCCTCCTGTAACTCTAATTAATCAATTTGACGGAAATTCTTGCCGATGGCAACCAGTTTTTCCTTAATTTCCTTAAAGGACTTCTTGCCAAGGTTACGGATTCTCATCATTTCATCCTCAGTCTTCTGAGTGAGCTCATCGACTGACTGGATACCTGCTCTCTTCAGGCAATTGTAAGAACGGACTGTCAGATCCAGATCTTCAATAGGCATGTTAGCACCCTTGCTCACGTCTTCATTAGTGGCGTTCTTCAGTACGGAATTGATCTCATTAACGGAATCCTTGACTGAAGTCAGTAACTGCAGGTGGTCGATCAGGATCCGGCTGGCCAGCGCGATGGCTTCCTGCGGCTCGATGGAACCGTTGGTCCAGACTTCCACGGTCAGGCAGTCGTACTTGGCGTTCTGCTTGACACGGGTCGGGGTCACGTCGATCGCTACCTTGGTGATCGGAGTGAAGATCGAGTCAGTGTAGATGGTACCGATGCCCTGTGAGGAGTTCTGGTACAGAGCCTTGTTTTCGTCGGAACTCAGATAGCCCCGGCCGTTTCTGGCTCTCATCTCCATGTCGATCTTACCGCCGTCAGCCAGATTGCAGATGACTAATTCCGGATTGAGGATCTTAACACCGGTCGGGCAGACGATATCCGCTGCCGTTACGGTCTTAGGACCGGCAACATCCAGTCTCAGCGTGTAAGATTCATCGTTATCGATGTCTAAGATCAGATTCTTGATGTTAAGAATGATGGCGGTAACGTCTTCCACAACACCAGGAATGGTTTCAAATTCATGGTAGATACCGTCAACCTTGATTGAATATACTGCTCCGCCCGGCATAGCAGCTAAAAGAACTCTTCTAATCGCACTGCCAATTGTGATACCGAAGCCTCTTTCCAGAGGGGTCAGCACAAACTTGCCATAATGTTCATCTTCAACATACTGTTGAATTTCAAATTCTGCTCTTTCAAATTGTTGCATCAACTATGCCTCCGTTATTTCTAGCCGCGTGGGCGCTTGGGGGGACGGCAGCCGTTGTGGGGGATCGGAGTGACATCGTTAATGGATGTGATCTCCAGTCCGGCAACCTGCAGACTTCTGACAGCGGCTTCTCTTCCCGGACCCGGTCCCTTGACGTTGACTTCAACGGTTCTCATGCCGTGGTCGACAGCGGCCTTGGCAGCGGCTTCAGCAGCCTGCTGAGCGGCGAACGGAGTGGACTTACGGGAACCCTTGTAACCCAGTGCTCCGGCAGAGCTCCAGGAAATGGCGTTTCCGCTTTCGTCACAGATCGTGACGATGGTGTTGTTGAAAGTAGAATGAATATGGGCAACACCCTTGGCAATATTCTTCTTTACCTTACGCTTACGTGATACTGTTTTCTTTGCAGCCATGTTAAATATTACCTCCTTTACCCTTATTTCTTCTTATTGGCAACGGTACGACGCGGTCCTTTGCGTGTACGGGCATTAGTCTTGGTTCTCTGGCCGTGTACGGGCAGACCCTTACGGTGTCTGACACCTCTGTAGCAGCCGATTTCCATCAGACGCTTGATGTTCAGGTTGGTTTCCCGTCTCAGGTCACCTTCGACCTTGATCTGGTCAACCAGTCCACGAATGGCATTCTCTTCTGCATCGGTCAGGTCCTTAACTCTCTTGGCCTCATCAATGCCGCACTGAGCCAGAATCTGCTTAGCTCTGGTAGCGCCAATGCCGTAGATATAAGTTAATGCGACACCTACGCACTTATCGCGCGGGATGTCTACTCCAGCTATACGAGCCATATTTTACTTTTACCTCCGAGATTAACCCTGTCTCTGCTTGTGCTTCGGGTTTTCACAAATAATCATGACACGGCCCTTGCGCTTGATGACGCGGCACTTGTCACACATTGGTTTTACTGACGGTCTTACTTTCATAAGTTTACCTCCTTACATTACTTATGTCTGAATGTAATGCGCCCACGTGTTAGATCATACGGTGAAATCTCCATTGTGACACGGTCACCCGGTAAAATGCGGATGTAGTTCATGCGGATTTTACCGGAAACGTGGGCCAATATGGTGTGTCCATTTGGCAGTTTCACCTTAAACTGTGCGTTGGGAAGGGTATCTTCGACAACGCCTTCAACTTCAATTACATCACTCTTATCTGCCATTACTTACTTCTCTTCCCCCTTTACTTCAGCCAGGGCGGCCTGGATGTCCCTGTACACATCTTCTTTTGCCTGACCGGCATCAATGTCATAAACCAGTCCCCGGTCACGGAAGTAATCTACCGCGGCCTGAGTCTCGTTATGATAGGAATCGAGCCGGACTCTCAGTTTTTCATAAGAGTCGTCACTGCGCTGATAGAGCTCGCCGCCGCACTGATCGCAGACGCCTTCCACCTTGCTGGGCAGGCTGATGCGGTTGTAGATTGCACCGCAGTTGCGGCAGATCCGTCTTTCAACGATCCGGTCAACCAGCAGCTGTTCATCGATCTTCAGATTGATGACGGCATCGATGTCCAGATCGCTGATGGCCATGGCCTGGGGCAGACTTCTCGGGAAGCCGTCCAGCAGATAGCCATTGGCGCAATCGTCACGGCTGATGCGGCTCTTTACCATCGCAATGGTCACCTCGTCGGGAACCAGCAGGCCCTGGCTCATGTAGCTTTGAGCCTGCTGTCCGAGTTCAGTGTTAAGCTTGAGTTCCTCCCGGAACATGTCTCCGGTGGAAATGTGCGGTATCCGGTAATCGGCGCAGATCCTTTCGGACATTGTACCCTTGCCGGAACCGGCAGGACCCATGATTAACATTCTAAGCATGCAATTACCTCTTCATGAAGCCCTTGTATTCTTTTTGTGTTAACTGGTCTTCCAGGTCCTTGACTGTTTCAAGAGCGACACCGACGACGATGATGATACTGGTACCGCCGATGGTGATCGTGCTGGGGATGTCCGTAAACATGCTGAGCAGATACGGCAGTGCAGCAATGAAACAGAGGAATAAGGCGCCGAGAACGGTGATGCGGTTGAGCACCTTGGAAACATACTGCTTCGTTTCCGCTCCCGGTCTGATGCCCGGAATGTAAGCTCCGGACTTGTTCAGATTTTCGCTGATCTTCTCCGGGTCAACCTGCAGGTTGGTGTAGAAGAAGGTGAAAGCGTAAATCAGAATGACGTAAATGATCAGTCCGCCCGGCTTGGTGAAGTCGGCGATGAAGTCAAAGATCTCGACCAGCTTGTTGGTGAAATCCGTGGCATGGTACGACTTCATGTTGCTGATGAGGGTCATGATGGTCTTCGGGGCTACCATGATGGTGGAAGCGAAGATGACCGGAATGACCGAGGCACTGTTGATCTTCAGCGGTAAGACGTTGATGTCGCGCCGTCCGCCGCGGTTGCCCGAGGAGGAGTACTGGATGGGGATCTTTCTCTGAGCGGTGTCAGTGAAGATGACCAGCACGATGATCGCGATGTAGACGATTACCAGCAGTAAGAACTTGATGATGCCCTGGAATACCAGTGAGCTCTCAGCACTCAGGTCTACCAGCGTCATGAAGGACGCGTAGAACTGATAGGGCAGATTGGCGACGATACCGGCGAAGATGATCATGGAGATGCCGTTGCCGATACCGAAGGCTGCAATGCGGTCGCCGATCCAGACCAGCGCGAAGGAACCGGCGGTCAGGATGGTAGCGCAGTACAGATACATGGTGACCGAACTGTTGGTCAGGATGCCGTAGGACTTGTCAAAGGTCAGAGTCAGCGTATAAGCCTGAACGAAGGCCAGCACGACTGCCAGATAACGGGTGATCTTGTCCATCTGCTGACGGCCTTTCTGGCCGTCCTTGGCCAGCTCGGAGAGAGCCGGGATGACATCCATGGCGAGCAGTTCGATGACGATGGAGGCAGTGATGTAGGGACCGACACCCATCGAGAAGATGGAGAAGGTCTGCCAGCTGCCGGCACCGAGAATGTTCATCATGGCTACCAGGGAGTTGCCTGATAAGCCGCTGACGAGTTTATCCGGGTTTACCCCCGGCAGGGTGATGGCGGCGCCTAAGCGGAACACCAGCAACATTGCCAGGGTAAACAGGATCTTATTTCGTATATCCTTATTCTTGAATAAGGAGATGACGGTTTTGATCATATTAGATCACCTCAGCTTTGCCGCCTGCTTTTTCAATCAGCGCAACGGCAGATTTTGAGAA
>JAEEHC010000048.1 GCA_016280635.1 Erysipelotrichaceae bacterium
CAGTGAATCAACCAGTCCCTTATTCTTACGGGCAATGTAGTTGCCCTTGAAGGTGTAATTGGTATGTCCGGAAATGGTCATGTAATAAGCATGGAAGGGCTTAGTAGAGTTAATGTAGTCCTTCATTGTTGCCACGGCCATGTCATAGTCTGACTGCGGCCAGGTATTATGAGCCAACTTAAGGCCGCTGCCAAGAGCAACGAATTTCTTGTATCCCATGGCCGGGAAGGCCAGGTTGCGGCTGTAGTAATCATGGTGACCGTTATGGCTGGCGTAATTGTTATAACCGGCACGCAGGAACAGATTGCCAAGAGAGGTATACATCATCTTGCCAGCACTGTTTGGCAGGCACTGGGCATTGGTATAGAAGTTTCCGCTGATATTGGAATACTCGCCGCTGGCCGTGCTTCCTCCCCACATGGAATCATAGAAATTGGTGAACTGGAAGCCTTCCTGATACAGCCGGTAAAGATTCGGGGTCAGTTCCTTGCTGACGGCACGGTAGGAGAAGCCTTCCAGCGTAAGGAAGATCAGGTTCTTTCCGGCAAACATGCCGGTATATTCATTCTGATCACTTGCCGGTATTGAGGCAAAATACTGATGCATGCTTTTTATGGTGTTGTTTGGAGCCGCAGCGATCATCTTTTCAAAGTCAATGGCCAGAGCGTTCTTGAGAATGACCCTGTCCTGACTTACCTGTACGTCAGGTATGGACAGGCTGGAGACATTCTCATTAATGTAGGGATTATCGTCCAGTTCAGCCTCAATTCCGAAAACAGTCTGGAATAAGTCAATGGTACTGCCGGTAAGTGCGCCATATCTCAAATAGGTACTGGTGGCGTCATTCTGTGTCTGCTTGATGGTCTTCAGGTTGTCATCATCATATATGATGTATGTAAACAGCATCGCAAAGGCCAGTAACCCACTGACCAGCCGGATGGCCAGCGGTTTTCCTCTGAATTTCAGGTCAGCCTTGCGGAAGAATACCAGATAGATTACGATCGGCGAAAGAATGGCCAGAATCATGAATTTGGCATCATACATTCCAGCCAGCGCTTCGCGCCAGAAGGCGGTGACATCGCCAGCCAGGCCAATGGTATTCCACATGAAAAAGGTGCGGAAGATATTGTAGTAAACCATATGGAAGCCAAATAGGAACGCAAACCCAAACAGGATCAGGGTCATGACGATCTTCTGGCCTTTTGGCTTAAACAGGGAGACTGCACACGAAAGCAGGCAGCCGACAAAAATGCTGCTGAGCAGACTGTTCACAAGCGTCTTGTCGACCGTAAAGCCGAAAATAAAGAATCTGAAGCACATTTCCATTAGGAAAATGAGCAACGGCAACAGAAAGTACTTAACAGCCTTGCTCTTAATCATTTTTCTCACCCATTCTAAAGAGAACGAAATCGTTCTGCTGATAATACTGATTCAGGTAATACCTGTCTGCGGCATTTACGGCACTGTTCCGTAAGCCGGCGATCAACCCGTCATAGCCTTCCGGCAGAAGCGCTTCAAAGGTGATCGTGATGTCCTTGTAGTAATAATCGCTGCCCTGACGCCATTCGCCGTTGTTACAGCCGACGCGGACATGGCAGCCGTCATATTCTTTGCCATACCAGCTGACCGTAAAGGTACAGTACTGCTTCTCCTCGTCGTAGCGATATGACCTGGTAAACCCTTCGATGTTGTAATAGTCGTTGACGACATAGTTATAACGGAAGCCGTGAAGATTGCTGGCGGCATCTCCGATCTGCAGTTTCAGAGTCAAAATCTGCCATTGATAACCGTTTTTACCCTGATGAGTCTCGTCGCTGTCAAAGCGGCGGTAGTCCGCTACGCTGACCAGGCCCGTAACGGCATCCTCACTGTCCGAACAAACCGTATGGTATTCATAGGTCTTTTCCGGTGTTAACGGCAGGACCTTGATGTCATATCTGACAAAGTCAGCAGTCAGTGCATTACCCTCACTCTGTCCGCATTGCGAACAGGTTGCCGGCTGCTGATAGTTAGCCGGAGCCCAGTTGTGAGAATGAATGGAAGAGCATCCGGATAAAAGAAAGATCGCAAATAGAATAAAGCCCAATTTTTTCATATAATTAATATATACCCATTTTGTCAATAGATTAAACAGAAGGTGTAATTTATGCGAAAAAAAGTTCTTGTTCTGGCTAATTTTTCTTCCGGTACAGGCAACGGAAAGACCCGTTTCACCAAGGTCGTGGAATGTCTGGCGCTCAAGGGGTTTGAGCCGGTAACGTATCCCATCCTGCCCGCTTCCGGGCTCACCTCGGAAGCCATTTTGAATGATGCCTCACGGGATTATGAGGCCATTCTGTGCTGCGGAGGAGATGGAACGCTCAACCATCTGGTCAATTACCTGATCCACAATAACATCGACATTCCCATTGCCTATCTGCCTACCGGGTCGACCAACGACTTCGCCTTTACCCTTTACGGCCAGCGTACCATCGACTGCCTCGAGCTTGTTGACGCCATTGCCAAAGGGCACAATTTTATCTACGACGTGGGCAGGATCAACAATTCCTACTTCAACTATGTTGCCGCCTTCGGCAGCTTTACCGGGGTCAGCTACAAGACTGACCAGAGCATCAAGAATGTCTTCGGCTCTCTGGCTTACATGCTTAACGCCATCACCATCATGCCCAAGGAACTCAGGACCTCCCACCATCTGGTCCTGAAGAGCCCGGAGCGCACGATTGAAGGGGATTTCCTTTTAGGAGCAATCTCCAACACGACTTCCATCGGTGGTTTCACCCCTTCGATCATTGAGCAGAGCAAGCTTAATGATGGCCAGTTTGAAGTTACCCTGATCAGCCGGACGGAAAATGTCAGTGAACTTTACGAGCTGCTCGGCTCCCTGCTCTCCGGCAAGCCGGACAACCGGTTGCTGACCTGCTTCCATACTGATCAGCTGACCATCGACTTTGATGACGACTGCGAGTGGACGCTGGACGGGGAAGAGGGAGGAAACATCAGACACGCCGATTTCTCCCTGCTAAGGCAGCGCCAGAAGACCTTTACGCTCCTTTGATGACCCGAGTAAGTAATGATATTTCCCGTAAAATGTATGTGTTGAATTGCGTTTTCTTGTTTGTTATAATGTATAAGCAATTCAAAGGAGTCTTAACATGCTAGATATATTAATTATGCTCACCTCAGTAGTAATCATCCTGCTGGTTCTATTACAAAGCGGAAAGTCAGCCGGCGTAAGCAGTGCCTTCACCGGTGGTAATGGCGGATTAAACCTGTTCAGCAATCTGAAGGAGAGAGGTCCTGAGAAAGTGATCGCCATGGTCACCCTGTGCTCAATCGTCCTGTTCTTCATCCTGGTTATCATCAAGCTGATCGTTACCCAGAACGCTTAAAGACCATCCGGTCTTTTTTTATCAAAAGAAGTTCAGTTTATGGAAGAAAAGAACATCAAAGTTATTGCGCTTAACCGTCGGGCCCGCCACGACTACTTCCTGGAAGAGTTCTTTGAAGCCGGCATCGAACTGACCGGCACCGAGATCAAGAGCATCCGTCAGGGACATGTCCAGTTCAAGGAAGCGTATATCGACTTCAAGGGCAGCGAAGCCTTCATCGTCGACATGCACATCGCACCCTATGACCACGGTAACATCTTCAACCACGAAGAGACCCGTCCCCGCCGGCTTCTGCTGCACAAATATGAAATAAGGCAGTTAAGAAAAGCCGTCTCAATCAAGGGATACACGGTTGTCCCGGTCCGCATGTATTTCAAGCGCGGGCTGTGTAAGATGGAAATCGCTTTGGCAAAGGGCAAGGCGCTCTATGACAAGCGGGAGACCATCAAGGAAAGAGACCAGAAACGGGAAATTGAAAAAGCCATGAAGGTCAGATAGGAGACATACATGATTATTATTGAAATGAACGACGGCGGCATCATCAAGGTCGAACTTGATGAAAAGGCAGCCCCGAAAACCGTAGAAAACTTCCGCAAGCTGGTCAGCCAGCACTTTTATGACGGGCTGATCTTTCACCGGGTCATCAAGGGCTTCATGATTCAGGGCGGTGATCCGACTGGTACCGGCATGGGCGGCAGCGAAGAACACATACCAGGCGAATTTGCCGCTAACGGTTATGCCAATCCGCTGAAGCATACAGCCGGTGTCATCTCGATGGCCAGAAGCGCCGACCCCAACAGCGCTTCCTCCCAGTTCTTCATCATGCACAAGGACGCGCCTCACCTGGATGGCAGCTACGCTGCCTTCGGCAAGGTGATTGAGGGAATGGATGTAGTCGACCGCATCGCCTGCACCCGAGTCGATTTCCGGGACCGGCCAATTGAGCCTCAGGTCATCAAGAGCATCCGCGAACAGTAGAAGTAAATGCCGGCTTGAGCCGGTATTTTCTTTCCTCGGGTTTTGGGGTATATTAAGATGGTAAGTTTGTAAGGAGAGAACATATGAGTGAAAAAATCAGAAAGCACGGCGACCGCCGTGACGGCCGTCTGCTGCAAAGCGACGATCCCCTTCACGCTCTCATGCCTTTCATCCTTGGTGAAAGAGCTGACAATGAAGCCGTACTTTATGAAACCTTCGACTTCAGTGAAGTCGACAGCTACCTGGAAAGAAAAAACGGGGAGAATCCCCAGTACAAATACACTTATTTCCACGTCGTTCTGGCCGCTCTGGCCAAGATCATCTACCTGAAGCCGCGGATGAACCGTTTCATCATCGGCCACCGCTACTACGAGCGCAATCACATTTCCTTTTCCTTCATCGCCAAGAACAAGATGACAGAAGGCGCTGAAGAATCCGTACTGATCATCAGGGCTGAAGACAATGACGTTCCCATCTGCCAGCAGCTTCATGACAAGATCTGTGGCGAAGTCTACAAGATCAAGACGGAACAGGCCGTTGATGGAACTACCGCCCAGCTGAAATGGATCTCGAAAATCCCCCGTCCCATACTTAAGGCCTTTATCAAGCTGCTGTTCTGGCTCAACGCACATGATAAACTGCCCAAGGCACTGGCAGGCGTTGACCCTTACTGCACGACGGTGTTCGCCTCCAATCTCGGTTCCATCAAGATGTCAGCCGTTTATCACCACCTGATCAACTGGTCAACCAACTCTCTGTTTGTGCTGATCAATCAGGCTAAGAAGGTCCCTTTCTTCAATGAAGACGGAACCTACCAGATGAAGAATTCCATTTCCATGGGCTTCACCATTGATGAAAGGATCGCTGACGGCTTCTATTTTGCCAGAGCCATCGAGCTTTTCAAGGACATTCTCATGCATCCGGAAATCCTTGACCTGCCTTTGTCCGCTCCCTATGAGCCCACAAAGGACTGATACGCCGGAATGACCCGGATTACGGTCAGATAACTTAAGAGGAAAACATGTTTCCTCTTTTTTCATGATAAAAACCGCCTTAGCGGTTTTCAGGCAAAATATGAGAAATCCTCGCTGGCCAGCGCTTTCAGATACTCTTCCATGATCTGCTTTAGCTGATCAAGTGTAGTTATGAAATTGATCCGTGCCTTGACCCGGTTTGCCCGGGGAAGTCCGTCAATGTACCAGCAGGCGTGTCCCCTCATCTCCTTGATGCCGGTTCTTTCGCCCTTAAGCTGGCATAACTGCTCAGCGTGTTCCAAACACTGAGCGATCCTTTCCTGCGCAGTCGGTGATTCAAGCCGGGTTCCGCTTTCATCATATTCCACCAGCTGTCTGATCAGCCAGGGATTACCCAGACAGCCCCGGGCAACCATGAATCCGGCGCAGCCGGTCTGTTCTTCCATTCTCACCATGTCTTCAATGCTGCGGATGTCACCATTGCCGATGACGGGAATGCTTACGGCTTCCACGACCTGACGGATCAAATCCCAGTTGGCCCTGCCGCTGTAGAACTGCGTTCTGTCCCGGGGATGGATGGCTACGGCATCTGCACCGGCCTTTTCCATCAGCACCGCCATCTCTACGACATTTATGCTTTCCGAATCCCAGCCGGACCTCAGTTTGACCGTCAGGGGCTTGTTAATTGCTTCCCTGATGGCCTTTACCATTTCGTAGGCGTGCTGAGGCTCCTTCATCAGTGCCGAGCCGCCGTTATTGCGGACTACCTTGCGGACCGGGCAGCCCATGTTGATGTCAATGATGTCACAGTCTGTCTGGCTGTCCATGTAGACAGCTGCCTGCACCATGGTATCAATGTCATAGCCGAAAAGCTGCAGAGCCATCGGCCTTTCTTCCTCGGAAACCTCACACATTTTGAAGGTTTTTTTGTTCTTATAGAAGATGGCCTTATCGGAGATCATCTCTGAAACGGTCAGTCCGGCTCCGAACTTCTTCATGATGCAGCGGAAAGACTGGTTGGATATGCCGGCCATCGGACCGACGATGATCCGGTTTGCCAGTTCCCTTTCCCCGATCTTAAGCTTCATTTCCGCCGGTCTCTTCAGCCGCCTTCTGGGCGTTGATATAGCCCTGAAGCGTTTCCTCGCTGTACTTGTATTTCTTGCCGCAGAACTTGCAGGCAACTTCACAGCCATGATCTTCGTCGATCATTTCCTGCAGGTCCTTAACCGGCAGTTTGGCCAGCACATAGGCAAAGCGGGCCCGGGAACATTCGCATTTGAACTGCAGTTCTCTGGTCTCCAGCTCCTCATAGTCGCTGAAGATGGCCTTGACGATCTCAGTGGGGTCCTTCATCTCGTCGATGATCTGGCTGATGGGTTTCAGGTGGGAAACAATGTCTTCCACGATCTGGATGTCGGTTTCCACGGCACTGGGCATCATCTGAATGACCAGCGCCCCGGCTGACTTGATCGAACAGTCGGTATCTACCAGCACGCCAACACTGACAGCGCTGTTAGTCTGTTCGCTTTCCGCGAAGTAGTAGGCAAAGTCATCGCCGATCTCGCCGGACTGCAGCGGTACTTCTGAGATGAAGGGCCGCTTCATGCTCAGATCCTTGACGACCCTTAAGACACCGTCCGTACCGACGGCCTTGCCGACGTCAAGCTTGTGGTTTTCCTTCTCAAACTGGACATGAGGATTGTCAACATAGCCTCTGACCGTACCGTCATAATAGCCGTCAGCGACGACCTGACCGATCGGCCCGTTGCCGTCAATGACGATCTCCAGTTTTTCCTTGCTGTCCTTGAGCATGCTGCCCATGATGCAGGCAACGGAAAGACAGCGCCCCAGCGCCGCGGCGGCCGTAGGGTAGAGATCATGTCTGGTGGCAGCGTCCTGTACCAGTTCAGTTGTATTGCAGCAGAACACTCTGACGTTGCCGTTGAGAGCTGTTCCTCTTGATAATTTGTCCATTATGTCTTCCTCCTCTAAAAACAGCACGCTGTGTGCTGTTTTCATTTAGTTTTCAGCCGGCGCGGTGACCGTACCGAACTTCACGATGTTTTCCAGATCTTCCTTGGTCAGGGTTTCCTGTTCCTCCAGTGCCTTGACGATGTTGTCCAGAGTATCGCGGTGATCACCGATGATCTGCTGAGCCTTGCGGTAGCTCTCGTTGATGATCTTGCGAACTTCCTGGTCAATCTCAAAGGCAATCTGATCGGAATAGTTCTTGTTGGTTGTATAATCACGGCCCAGGAAGACATTGCCGTCATTCTTGGAATACTGAACCGGTCCGATGGAACTCATGCCATAGGCACTGACCATTCCCCGGGCGATCTCGGTAGCTTTTTCGATGTCATTGCTGGCACCGGTGGAGATCTCACCCAGAACCATTTCTTCAGCGACCCGTCCGCCCAGCAGACCGACGATCTGGCTTTCCAGCTGGCTCTTGGTGTGCAGCATGGTGTCTTCCTTCGGAGTCATCAGGTTATAACCGCCGGCCATGCCGCGCGGAATGATGGTGACCTTCTGGACTTCATCGGCATCCTCCAGGAACAGGCCGACAACGGCATGTCCGGATTCATGTACGGCTACCATGTGCTTTTCCTTATCGTTGTATTTTCTGGACTTCTTGGCCGGACCGCCGATGACGCGGTCAATGCCTTCGTCCAGGTCAGACATCTGAATCAGGCTGTGCTTGTTTCTGACTGCCATGATGGCGGCTTCGTTTAGAACGTTTTCCAGGTCAGCTCCGGAGAATCCCGGAGTACGGGCAGCCAGATGTTCCAGGTTGATGTCATCAGCAAACTTCTTATTGCGGGCATGAACCTTGAGGATGGCCAGACGGCCCTTTTTATCCGGCATCGAGACTGTGACCTGACGGTCAAAGCGGCCAGGTCTCAGTAAGGCCGGGTCGAGAACATCCGGCCGGTTAGTCGCCGCGATGACAACAATGCCCTGATTCTCTTCAATGCCGTCCAGTTCAACCAGAAGCTGGTTGAGGGTCTGCTCTCTCTCATCGTTTCCGCCGCCCAAGCCGGCACCTCTCTGACGGCCTACGGCATCGATCTCATCAATGAAGATCATGCAGGGAGCCGTCTTCTGCGCCGTCTTGAACATGTCGCGGACGCGGGACGCGCCGACACCGACGAACATTTCCACGAAATCCGAACCGGAAATGGAATAGAACGGAACATCAGCTTCACCGGCTACCGCCTTGGCCAGCAGGGTCTTGCCGGTACCGGGAGCACCGACCATCAGGATTCCCTTGGGAATCCGGGCGCCCATCTTGGAGAACTTGTCAGGATCACGGAGATAATCAATAAGCTCCGCCATCTCTTCCTTTTCCTCTTCACAGCCGGCTACATCATCAAATGACACCTTGATGTTGCCTTCCAGGCGGGCCCGGGACTTGGAGAACTCAAAGGCCTTGGCGTTGCCGCCGGCATTCATCCGGTTGATCATGTAGATGCCGAAGCCAACCAGCAGCATGAGCGGGACCAGTTGGGCCAGCGTCTCCATCAGATAATTGGTCTGATATGGATTCTTGATGGTAATGGCGGCATCCTTGACCCGGGAGCGCAGCAGTTCCATCAGCCTGTTATTCTGCGTTTCGGTATTGGGTACGCTGGCCAGGAAAATGTATTCGGTATTGTTTTCCGTATATGTGCCACTGATGTCAATGACCGTGGAATTCATGGTCAGCGTGACCTTGTTGATGCTCTTGGTCTGAATGACCTTTTCAAAGGCACCGTAGTCCAGCGTCTTTGTCCGGCTGGCCTTGGTATAGGTGAACAGTGATACGATCATCAGAGCCGTTATTACATAGGGTATGATCCCTACTAATCTGCTCTTCTTCAATTATTTCACACTCCTTAGTACTTTTCTTCCTTCAGTACGCCGATATATGGCAGGTTGCGGTACTTCTGGTTATAGTCCAGACCGAAACCGACGACAAACTCATTGGGAATCTCGAAACCCAGGAAATCGGCCTGAATGTCATTTACCCGTCTGTCCTGCTTGTTCAGCAGAGCCGCGACCTTGACGTCATGAGCTCCCTTGAGATAGAGAAGCTTCTTAATCTCCTTGATCGTCAGTCCGGTGTCAATGATGTCTTCGACCAGAATGATGTCATGATCAACTACTGAGCAGTCCAGGTCCTTGACGATCTTGATGTTGCCGACCGATTCGGTTCCATCGTAGCTTCTGGCAGCTATGAAATCATAATAGACATCGATATCAACATGCTTGATCAGTTCGGCAAAGAAAGGGATCGACCCCTTCAGGATGCTGACGAACAGCAGTTCGTGGTTGGTGTTCCGGTAAGCGTCTGAGATTTCCTCTCCCAGTTCAGCGCATCTTTTGCGAATGTCTTCTTCGGTAAACAGAATTTTCTTGATGTCCTGATGCATAAGCCACCCTCCTTTTTCAGCGTTATAACATTACTATTTTATCATAAAGATATATTCATTAGTACTGAAATGATGTTTCTCACAGCCAATGCCGGCCACGAAGATTACTTCTCCGCGGCAGTTTTCCACCACCGGCCACAACCTTCTTAAGCGGTGAGAAATCTTGCGGTCAATAAAGAAGCGGTTCAGTTTCTTTTGCCCGTAGCGCAGTTCAATGGCATCTTCCCTCAGCGGGCAGCGTATGGTCAGCGGCCACTCATCATCATTGACACCGATCCGCTCGATCAGCCGGCCTTGTCTGGCAATGCGGAAATAAGGCGTTTCCAGCAGCATCCCTCTTTCCAGCTTATAACAGTAGCTTTCAGCCAGATCGCAGACATAAAACCGGCCGTAATCCAGAAAGAGCGTGCAGCGTTCTGAAAGTTTGATCTGCCGGTTTCCGGTTGCTTCACTGAGCTGGCGGTCGATCTCGCTTATGAAGTCCTCTGACGGATTGTCCGGCAGGCAGCGGGCAATCTTACAGCGAAGGAGCAGATGGCGCATTTGAGCCGTTTCCCGGCGGTATTCAGCCAATTCGATTTCCTCGCTGTCATATTTCGTTATGATGTATTCTACATCTTTTTTCTGTTTTTCGTTCAGTTCAGCGATCTGCCGGCACCACTCTTCAATCTGTTCATCATCAGCCTTTTCTACCAGCTGATGACGGATCCGGTTACGGCTGTAATGGTCGCCCGCGTTTGATTCGTCATCGCCGAAGGGAACGCCATTATCAAGGCAGTACTGCCTGGTTTCCCTTTTCCTCAAGTTCAGAAGCGGCCTGATGATCGTCATTCCGTGATGAAAAGTCTGCCGGGCAATGCCGTAATACCAGCCCGCGGAGCCGCGCTGCAGGCTCATCAGATAGTTTTCCACATGATCATCCTTCTGATGTCCCAGCAACAAAGCGGTACAGTTTTCCTTCTGATAGATGCGGCGGTAGAAGTCGTAACGCGCTTCCCGCGCCCATTTCTGAAAGTTTCCCTTCTCCGTTTTCAGCGGATATTCGAAATATGCTTTGATGCCGTTATCCCGGCAGAATTCCCTGACCAGCGCTTCCTCTTTCGTGGCGTTTTCCCTAAGACGGTAATTGACATGGCAGACCACCATTTCGTAGCCCTGACGCAGGCATAAAGAAAGAAGTGCCATTGAGTCACTTCCTCCGGATACGCCGATCAGATACCGGCCGTTTTTATCTAGGTTCAAGCTGACTTCCATGGCTTCATTTTAGCACAGTCAGCTTTCTTCTTGAATACACACCAGAAAACGCTCCCTGACCTGCTGGAACAGCTTGCCGGCTGTGTCCAGGTGTCCCTTTACATCAATTATCCGCGCGGTATTGATGAACTTGCCGTCATTAAGAAACAGAATTGAATACTTGTATAATCCGTCAATCTTTCCCAACCGCATCAGATGCCTGGCTCCCTGCGGGTTATACAGCGGATCATAGGCTTTGCGAAAGGCCTTGAAACTGGATGTCATCGGAATGACCAGAGCCTTGGCGTCGAAGACATTAAGCACCAGACCGAAGTGCTGGTATCCGGCCTCCTGCTTATATGCCCGGCCAAAATCGATGTAACAGACATCTCCCGGCCTGACAATGATGCCGAAACCGCGGCAGGAGCGCATCTGACTGCGGTTCTGGTAATTCAGATCGCTCATCAGGGTATCAGTAGCCTCCTTGATCGTCATGTTTTCATATTCGTAGCGGACATTCTCCAGGTAATCGGAGATGGCATCCATCAAAACCGGCGATTCGCTCGCTCTGCCCTCCTGCTGCTTCTGTTGATATAGATAATCGATTTCCATTTTCGCCTCCCCTCTAATAACTACTCCACAGCAGGGGAAAACTCCTAAAAGCCGTAAAAAAGCAGGCCGCTATTTCTTCGCAGGTCTGCCTTCAGTATATAGTTTTCAAATGATTATCAGTTGTTCTCTTTCGCCGGCTCTTCCGGTTCTTCTTCAGCCGCGCTGTATTCACTGCCGTGGTCAAATTGGGCGCGGAACTTATCCAGCAGGTTGAGGATCGGCCGGTATTTCGGCGAGATCATGCCGGTGTACTCAATGAACATGTCAAACAGCACCATGATGATCACCAGCACACACAGAGCCACGCTCTGATTAATGACATAGAGATAAGCGGTAAAACCGAACAGGGCGGTGACGCAATAGATTACCAGAACGGCTCCTACCTGACCCAGACGCATGTTGTTCATCAGCATGTGATGGAGATGTCCCTTATCCGGGCTGGAGATCTTCTGGCCCTTCAGCTTGCGGCGGATGATGGCCAGGAAGGTATCAGAGATGGGGATGAACAGCAGCAGGATGGGAATGAAAAGGGTAATGAAGGTCGTTCCCTTAAAACCTGACAGAGAGATGGCCGAGATCATGTAACCCAATAGCTGCGATCCGCAGTCGCCCATAAAGATCTTGGCGGGATGGAAGTTGTAGAACAAAAAGCCCATGGTGCTTCCAGCCAGAATCAGGCAGATCGGAATCATGGCCGTCTGGCCAACCTGATTGCCTAACAGGCAGATAGTCAGCAGTACGATGATGCTGAAGCCGCCGGCCAGGCCGTCCAGTCCATCAATCAGATTGATGGCATTGGTGATGCCAATGATCCAGAAATAAGTGACAATGTAGCTCAGAATGTCAAAATCCAGGACAATGCCAAAGGGAAGGTTGATGGTCGTCAGCGCGACCTTGCCGATGAAAATGACGGCTGTCGCGGCCAGGAACTGACCGATTACCTTGTACAGCGGCTTGAGATCCAGAATGTCATCCAGAAAACCGAACAGGAAAATGATGGCCGCTCCGATCAGAAGCCCGGCATGGGTCTGCCAGTCCTTGATCAAAAACAGACTGCAGCCCATGAAGGCCGTAAAGATGGCCACCCCGCCGACGCGGGGGATGTTTCCGTGGTGAACGGTGCGGTTGTTTTCCTTGGCATACCAGCCAAACTTAAAGGCGATCATCCTTACCGGAATGATCAGTACCGCCGATACCAGGGTTGGAAACAGAAAATACAGAATCTTACTCATGTCATCACCATTAATTAATATATCACATTTTCACAGCTGATACACGATTGCCAGGATGAACTGGGCGCTAAGATAGCCCAGTGCCAGCGACAGAAGGATAAGCAGAAGCTGTGCCTTCACGGCCCGGTTGTTTCCGGGCAGCATGATCTTTCCAAGGTTCAGAGAACTCAGGGCATAGAAGCTGAAACCGAACATGGCAAAATGCAGAAGGATTCTGGCTATTTCATTGATCTTTACTCCCATTTCTGGCCTCCCTGTATTCTTTCTTCTTTTCCTCCGTTATCCGGTAGGAATCATTGATCTTACCGCGGGCATGGCGGTAAGTCGTCTCGCTCAGACTGCCGGTTATGTCCAGCACTTGCTGAGGGTAGTTGATGTAGGCGCTGGCCAGCAGCCACCCGGTTGCCATTTCCACGCAGTATTCATCCTTACCCAGCTGCCGGCAATAGTCCATGATATCAGCGATGTGGTCGTCATCGAGATACTTCTGCATCATCACCAGTACGAAACGGCGGACATATGGATGCTCATCTTTCTTCAGCGAACTGATGAAGCGGTACATTTCCTCTCTCTGCCTTCCCCGACCCTTGAAACTGGTTGCCAGGCTGTCGATCAGCGACCAGTTATCGCATTTCAGCAGATGCCGGTAAAGCAGCTCCTGTTTTTCCGTCAGGGGCTTCTTAAGACCGGCAATGACAAAACCCTGCAGCATGATCATTTCAAAGCTGCTGTCATCAAGCCGGTTCAGAGCCTCTTCTTCATATTGTTTCAGCAGTTCTTTTGCCTGCTGCCTGAGCAAAGGCAGCCGGACTCCCAATAACGGATAGCGGCTCTCCACCAGCCGGCAGGTAAAACGGCGGTATTCTTCTTCGCTGTTGGCCTGCAGCCATTCTCTGACATCCATGACTTGATTATAACACAAAAGAAGCGGCAGGTTGGCCTGCCGCTGTCCTCGAGAGAGGAAAGGAGAACTAGTCTATGCTAATGTACTTGGTCTTGTCTTCTTCCGGTAATTCGTCCTTGGGGACGCTGATCTCCAGAATGCCATTGTTGAAGTTTGCCTTGATCTGATTCTGATCAACATTGCCGACATAGAAGCTTCTGGACATTGAGCCGCGGTAGATCTCACGGCTGATGTACTTGCCCTTCTCTTCCTTGTTTTCCACATTCTTGCTGGCTTCGATCTTCAGATAGCCGTCTTCCAGAGAAAGTTTCACATCTTCCTTGCCATAGCCGGGAAGTTCGACTTCCAGCAGGTACTCATTTTCCTTTTCCGAAATATCTGTATGCATTCCAGAGAAATTACCATGATAGAATGACGGAGCGAAGAAATCATCAAAGAAACTTCTTTCAGCGCTCTTTCTGGGATTTAAGTAATAATTCAACATCATAATCACTCCATTTCTTTATTTTGTTTAGCACTCTTTATTCCCAAGTGCTAATTATATTATAACCACCTTTTTAGCACTGTCAACACCTGAGTGCTAATTTTTTTTCTTTTTTTTCAGGCTTCCGGTTTGACACCTGCATGCCTGCTGGTATAGTATGATGACGTAATCTTTGGGGCAGAGTGCAAGTCTCTACCGGTGGTAAAAGTCCACGAGCCGGCAACGGCTGATCCTGTGCAATTCAGGAACCGACGGTAACAGTCCGGATGGGAAAAGATCTTGATGTTTTCTTGCCAACGCCCTGAAATTGCGGTGCGTTTTTTATTCAGGGAGGTTGTCTATGACCAATCACAATTCCAGTTTAAGCAAAACCCGTTATGTTACCGGCTGTTCGCTGCTGATCGCCCTGGCCGTGATTCTGCAGTATGTCGAGTTTGCCGTTCCGCTGATGCCTTCATTCATCAAGTTTGACTTCAGCGATCTTCCGGCTCTGATCGGTGCCTATGCCTACGGGCCGCTGGCCGGCGTCATCATCTCGCTGCTGAAGAACATCCTGCATATGATGGCTTCTCAGAGCGGCTTTGTCGGCGAACTGTCCAACTTCATTCTGGGGGCCAGTTTCTCCTTTGTTGCCGGCTTTGTCTATCAGCGCAGCAAGAGCCGCCGCTCCGCTTTGACCGGGGGCGTCCTTGGTGCCCTGTTCATGGCCGCCGTCAGTTTCCCGTCCAATCTGTTTCTCATCTACCCTCTCTACTACAGCATCCTTCATTATCCTGAGGCAGTCATCCTGCAGGCCTATCAGGCCATCCTGCCCTCCGTTACCAGCATCTCCCAGTGTCTGCTGATCTTCAATGTCCCCTTTACCCTGGTCAAGGGCCTGATCGATGTGCTGATCTGCATGCTGATCTACAAGCGCATCAGCCACATTCTGAAGGGAAACTGACATGAACAGAAGAGAAAGCAACCGGACCAGGACAAGACAGACCAGCCCTCTGTTTCCTCATCCCTGCCACATCAGCGGCAAGGTCGTCGCCGGGAAGCATCTGGGGCGTTCCATCGGCTTTCCCACCGCTAATGTCAGTTACGGTTCACAGTCACTGCCCGATAACGGCGTCTACTGTGCTCTGGTCTATCTTGACGGCGTCTTCTATCCCGCCATGGCCAATGTCGGGCTTAACCCGACCGTTGACAGCGACGGATGCCGCAAGCTGGAAGTCCACATTCTGAACTTTGACCAGGACATCTATGACCGGCAGATCACCGTCTACTTCCTCGACTTCATCCGCCGGGAACACCGCTTCGCTTCTCTGGAGCAGCTGTGCGACCAGCTAAAAAAAGACCGGGAAACGACCCGGTCGATGTTCTTATAATTCTAAGCCCGTTTAAAGGCGCCGGTTGGCGCCTTTATTATTGCTTACATGTCGCGGCTTGCCAGCATGTCCTGACCGCTTCCAACGATGTTATGGACGATCACGTCTCCCTTTTTAACCGGAGAGGCTACTTCCACATCCTTAAGCGCTCTGACCGCTTCCATCAGCAAGGCCTTCTTGATCGGGCCACTGCTTCTGACCGGCAGGCAGTTATGAATACCGCCGCTGATCCTGACGGTCGTGGTCAGGACTCTGGTCGGGTTGGTAAGTTCGTTCTTGCCGTATTCCGCGCCAATGGGACAGTTGTTCCCGGTGACCTGATAGCCGTTTTCCTCGTCAACCTTCAGGTGGCAGCCTCTGGGGCAGCCTATGCAAATGAGTTCGGTCATTTCTGTTCCTCCACGACCTTTACGGTCAGATACTCTTCCTTGTCTTCCAGCAGCTTGGCCGGAATGCTGATCTTCTGCAATTCTCCCGGAGTAATGTATTCCCGGCTATAGCGGCAGACGGCGTTGCCTTCTCTGTCCGCTACCACGACTGCGCACTTCCCAAAGACCCGGTTAGTCCGGAAGGAGACTTCAACAAGTTTCTCTGATAACGGCAGATGAATGTGCTGGGGAACCGTATAGGTGACATTACCGGCGGTCTTCAGCTCCAATTCGCCGTCTTGCTGCCGGTTCTGCTGGACATAGCGGGCAGCAGCCAGCGCTGCCTTCTTTGCTTCAGCCGCAACATTATCTGCCAGGTCATGTACCTGTACGACATTGCCGCAGGCGAAGATGCCATCAACTGATGTCTCCATGTTTTCCCATACCCGCGGGCCTTTGGTCCGGGGATCGAGAACGATGCCGGCGGACTTGCTCAGTTCGTTTTCGGGAATCAGACCTATTGACAGCAGCACGGTATCGCAGTCAAAGACCATTTCACTTCGCGCTATCGGCCGGAACTTCTCGTCCACCTTGGAAACAACGACCTGATTTACCCGGGGATAGCCCCTGATGTCGGTTATCGTATGAGAGAGGTATAAGGGGATGTCAAAGTCTTCCAGACACTGCTTGATGTTTCTCTGCAGACCCGATGAATAAGGGTTGATCTCTACGCAGGCCAGCACCTTGGCGCCTTCCAGCGTCATCCGGCGGGCCATGATCAGACCGATGTCGCCACTGCCCAGAATGACGATTCGCTTGCCGACCAGATAGCCGTCCATGTTCATGTAGCGCTGCGCCGTTCCGGCCGTGTAAACACCGGATCCCCGGCTGCCCGGAATGGCTATGGCACCTCTGGTGCGTTCACGGCAGCCCATGGCCAGAATGATGGCCTTGCCCTTGATGTGCTGATAGCCGCTGCTGTTTACCAGCGAGACCGTATGGTCTTCGCTGATGTCCAGCACCATGGTATCACTCATGACTTCAACATTGGTGTCTCTGAGCTTTTCGATGAACCGGCCGGCAAACTCCGGTCCGGTCAGTTCTTCCTTGAACAGATGAAGGCCGAAGCCGTTATGGATGCACTGGTTCAGAATGCCGCCCAGTTCGCTGTCTCTTTCAATCAGAAGGATTTTCTCCAGGCCGGCTTCATATGCCGTAACCGCGGCTGACAGGCCGGCAGGACCGGCGCCGATGATTATCAGATCATACATTCTCGTAGTCCTCCTTGGCTTTCTTTTCCAGAATGACGGTTCCTTCCCTGTCCTGCAGGATCTCGGTATAGTCGAGGCCAAGCTCCTGTTTCAGGATGTTGGCGACCCGCTCACCGCAGAAGCCGCCCTGGCATCTGCCCATGCCGGCGTTGGTCCGGCGCTTGACGGCATCTATGGACTGCGGTGGGATCGGCCCTCTGAAGGTCTCTCTGATCTCGCCTTCCGTGATGGTTTCACAACGGCAGATGATACGGCCATAAGCCGGATCCTTTTTGATGAGTTCGTTCTTTTCTTCGTCAGTAAGTTTCTTGAAACGAATCTTCCGGCGGCTGTCAACATAGTGTTCCTTTTTGGGGTAGGCCTGTTTTGACAGCACCCAGTCCTTGGCGGTCAGGCCGATGGCCGCCGCTGAGCTGAGGGCCGGGGAAGCCATGCCGGCCAGGTTGAAGAAGTTGGGAACACTGCGGCTTTCCTCAATGATGAAGTCGCCGCGGTCGCTTCTTGCCCGCAGGCCGGAGAAGTTTCGGATGTTTTCCCGGTAGTCAATGCCCTGTACTGACAATGCTGCCGTTTCCTTTACATAAGCGAGAATGTCGGCTGTCGTATTGAGGTCTTCGTCATCAACTCTGGTGGCATCCGGGCCAACGAGCAGATTGCCGTGAACCGTCGGGGTTACGGCAACACCCTTGCCTCTTTCACTGGGACACTGGAACAGTGTGTGATGTGCCTTGGTAAACTGCGACTTGTCCAGCAGGAAGTACTGCCCTCTGACCGGGGTGATGGTGAACTCCTTTTCGCCGATCATCTCATGCACCTTGTCGGCATAAATGCCGGCTGCGTTAATGATGTAGCGGCCCTGATATTCACCTTTCACCGTCGTTACCGTGAAGGTTTCGTCTTCGTTCTTTCTGATTGCCGTAACCTCGTTGTTGAGTTTAAGCTCCATGCCGTTTCTCACGGCTGTTTCCGCCAGTGCCAGACAATATTCCCACGGGGAAACGACTGCTGAGGTACCGGCATACAGAGCTCCGTGAACATTGTCGGAGATGGCCGGCTCGATCGCTTTGGTCTCTTCATAGTTCAGAAGCTTCATGTCTTCAACGCCATTGGCGAGACCACGCTGATAGAGTTCTTTCAGCGTTTCTACTTCTGCCTCGGAAAAGGCCAGCACCAGTGAGCCGTCATTGACATAGGGGAAATCCAGCTTCTTGGCCAGTTCTCTGGTCAGTCTTGACCCCTCAACGTTGTATTTGGCCATCAGGCTGCCGGGCTTGGGGTCGTAGCCGGCGTGAATTACGGCTGAGTTTGCTTTGGTTGTTCCGTTGGCAACATCGTTAAAAGCTTCCAGCATTACCAGTTTCAGATCGTACTGAGAAAGATAATACGCTGTCGCGCTGCCAACGATACCGCCGCCGATAATTATTACATCGTACATAGCTTATCTCTTTTCCTTCTTTATATATTATAGTCCTTCCGGAGCCTCTCTGAGCGCTGATTTTCCCTTTTTATGTCCCAAAGCAGGAGAATGTGCTAAAATGACATGGCGGTTGACCCGCTTAAAGGAGAAAACATGACTGAAGCCATCTTTAATTTCTTTTCCGGCCTGGGAAAAGAGTTCGCTCTTTTTATGATATCGCTGATTCCCCTAATTGAAGAAAGAGGGGCCCTGATCTTTGCGGCCGCCGCCAAGATTGAATGGTATAAGGCTCTTCCCATCTGCATCGTTGCCAACATGCTGCCGGTGCCGCTATTGCTGGTGTTTGGCATGAAGATCATCCGCTGGCTGAAGACGACCCGAACGTTTGGCAGTTTCTTTACCCGCTATGAGGAAAAACTTAACGCCAAGAGTGAAAAGGTCGCCAAATACGGTTTCTTCGCCCTGACCATGTTTGTCGGCATTCCCGTTCCCGGAACGGGGGCCTGGAGCGGATCCCTGGTCTCTACCATCCTGGGATTTCCACCCAGAAAAGGCTTTGTTTCCATTCTTCTGGGCGTCATCATGGCCGGCGTCATTCTGACCGTCGTTCTCTACGGGGGGCTGGCCATCTTCAACATCCGCTGAAAGATGCTCAACGCATCTTTTCTTTCGGCTTTGCAAGCGGGTAAAATATACCTGTAAGGGCATGAATATGGAAACAAAGAGAAAACTGGGAAAATACATCGCGGAATTAAGGATTACCAAGGGGATGGCCAAGAGCGAACTGGCTGAAAGAATGAATGTCAGCGAGAATACCGTTGACCGCTGGGAAAGCAGCCGTCTGCTGCCAACGCGCCAGGAAGTTGAAAGACTGGCGGAGATCCTTTTCGTCAGTCCGAAAGAACTGATCGATTCGACTTCCCATGGCCCTCTGCCGGAAAAGGGAAATGACCTGAATTATGAGCAGCAGATGCGGAAAAAGGAAAATGTCAGATATCTCCTGCTTGCCGGATCCCTGGCTCTTATTTACGGCATCCTATATTATCTGGCTGTCAAAACAGACATTCTGGCCGGCCTGTTTCCGGCCCTGATTGCCCTGACCATCACGGTGATGATCATCGGCGTCTTCCTTCTGGGCAAGGCCATTCACGGCACTCTTTATACCCATACTGACTGGCGGCGCTACCTGCTGGCCGGCTTCTGCCTGATCGTCGTTCCCCTGTCCTTTCTGGACTGGATGAGTTATCAGGCGCAAAGAGAAAGCCAGGGACATACCTCCGCGGAAATAAAGATTGAAAATGTTCAACCCTACACCGATTTGGACCTCAGCGGCTGTCAGATCCATTACGGCTATGAGAATTCCGGCTGGTTTGGCAGCGGTACCCGGGTCTACATCCTGAAGTGCGATGACAGCATCCCCGCTCAGATCCTTGCTGACAGCAACTGGAAAGCCCTGCCTGCTGATGAGGCTTTCTATAAACTGGTTAAGGAAAACATTCGTTATGGGCCTGAAAATGATACGCTTCCCGACATAAAGCACGGTTACTGGCACATTGCCTGCAATACCGGTGAGGAGGTCATTTACATTGCCGACCCGGAAGCCGGCATCAGAGATTTCATCGCCATCATCTATGACACGGAAAACCACCTTCTCTATCTCGCCCGCTATTCATCCTGAAAAAGCATGATAAAACCCCCTTCACCGGTTATGATCGAAGTTTGGCCGGTTAAGGGGGTTTTTCTTATTTCTGACTTCTTGTCTTATCCTCTCCAGAGCTTTGAACAGCATGATTGAGCCGGAGCAGGAAGAAGGCATTGACAAAGCTCATGCCGGAATTCTTGATCAGGCTGACCAGAGTCTGGGCCATCAGGCTCTTGGTCCCCTTGTCCTGGCTCATGAATTTTCTGACCAGGCGGACCAGAAATTCCGCCTTCTTGCGGTCCAGATCGGAAACAGTGTTGAACCCCAGTTCCCGCATGGTGTCATATGAAGTGTTTATGAAGATGGCCTTTTCTTCCAGGGAAAGATCCCGGAACCAGCCGTTCATGCTCTCATTAATGAAACGGCTGAAGTCGCTGAACCCTGCCGCATGGACAAAATGACCGTCACGGGTCTCCCAGGTCAGGAAGTCGTGCTGCTGAACCAGCCCATGACCATCTGAACGCACGATGATCCGCTCGATGTCGCTGTTCATTAGCGTGCCAATCACCGACGAGTGGGGGAGGTAGGTGATCATGCGGCTGAGCATCTTTTTATACTGCGGCTTGGAAGTGTAGCTTTCCGCAAATCCCGGACCGTCATTATTGTAGACGCGGATGATGCGGTCGCTTCCTGATTCCACGGCGGCATAAACGGCCAGATTACCGCCCTTGGAGTGCCCGCCGACCATGACGCTGCCCCGGTGTTTCCTGAGTTGGCTGTTGAGATATTCCAGGGCCAGCTTCTGCGAAGGCACCGGTACCATGTAGGCCATGTTGAAGTCTTCCTTCCAGCTGTATATCATGCTGTCAGTTCCCTCAAAGGCTATATAACGCATGTTCCGGCTGATCTGTATGGTCAGGGCACCAAACTGCTTTTCGCTTTCCCAGTCGTCATCATCAACATAGTCCATAAGTTCCATGTCCCGGTAGCGGCGGCTGTTATACATCAGGGCCAGCGCCAGACGGTCATCTTCAGCATTACCGTCTTCCCCGACCTGTTCTTCACCATGGACCCGGAAGAATTCTTCTCCAGCCTCCTGCAGCCTTACCGGCTTACCGGCGATGATCCCTCTCCAGTCCAGATAGGTCAGCTGACACATCAGGGTATTGTCGACCTCATTAAAGGGCTTCTGCTCAAAGGTATATACTCCGTAATTAACAATGTAATCTATCGCATTCATCTTCTTACCCCTTTTCAAAAAAAGCGAGCAAGCTCGCTAATCCTCTAATGGAGGGAAATAGTAGATCTGTTCATTATCCTTGGAGAACAGATACTTGCCTCTGGCTACGTTGGAAACGTAGTTTTCATCAGTAAGCTTTTCCTTCTGATTCATCAGGCTGTCTCTTTCGGCTTCCAGAGCCTTAAGCTGTTCTTCATACACCTTGAGATCCGCTCTCAGGGAAAATGTCGTGCGTATTTGCTTGTTGGCACCCAGCGTAAAGTAGACGATGCCGGCTATCAGAAGAGCGCAAATGAGAAACAGGCACAGATAACGGATTGGTTTCTTGATTCTTTTTTTCTTTTTTGTCATGCTTCTGTCCGCTCCTTTCATCAGGCAAAAACAATTATAGTAAAGCTTCAGTTAAGATTCAAGCGGTCTTCTTCCTTCAGGATGTACTCATCGAGCACTTCATAAAGCCCGGCAGCCTCACCTTTTCTGACGTTGCCGCTGATGTCCAGCACCCGCACTTTCAGTACCCGCTCACCGTAGATCACCTCAATGATGTCTCCGACATTGATCTCTTTGGCCGGCTTGGCAATCCTGCCATTGACCAGAACGCGCTGATTGGCAGCCAGCTGCTTGGAAATCGTCCGGCGCTTCAGGATCCGCGATACTTTCAGAAATTTATCCAGTCTCATAGTTTATCCACTTCCTTTAATACTTCCTCGATCCGGTTATGGTAATTCCGGCTCTTCGGCACGGTTATCGTGATCTTCTTGTTCAAATACTTAAGCCTGATGTCGGCACCAATCTCATACATCCGTCCGAAGAACTCAATGCCGTTGACCCGGGACGAGGTTTCCGGAGTCAGCACGATGCTGTTCTCCTTTTCCAGTTCCAGGTAATTTTCAATCTTCCTGTTGTTCAGAAGCAGTTCAATCCGCTTCTTGAGGAACAGGTTTTCAATGCTGACGGGCAGACGGCCATAGTAGTCCTGCTGTTGGTCATGGAACTGCTGCAGTTCCTCCAGCGAACGGATGGCAGCCAGCTGCTGGTAGATGCTCAGCTTTTCATAATCCTGGCTGACAAACTGTCCGGGTATGTAGCCATCAACATCATGCGGACGCAGCTGCGGTTCTTCAACAACCTCCTCAGCCAATCCCTTGCGCCTTCTGATGGCGTCATTCAGCATTTCCAGATACAGGCTCATGCCGATGGTGTTGATGAAACCCGCCTGCCGTTCACCCAGCAGATCACCGGCTCCCCTGATCGTCAGATCGCGCAGGGCAACCTTATAGCCCGAACCCAGCTCCGTAAATTCCTTGATGGCCTGCAGACGCTTTGATGCCACTTCCGAAAGCTGACGGTTATTGTCATAGAGCAGGTAGGCATAGGCGATGCGGTCACTGCGGCCGACCCGGCCGCGGATCTGATATAGCTGAGCCAGACCGAAGCGGTCAGCGTTTTCGATCAGCACGGTATTGGCATTGGGAATGTCAATGCCGGTCTCAATGATCGTCGTACAGACCAGAACGTTATACTGTCCTTCAACAAAGCGGTACATGACATCCTCGATCTCTTCCCTGTTCATCTGACCATGGCCGATGGCTACCCGAGCCTGCGGTACCAGAGTGCGGATCTTACGGGCCACTTCATAGATATCTGATACATTATTGTGCAGGTAGAATACCTGCCCGCCTCTGGCCAGTTCCCGCTGGACGGTTTCCCTGATCAGACTGTCATTCTTCTCAACGACATAGGTCTGTATCGACATCCGGTTCTGCGGCGGGGTATTCAGTTGAGAAAGCGACATGACTCCCACCAACGACATCTGCATGGTTCGCGGTATCGGCGTCGCGCTCAAAGAAAGTACGTCAATGGTCTTCTTCAGTTCCTTGATCTTCTCCTTAGCCTGAACACCGAAGCGCTGCTCCTCATCAATGATCAGTAAGCCCAAATCAGCAAACTGAACATCCCGGCTCAGCAGACGGTGAGTACCGATGAGGATGTCGACCTTTCCCTCTTTCAGCCGCTGCAGAATGATCTTCTGTTCGTTATCCGGCACATAGCGGTTAATGATCTCCACACTGACGGGGAAATCCTTGAAGCGCTCCTTGAAGGTATTGTAGTGCTGGCGGGAAAGGATGGTTGTCGGGCACAGATAAGCGACCTGCTTAAGGTCCTTGCAGGCCTTGAAAGCCGCTACCATGGCTACTTCCGTCTTGCCAAAGCCGACATCGCCGCATAAAAGCCGGTCCATCGGCTTGGGCTGTTCCATGTCATACTTGACCTCGGCGATCGCCTTGATCTGGTCATCGGTCAGGGCATAAGGAAAGTTGCGTTCAAACTGACGGCTATACTCATCGTCCCGGCTGAAGGCAAAGCCTATGTTCTGCTCACGGGCGGAATAAAGCTCCATCAACCTTTCAGCAATGTCATTGACTTCCTGGCTGATCTTTTCCTTGGCCTTGTTCCAGCTGTTGGTCCCCAACTTGTTCAGTCTCACGCCGACACCCTCGGCAGCCACGAACTTGCGGACCAGTTTGAACTGCTCCAGCGGAACCAGCAGGGCATCGTTGTCGCGATAGCGGATCTGCAGGTAATCCTGCTGATGATTCATTATTTCCCGGGTAATAATCCCTTCATAGATGCCGATGCCGTACTTGCTGTGAACGACATAATCTCCCTGCTTGAGGTCCTGATAGCTGTCCAGCACTACTGCTTCCCGGAACTTGCTGTCAAAGCGGCCGTTGATCTGACGGACGCCAAACAGTTCCCGGGCACTCAGATACATCTCATCATGATAATTGAAGCCTTCGGTCAGCTCCTGCTCGCAGATGCTGACATAATCCTCCATTTTGAGCTTGCGTGAGCTGAAATGGTCTTTCAGCAATTCCAACTGCCCCTGACTCAGGGAGACATGAACGTTGCAGCTGTCCGACAGCCTGATGATCTCATCAACGGCCTTATCCAACGGCAGCAGGGGAAAGTAGGAAAGCCGGACATCAGACTTAATGCTGCTGCCGCTTTCAAAGACGCCGGAGATCCGGTAGGGGTGAAAGCGGGCAACCTCTCGGTCAAAATCGGCAAAGACCGCATGCACGTTCAGCGCGCGGTTATCCATGAACAGTTCGGTTATGTATTCATCATTTTCCCGCAGATTAAACTCCAGGGAGTTTTCCACTGCTTCCGTCGGAGTGATGATGACATCGGGATCATCAACATAATCCAGCAGGGTAACATTATTCTGGAAAAAAGTCTGATAGCGATACAGATAGCGTTCAGTGATGTGGTTTTCCAGATATTCCAAATCGCGTTCTACCGCTTCCTTCAGCAGCCCGAAATCCGTAGCCTTGCTGCGGTCCCTTTCCAGCTGTTTCATTATCTTCCCTTTCAATTGCGAGAAGTCCTCATCGTAGATCAGCGAACTGGCCGGAACCAACCGTACTTCTTCCGTTTTCTGAACCGTTCGCTGCGAAGAAATGTCAAAGAAACGCAGAGAGTCGATCTCCTCGTCAAAAAACTCGATTCTGACCGGCCGGTCATACTGAATGGAGAAGACATCGATTACCCCGCCGCGCAGGGAGAAGGTCAGCGGCTGATCGATGCGGGAAGTCTGACGGTAGCCGGAAATGATCAGCTTTTTTCTCAACTGTTCCATGTTCCAGCTCTGTCCGACCTTCAGATCGAGTATGTGATTGCGGAAAGTCTCCCGGGCCGGCAGATAGCGGATCAGAGCCATGCTGTGGGTGACGATGATCTTCGGATGTTCCTGCAGACAAAGGGAAGCCAACACGTTCATCTGGTTGGCATAATTGCTCGGTGAGGCCGCTACGGCCTCGACGCGCAGTGATTCCTCCACGCTGAAAAGCAGCACGTCATCCTTTACCAGGGGGTATAACCTGTTGTAAAGCTGCTGTGCTGTGAAGACATTTTCCTTGACTACGACAATATTTCGGGGTTGCTGACGGAAACTCTCGGCAATGATCAGGGTCTCTTCAACATCCCCCAGACAGCTCAGTCCGGGTTGATGCTTGTTAAACGCGATCACGGCCGGGTCATTGGCCATCAGCCGGAACAATTCATTCATTTTTCTCCTTCACATTGTAGACATTCATAACCTTGTCAAAAGGCGTATCGATGAATTTTACGGCCGCTTCAGCCGCTCTTTCCAGAGCCTGCTGATAAGCCTGCTGGTCCTCCTTGCGGACTTTTCCCAGCACATAATCGATGGTCGGAATCCGGGGATCCTTGTCAATACCGACACGGATGCGGTTGAAGCGTCTGGTTGACAGATGGGAGATGATGCTCTTGATACCGTTGTGTCCGCCATCGGATCCGCTGCTGCGCA
This sequence comes from Erysipelotrichaceae bacterium, assembly GCA_016280635.1. GTDB lineage: Bacteria > Bacillota_I > Bacilli_A > Erysipelotrichales > Erysipelotrichaceae > UBA1783. The sequence goes on from JAEEHC010000048.1 coordinate 25,863, forward strand.
GCCTGATGTTCCCTACCGGCAAGTCCAGATCATCATAGATGATCAGGATGTCCTTTTCCCGGTCCAGCTTGTAGTAGGCAGCGGCCTTGCCGACGGCCCGTCCGGACTCGTTCATGTAGGTCTGCGGTTTCATGAGAACCACCGGTTCACCGTTTACCGTTCCTTTACCGATCAGGGCCTCAAATGCCCGGCGGGTTACCGGAATGCCCAGCTGCCGGCTGATGATATCCATGGTCAAAAACCCGGTATTATGCCTGGTTCTTTCATACCTGTCTCCTGGATTTCCCAAACCGACTATCAGCTTCATGTTATCCCTCCGGACTTCTATTCTACATTAATCGTCTTTGTTGTCAATAAGGTCGCTGATGACCTTCTGCGCACACAGCAATCCGGCGCTGGCCGGAACAAAGACCATTGATCCCAGCACTTCCGAACTGCGGTTCAAAGGTTCTTCCCGGCTGTAAACTACCGGTATCTTCAGACCGACCGCATTCTTGCGGGCAATCTGCCGCAGTGCCTTGGCCATTGGATCATATTCCGTTTTATCAAGCGTCGTTACCTGCAGTCTGGTAGGGTCCAGCTTCTTTGCCGTACCCAGGCAGCTGATGATCCCAATGCCCTTTTCCTGGCAGTATTTCCACAGCGCTACCTTGCTGGTGAGCGTATCAATGGCGTCAACGACATAGTCAATTCTTTCCGAAAAGAAACTATCCAGATTGTCAGCGTTCAGGAAACTGTCATGACAGCTGATCCGGACATCCGGATTGATGCTTTCCGCCCGGCGGCGAAATGCTTCGGTCTTCTTTTCACCAAGGTTTTCCTCAACCGCCAGAATCTGGCGATTGAAGTTGGAGGGCTCAACCACATCATGGTCAATGACGGTCAGATGCCCAATGCCGCAGCGAACCAGCGCCTCGGCAGCGTAGCCGCCAACACCGCCCAGTCCGACAACCATGACGGAAGCTTCATAAAGTTTTTGAGCCTTCTGCTTTCCAATAAGTGTTTCAATGCGGATAAATCTTTCCTTCATCTGCGAAACTCCCTTATCTTTTCTTCGATATCCCTTTCAAAGCCTTCGGTTTCAATGTCAAACCAGCATACCGGCAACTGGTGATTGAACCAGGTGTACTGCCGCTTGGCGAATTGCCGGGTATGCGTCTTAATCAGCTCTACAGTCTCATTCAGGGACTGCTCTCCGGCAAAGTACGGCCGGAATTCCCGATAACCGATGGCACTGAAACAATGCTGGTCAAAAGAATACTTCTCGTGCAGCTGCCTTACCTCTTCCAGCAAGCCGGCCTGCATCATCATGTCAACCCGACGGTCGATACGATTTCTAAGCGTCTGACGGTTCATCGTCAGCCCAATGATCAGGCTGTCATAGAGCGGTTCATGTTTCTGGGCCGCTTCGTTTTCCGATTTCAAAACGCCGCTGTCAGCGATCTGCAGAGCCCTGATGACTCTCTTGCGGTTGTTGGGATGAATGGTCTGAGCGCTTTTTTCATCTTTCTTAACCAGCAGCTCATATAGTTCTTCGTTGCTCAGTCCGCTGTAATCGCTGGTTTTTCCGCCTTCGTCCGGAGGGAAGTCATAGTCGTACAACATGGCCTTGATGTAAAGCCCGGTTCCGCCGGTAACGATCGGCAGCTTTCCCCGGCCTGAAATCTCTGCTATCGCCTGACGGCAGTCCTTCTGAAAGCGCGCTACGCTGTAGTCTTCCCTGACATCAACATAGTCCAGCAGATGATGAGGGATGCCATTCTGCTCGCTGAGCGGGGTCTTGGCTGAACCGATGTTCAGTTCCTTATAGACGGAAACGGAATCACCATTGATGATCTCACCATTAAACCTGCCGGCCAGATCAATGGCCAGCGCACTCTTTCCGGAAGCAGTCGGTCCGACAATGACCAGAATCTCAGACACGCTTGAACTCCTTCTCCAGCTGACGGTCGCTGATCGCCAGCATGGTTGGCCTGCCGTGCGGGCAGTTAAATGGCTGGCTGCAGCGTGACAGCCGGGCCAATAGCCGCCGGCTTTCCTCTGGAGTCAGATAGGAATTGAACTTTACGGATGCGTGACAGGCCATGGAGGCGATTTTCTCCTTGCGGATATCCAGCACGCTCATCTCCCGGTCATTGGTTATCTGCTCGATCAGTTCCCTGATGAAGGCCTCTTCATCGCCTTCAACGAAGGTCGGCAGTTCACGCACGGCCACGCTGGTGAGGGAGAAAGGCTCCAGTTTCAGGTTTATGCACTCCAGCATCTCATTGATCCGTTCAAGCTGGTTCATCTGTGCCGGTGTTATTTCAATTATCAACGGGATCAGCAGCGGCTGACAGTCAACCGCCTTAGCTGAGATCTGCTGCTGTATCTCCTCATACATGCAACGTTCCATGGCAGCATGCTGGTCGATGATATAGATGTTTTCCTCATCATAAGCCAGAATGTACTTGCCATGGTGCTGGCCGAGGTAGTTGAACCTCTGTAGGGTTTCCTCGGTCGTATAGGTCATCTTCTGTTCTTCAAAGCGCAGTTCCGCCTGAGGCTGCTGAGGCTGTGAGTACTCCACCGTCTCGGCCGGACTGACATGTTCGACAACCATGTCGCTTGGCCGGGTTTGCTCGCGCAGCGTCCGGCTGATGTTTTCGCTCAGCAGGCTGTAAAGTGCCTTCTCCTTGGAGATGCGGATCTCCCACTTGCTGGGATGGACATTGACATCCACCAGCTGATAATCGGCATTGATGTTCAGCACGACGATTGGGAAGCGGTCCGGCATCATGAACTCACGGTAGCCGTCAATGATGGCCTTCTGCAGCGGCAGAGAGCGAATCACGCGGCCGTTCATGCTGACATTGATGTACTGACGGTTTGATCTGGTGATTACCGGGGAAATCAGATAGCCTTCCACGCGGAAATCGTAATCAGAGAAACTGATCGGCAGGCTCTTGCGGGCAACCTCCAGACCATAAATGGCCATAATGGCTTCCTGAAGAGATCCGGAACCGTTCGTCTGCATTCTCAGTTTATCATCGCTGTAGAGTTCAAAGGCAATCTCCGGATGGGCCAGCGCAATCTTCTGTACCAGATCAAGGATCATGTTGGTTTCAACATTACCGCTCTTCAAATGCTTGAGCCGGGCCGGCGTCCGATAGAAAAGTCCTTCAACCAGGATGTCTGTTCCCGGGTTGGCCGCGATCGGCCGCACTTCCTTGATCTGTCCGTATTCGATCCTTACCAGAGTGGAATCGCTGCCGTCACAGGTCGTCATTCTGACCTTGCTGACAGAGGCGATCGAAGGCAGAGCCTCACCGCGGAAGCCCATGGTCTGAATGCTCCAAAGGTCCTGTGTTTCTCTGATCTTGCTGGTGGCGTGGCGCTGAAACGCCATGGTGGCATCGACCTTGTCCATGCCGCAGCCATCATCGACTACTTCGATGCTTTCCATGCCGCCGTTAACGATCCGGATCTCAATTTTTCCGGCATTGGCATCGATGCTGTTTTCCACCAGTTCCTTGACTACGCCCATCGGCCGTTCCACGACCTCACCGGCCGCGATCATGTTGGTCAGGTGGTCATCAAGTACATTGATCCTACTCATCTTTCAGTTTTCCTTTCAGCTGAGCCAATAACTGCAAAGCCTCCAGAGGGGTCATGTTATTCGGATCGGCGCTTTTCAGGATGTCCCTGATCTCCCGTACATCATTGGGTATGACTTCCATCATGACGATCTGGGATTGGTCGTTGTTGTGGCGGCGGGTATTCTCAAAACCCTTCAGCAGCATCTTGGCTCTTTCAATGACCGCCTCCGGCAGCTTGGCCAGCGAGGCGACATGAATGCCGTAAGAGCGGTTGGCCTTGCCGTCCTTTACCTTATACAGGAAAGTGACCTTGCCGTCGCTTTCTTCTACGGCAACGTTCTTGTTGCGGACGTGTTCCATGTTGTTTTCCAGCGAAGTCAGTTCATGATAATGAGTGCTGAACATGATCTTGGCACCGATGGCTCCGTCTATGTATTCCAGTATGGCCTGAGCCAGAGCCATGCCGTCATAGGTCGAGGTTCCCCGGCCGATCTCATCAAAGATGATCAGGGAGTCTCTGGTCGCATTCTGCAGGGCGTAGTTCGCCTCGGTCATTTCCATCATGAACGTGGACTGACCAGCCAGAATGTCATCGCTTGAACCGATCCGGGTGAAGATCTGGTCAAATATAGGTATGATGGCCTTCTTGGCCGGCAGGAAACAGCCGATCTGGGCCATGATGGCCAACAGAACACACTGGCGCATGTAGGTGCTCTTGCCGCCCATGTTCGGGCCGGTGATGATCAGGGAACTGATCTTGTTGTCCATGTAAATGTCATTGGCGACATATCTGATGTCCTTGAAGGAATCCAGGATCGGATGGCGTCCGGCCTTGATGTCGATGACCCCGTCGTGAGAGTATTCCGGTCTTACATAACCGTGGGAAGAACTGATCACGCTCAGGCTGTAAACGGCATCGGTCACGGCCAGGCAGTCTGCCAGTGCCTGGAGGCTGGCAATCCTCTTTTTTAGCTTGTCGGTAAGTTCGCTGAAAAGACTGCTCTCCAGTTTAATGGCACGCTCCTGGGCATGGAGTATGACGTCTTCCTGCTCCTTGAGCTGCTGGGTAATGTAGCGCTCGCAGGTCGTCAGCGTCTGTTTACGGGTATATCCCCATTCTTCCTGAACCAGAGGAACCTGGCCCTTGGATATTTCAATGTAATATCCGAAGACCCGGTTATAGCCGATCTTCAGCGTTTTAATGCCGGTGCGGTCCTTTTCCTGCTGTTCCAGCTGGGCGATCCAGCTTTGACCGTCGGAAGTGATCCGATGGTATTCGTCAAGCTGCTGGCTGTAACCTTCCCTGAAAACGCCGCCATCGCTGAGCAGCAGCGGCGGATCTTCAACCAGCGCGTCGGCAAGCAGTTCATAAACATCACGGCAGTTGTCGATGCCATCATATTCCGGATACAGGCCACTCTCATGAACGGTCTTCAAAATGGCTTCCACAACTTCCAGGCTCTTTCTGAGCCTGAGACAGTCCTTGGGATTGGCGCTGCCATAGGCAATCTTGGCAGCGATTCTTTCAATGTCGTAAAGCTCACTGAGCTTTTCCTTGAGTTCCTCTCTCTTGATGAAGTTGCGGTTCAGATACTCAATCATGTCCAGCCTCTGGTTCAACTTCTGCTCATTTCTGAGCGGACGGCTGATCCAGTTCTTCAGCTTGCGGGAGCCAATGGCGCTTCTGGTTTTATCTAAGAAGGAATAAAGGGTGATCGCCTTGACATTGCTGCGGGAGGGTTGAATGAGTTCCAGGTTGGTAATGGTGGAGAAATCCATGCCCAGATATTCTTCGCTTTCACTGTAGCTGAACGACCGCAGATGCGACATGCTGCGCTTCTGGGTGATCTGCAGGTAGTTTAAGAGCCGGCCGATGGCCTGACGCAGATGAACTTCTTCAATCAGCTGACAGAGGGAAAGATACTGATCGTCAATTTCAGTCTGATCACAGACGGATACCGTTATTCCGGTTTCGCCTTCGATGTCTTTCCGGACGCTCATATCAAAGTCATCAGCAACAACGGCTTCTCTTATGTCGTTGCTGATGAGGGTCTGGATCAACAGAGAGCGGTCATGTTTCAGGCTGATTACCCGGGTCTCTCCGGTCGTCGTTTCGCAGATGGCCAGACCGTAGCCGTAACCGTAATCGCTGATGGCGGCCAGATATACACTGGCTCTCTCGTCAGTCAGCTCATCCATGATGGTGCCCGGAGTAACGACCTTGATGACGTCTCTCTTTACCAGCCCGACAGCATCCGCCGGATCTTCCAGCTGCTCAACGATCGCTACCTTGTAGCCCTTGTTTATGAGTCTCTGAATGTAGCCGGTTACGGCGTGGAAGGGAACGCCGCACATCGGCACTCTTTCCTCCACGCCGGCATTTCTGCCGGTCAGCACCAGGTCCAGTTCATGGGATGCCGTTTTGGCATCGTCGAAAAACATTTCGTAGAAGTCGCCTAAACGATAAAAAACCAAAGTATCTGGATACTTGGCTTTTATTTCCAAATAATGCTGCATCATTGGTGTATATTGCGGATTCATGTTCAGGCCTCTCTGTGGTATGCCATGACTTCGGCCAATTCCTTCTTTTCCTTCCTGATCATCCGGCATAAGGCCGGGCTGCCCGGTCCATATTCAATGTGGTAGCCGAAGTACCTCTCCTTGACCAGGAATGCCCTGGTTTCCAGGAGAGCCTTGGGATCGAGTTTCTCATTGTCATGCAGTACGGCGATGATGCTCAGCGGTGAATAGGTCAGCATCTTGATGTTGTTCAGTCCGCCCAGTGCCTTGACAAAGGCCTTCATTTCCCGCTTTCCTTCTTCACTGTCCAGGAAATCCTGAGACATGAAACGGTAATAGAGGAAGACCAGAAGCAGATAGACAACAAAGCAGATCGCTCCCACAATCAGCACCTTGAGGGCTACGCTGTGCAGCGAAGCGGCGCGGAAATAACGGATGAAATCAAGCAGGGTTCCGGCACTGGCATAGTTGCTTCCGGCGGTAACGGTGAAGCCAAGCTGAACATTCAGCAGGGCCAGCGCCATGCTGGAAAGAGACGACAGAATGACATGAATGCCCAGAAGCCCCGGGGCAATGAATAGCAGAGTAAGTTCTACCGGAAGTGCGCTGCCGCATAATAACGAACACACTAAGCCTACCAGGCAGGTACCCCAGGTTCTCCGCAGTTCAAACTTATCGCGGATCGTCAGAAGATAACCGAGCAGTAAGGCCGGTATCATGAACAGATTGACAACATAGTAATTCGTGCTGTAGCGGCCTACGCCCTTTGCCAGCGTATCAGCGGCAATCTGAGCGTTCCAGATGCTGGCATCGCCGACATAGCTGACCGCGGAGCTGTCAACCCAGCTGCCGCCGAACTCACCGAACCAGAAGCCTTTCTCAACGATCCCGTGCAGACCGGTAAGGCTCATAACCTTATCGTACAGGCTGTACAGGAACAGGCTGGCCGGGTTGGTATTGTTCACAGCGACAAAGCGCATGCACTTGACTACGAAGCGGGCAATCGTCGGATACTGCCAGACAATCAGCGCTCCGGCAATTCCCGTAAACAGCATTGCGCTGATCAAAAACCAGACATCATTGCTGATGAAAGGAAGGATGCCGTAATTATAGCGCTTGCGGCTGGAGCGGTAAGTGAAGTTGACGATGAAGATGACGATGACTGATGCCAGCAAGCCCATGTTCAGAGGTCTGATCGTCGTATCGGCATCTAGGCCGAGGGAGAACAGATCAGTATAAAAATAGGAAGCCAGCGAACTGCGGCTGAAGAACATGGTAATGACATTGAGGATCAGATAGCAGAGGATACCGGCATTTACCGGTGCGGAATCTTCAAACTTACGGCCGAAATAGGCGATGATGACAATCAACGGCAAAAGATCGACCATGAAGTAGCCGATGTATTTCAAAGTCTCCAGCATCGTGGAAACCAGTGTGTTATTTACGGTAATGACATTCAAACCCATCAGCAGATGCCCGATGAGCAGAACCGCCAGCGGTAACTTCATGCTGTCAAGCAGTGCGTACCATTGTTTCTTCATTACAAACTCCCCTAACTTTGCTAATAAAGCTGCTCAAGATGACTAACCCAGTCCGGCTCGTGATAATGAGCAAGCTGAACTTTAAGATCAGATAATGTACAGACGATCGTTTCCTTCTTTGGCAGCTTGATCTCATAGCGGTCAAAACTGAGCGTGGTATCGCTGAAATCCTCAGAAACGAACCTGATCTGATTGTTGCCGGAAACGATCAGCGAATTACTGAGTGAACGGTAGTGGCGGTGATGAATGCCGGCCAGTTCGCTCAGCTGCATGATCTCCAGACCCGGTTCCACAACGGCGCCGCCAATCGAGCGGTTATAGGCTGTCGAGCCAATCTGCGTTGACAGCAGCAGTCCGGTGCCGTGGAAGGTCTCCAGTTTTTTGTCGTTGACATAAACGTCAACGTGCTGGGTATGCGGGCGCTGCAGCAGCATGTCGTTAACGGCGTAGCAATCCCGGTTTATTGAAGAAAGGTGAATTCTGAGCAGAGCCTTTCTTTCGATCTTCGGTGTTCCGGTTGCAATGTCCCGAACGAATTCGTTGATCTGCTTCAGCGTATAATCGGCAAAGAAGCCCAATGTACCGGTGTGCAGGCCGACAAAGACTACCTGATCCAGAATACCAAGATACTTGTGGATTGCCGAAAGGAACGTCCCATCGCCGCCAATCGTGCAGACGATTTCCGGCTTATCATCGGAATACTGCATTCCGGCAGCCAGCAGCTGATTCTGAATCGTTGCGGAAATCTTGACGGAAACATCATCTTCCCGGGATATGATTGCGAACTTTTTCATCAGCCTGTTCCTTTCTTCAATTAATTATTGTATCATATCAGGCGGTGATTGTTCTATATGAAAGGTCAAGTTGAATTGGAATTGAAGACCCTGGTCAGCCGGGAAGAGTTCGAGCGAATTACTGCCCGTTACCAGCCCCTGAACTTTGTCAGGCAGGTCAACACATACTTTGTTACCAATGATCTCTCCCATTACGCTTTCCGGATAAGAGAGCGCGATGGTGAATTTCTCTTTACTCTGAAGTACTATGTCAACGGGCAGACCGTTGAATATGAAAAGGTTTTTTCCGGCCGCTTCTTTGACGATCCGGATATCAGGGAAACGCTGAAGGCTTTCAGGATCGAGCCGCCATTTCAGATCCTGGGCTCTCTGACAACAGATCGGGCTGTTTACGAAAATGAGCTAGCTGAACTGTGCTTTGACATCAACCACTATAATGGTCAGACAGACTATGAGATCGAGTACGAGGTCAAAAGTCCGCACGACCACCTTAAGACCTTCAAAGACATCCTGGCCAGTGAAAACATCGCCTATGAAAAGAGTTGGGGATCAAAATATAAGCGCTGTCTTTACTCAAAGACAAGATAATCAGGCAGAGTCATCCTCTGCTTTTTTCTAACATTAATGATCCACCAGTGAAACTGGTGGATTTTCATATGCGGGCATAGCCCTGCTCTCAAAGCGGCGCTTTACAGCGCTAAAATGGTCTGCGAAACGCACTCCTTCTATTTCTTCTTCCCCGTAAACGGGTCTTCAAATTCCAACGTCAACTGCTCGCTTATCTTATCCTCTTTCAGTTGATTCGCTATGTACTCCTGTATCCTTTTCGTGTTCTTTCCCACTGTGTCTACATAGTACCCTCGACACCAGAATTCCCTGCTCCGATACTTGAATCTCAGATTCGCCCACTTCTCATATATCATCTGGCTGCTCTTCCCC